>NZ_JADDUM010000011.1 GCF_015163715.1 Pseudomonas cyclaminis
TCGACTTGCCCCCTCCCACAACCGCGAATCCGGCGGTTATCTTTTTGCGTGATATCAATATGCTATTTCGGTATTTAAATTTTTGTTTTTATACCTTTAAAGTTCGCGCTACCCGGCGTTACCCACGTCGGAATGGACGGCGCTCGCGGCATTACCCATGCGGCGATATGGACTCAAGATGACCTTCGATTTCGCATTTATCCTCAGCACCTTGCCGGCGTTTTTGAAAGCCGTGGGGGTGACGCTGCAAGTCGGCCTGATCGCCATTGCCACCTCGCTGCTGGTGGCGCTGATCAACGCCGCGCTGCTGGTGTTTCGCACGCCCTACCTGTCGCGCCTGGTGGCGCTGTACGTGGAGCTGGCGCGTAACACGCCGCTGCTGATCCAACTGTTTTTCGTGTACTTCGCGCTGCCGGCCCTGGGCTTCAATATCTCCGGGTTCTGGGCGGCGATCATCACCATGACCTTCCTCGGCGGCGCCTACCTCACCGAAGTGCTGCGCGCCGGTGTGGAAGCGGTGCCGCTGGCGCAGATCGAATCGGGCAAGTCCATCGGCCTGTCGGACTGGCAACTGCTGCGCCATGTGATCCTGCCCCAGGCCGCATCCTCAGCCTGCCGGCGCTGTTCGCCAATTTTATCTTCCTGCTCAAGGAGACCACCGTGGTCTCCGCCGTGGCGGTGCCGGAGATTCTCTACACCACCAAGAGCTACATCGCCCTTTACTACAAGACCTACGAGATGCTCGCCGTGCTGACGCTGATTTGCGTGCTGCTGTTCTTGCCGCTGTCGCTGCTGCTCAGCCGCCTGGAAAGGAGGCTCCAGCATGGCCAGTTCGGGTCTTGAGTTGTTGTGGGTGTCGTTGCCGCAGTTGGGCAAGGGCGCTGCACAAACCCTGTCGATCTCGTTTTTGAGCATTGCCTTCAGCACCATCGGCGGCGTGTTGTATGGCGTGCTGCGCACATTGAACCACCGGCTGATCAATGCCGTGCTGCGGGTGTACCTGGAGTTGTTCCGGGCGATCCCGGTGCTGGTATGGCTGTACTTGCTGTTTTTCGGCCTGCCGATTTTCTTCGGCCTGAGCATCCCGAGCTTCTGGTGCGCGGTGCTGGTGCTGTCGCTGTGGGGTGCCAGCGAGGTGGGCGAGGTGGTGCGCGGCGCCCTGCATTCGCTGCCCCGTGGCCAGCGTGAAGCGGGCTTGTCGATTGGCCTGTCGGACCCGCAGCTGTACGGCTACGTGCTGCTGCCCCAGGCCCTCAAGCGCATGACCCCGCCGACCATCAACGTCTACACGCGCATCATCAAGACCAGCTCCCTGGCGGTGCTGATCGGTGTGGTGGACGTGATCAAGGTCGGCCAGCAAATCATCGAACGCACCTACGAGTCGGTCTTGATCTACGGCGTGCTGTTCCTGTTTTTCTTCTTTATCTGCTACCCGTTGTCGGCCGCCTCCAAGGTGCTGGAACGGCGCTGGGCCCAAGCATGAGTGCATTGATCGAGTTTCAGGGGTTCAACAAATTCTTCGGCGAGACGCAGGTGCTCAAGGGCATCGACCTGAGTGTGCAAAGCGGCGAAGTGGTGGTGATCCTCGGCCCCAGCGGCTGCGGCAAAAGCACCTTGCTGCGTTGCCTCAATGGGCTGGAAGTGGCCCACAGCGGGAGCCTGCGGTTTGCCGGTCGTGAGCTGCTGGGCAACAACACCGACTGGCGCCAGGTGCGCCAGGACATCGGCATGGTGTTCCAGAGCTACCACTTGTTCCCGCACATGAGCGTGCTCGACAACATCCTGCTTGGCCCGCTCAAGGTGCAAAAACGCGACCCCCGCGAAGCCCGCGAGCAGGCCGAAAAGCTGCTGGAACGTGTCGGTCTGGCCGACAAGCGTGACGCCTTCCCGCGCCAGCTCTCCGGTGGCCAGCAGCAACGCATCGCCATCGTCCGTTCGCTGTGCATGAACCCGCAGGTCATGCTGTTTGACGAAGTCACCGCCGCCCTTGACCCGGAAATGGTCAAGGAAGTGCTGGAAGTGATCCAGGGGCTGGCCCGCGATGGCATGACCCTGCTGATCGTCACCCATGAAATGGCCTTCGCCCGCGCCGTCGCCGACCGCGTGGTGTTTATGGAGGCCGGTCGCATCCTCGAACACAACACCCCCGAGGCATTCTTTACGAACCCGCAAACCGCACGCGCGCAGCAGTTCCTGGAGAAGTTCTCCTTTGTTTCAACACTGCCCAAGAAAACCAAGGAACTGGAACTGATATGAAAAAACTACTGCTGCCACTGTTGGCCGTCGCCTTGCTGGCCGGCTGCGATAAAAAGGCCGAAGAGCCGGTAAAACCTGCGGCCGTTAGCTACATCGACAAAATCAAGGCGCGGGACAAGCTGATCGTTGGCGTCTTTACCGACAAACCACCGTTTGGCTTTGTGAACGAAGCGGGCCGTTACGTTGGCTTCGATACCGACATCGGCCGTCAATTCGCCAAGGACCTGCTGGGCGATGAGAACAAAGTCGAATTCGTCGCCGTGGAACCGGCCAGCCGCATTCCGTTCCTGCAAAGCGACAAGGTCGATTTGATCCTCGCCAACATGACCGTAACGCCGGAACGCAAGGAAGCGGTGGACTTCACCAACCCCAACCTGAAAGTCGCGGTTCAGGCCCTGGTGCCTAACGACAGCGCGGTCAAAAGCCTGGATGACCTGGCCAGCCGCACCACCATCGTCACCACCGGCACCACCGCCGATATCTGGCTGACCAAGAACCACCCGGACTGGAAGCTGCTCAAGTTCGAGAAAAACTCCGAGTCGCTGCAAGCACTGTCGGCTGGCCGTGGCGATGCCTACGCCCAAGACAACCTGGTGCTGTTCAGCTGGGCCAAGCAGAACCCTGGCTACCGCGTGCTGGAAGAGAAGCTCGGCGACGAAGCGCCGATTGCCCCGGCCGTGAAGAAGGGCAACATCGAACTGCGTGACTGGGTCAATGCCGAGTTGGCGAAGCTGGGCGAAGAAAAGTTTTTGCTCAAGCTGTATGACCAATACGTGCGTAAAGAACTGAGCGATGACACCAAGCCTGAGAGTGTGATTGTTGAAGGCGGGAAGTGGCAGGGCTGATTCTCCATTGATGCTACTGGCCTCATCAGGAGCTTGCCCCCGATGAGGCCAGTGAAATCACTTCAACGCTTGCTGGCCCATGCAGATAAGGAACCCTGAACTAAGCTCACAGTCGCATACACACTGGCACATCGCATCGCGCACAAGGAGTCTGCATGGGCGGTCGTATTTCCACTTGTATTGTCGGCCTGGGTTTAGTGGTGTTGCTGAGCGCTTGCGGCCAGGAAAAAGCCGAACCCAAGCAGCATTCCCGGGTCTTTGTGCAAACCGTTCAGTCGGCGGATTTCGCCGCGGCGGTCACCCTCACCGGGGATATTCAGGCGCGTGTGCAAACCGACCTGTCGTTTCGCGTCGGTGGCAAGATCATCCAGCGCATGGTGGACGTGGGCGACCGCGTGACCGCCAAGCAAGTGCTGGCCAAGCTCGATCCCAAGGATTTGCAGACCAACGTCGATTCCGCCCAAGCCCAGGTCGTGGCGGAACAGGCGAGGGTCAAGCAGACGGCCGCGG
This sequence comes from Pseudomonas cyclaminis, assembly GCF_015163715.1. GTDB lineage: Bacteria > Pseudomonadota > Gammaproteobacteria > Pseudomonadales > Pseudomonadaceae > Aquipseudomonas > Aquipseudomonas cyclaminis. The sequence continues at coordinate 3,612 of NZ_JADDUM010000011.1, forward strand.
CTTTTGTGCGCCAGGAAAAACTGCTGCCCAAGGGCTACACCAGCCGCAGCGAATACGATGCCGCCCAGGCCGCGCTGCGCAGCAGTCAAAGCGCCCTGGCTGCGGCCCAGGCTCAACTGGCCAATGCCCGCGAGCAATTGGGCTATACCTCGCTGATCGCTGAAACGCCCGGTGTGATCACCGCTCGCCAAGCGGAAGTCGGCCAGGTAGTGCAGGCCACTGTGCCAATTTTCAGCCTGGCCAGCGACGGCGAGCGTGATGCGGTGTTCAACGTCTACGAATCCCTGCTGGTGGAGCCGCCGCCCGATGCGCCGATCACCGTCAGCCTGTTGGATAACCCGAGTATCAAGGCCCAGGGCAAAGTCCGTGAAGTCACGCCTGCCGTGGCGGCCAACACCGGCACGGTGCAGGTGAAGATTGCGCTGCAATCGCTGCCCAAAGGCATGCAGCTGGGTTCGGTGGTCAGCGCCACCGCCAATGGGCAGGCCAAGCCGAGCGTCGAGCTGCCGTGGTCGGCACTCACCAAAGACTTGAGCGAACCCGCTGTGTGGCTGGTCGATGGCGACGGCAAGGCGCAACTGCACAAGGTCACGGTGGCCCGTTACCTTACCGGCAAGGTCATCATCAGCGATGGCCTTAAAGGCGGCGAAAAAGTCGTGGTAGCCGGTGGGCAATTGCTGCACCCCGGCATGCTGGTCGAGATTGCCCAGCAGGGAGCCCAGCCATGAAGCGTCTGACGCTAGCCCTCGCCGCCAGCCTGCTGCTGGCCGCCTGCTCCAAGGAAGAAACGCCGCCCGAGCCCGTGCGCCCGGTGCTGTCCATTGAGGTGAAGGCCGAAGACCAGGAAACCCTCGGTCGCTTCGCCGGCACCATCCAGGCGCGCTATGAAAGCAATCTGGGCTTTCGCGTGCCGGGACGTATTGCCCGCCGCGCCGTGGATGTGGGTGTTGAAGTAGAGAAGGGCGCCTTGCTCGCCGTCCTCGACCCTACGGACCAGCAAAACCAATTGCACGCCGCCCAAGGCGACCTCGCTCGTGTCCAGGCGCAATTCATCAACGCCCAGGCCAACGCTCGTCGCCAACAGGAGTTGTTCAACCGTGGCGTCGGCGCCCAGGCGCAGCTGGATGTCGCCCAGACCGACCTGAAAACCACCCAGGCCTCACTCGACCAGGCTAAAGCTTCGGTCAACCAGGCCAAGGACCAGCTCAACTACGCCGAGCTGCGCACTGACCACGCCGGCATCGTCACCGCCTGGAACGCCGAGGCTGGCCAGGTGGTCAGCGCCGGCCAGCAAGTGGTGACCCTGGCTCGCCCGGACGTCAAGGAAGCGGTCATCGACCTGCCGCCGGCCTCGCCGAGCGCCTGCCACCTGACGTGGTGTTCCTGGTCGCCAGCCAGTTGGACCCCAGCGTCAACACCACCGCCATCGTGCGCGAGATCGAACCTCAGGCCCAAAGCGCCACCCGCACCCGTCGCGCCCGCCTGACGTTGGCCGATACGCCCGCCGCATTCCGCCTGGGCACCGCCATCAGCGTGACCTTGAGCACGGCCATCGCGCCGCGCCTGGAATTGCCCCTCAGCGCCCTGCAAGACGTTGACGGCAAGACCCGCCTCTGGATCCTCGACATCCAAAGCCAGACCGTGCAACCGCGTGATGTCAGCGTCGTCAGCCGTAACACCCAAAGCGCCGTGCTCAACGGCGGCGTCAAACCCGGCGAGCGTGTAGTCACCGCCGGCGTGAACAGCCTGAAGCCCGGGCAAAAAGTCAAAATCGACGAGGACAGCCCGCGATGAAAGGGAGCTTCAACTTATCCGACTGGGCCCTCAAGCATCAGTCCTTCGTCTGGTACCTGATGTTCGTCGCGCTGTTGATGGGCGTGTTCTCGTACATGAACCTGGGTCGTGAGGAAGACCCGTCGTTCACCATCAAGACCATGGTGATCCAGACCCGCTGGCCAGGCGCGACCCAGGAAGAAACCCTCAAGCAGGTCACCGACCGCATCGAGAAAAAACTCGAAGAACTCGACTCCCTCGACTACGTGAAAAGCTACACGCGGCCGGGCGAGTCCACGGTGTTTGTCTTTCTCAAGGACACCACCAGCGCCAAGGCCATTCCGGATATCTGGTACCAGGTGCGCAAGAAGATCGACGACATTCGCGGCACGTTCCCCCAGGGTTTGCAGGGGCCGTCATTCAACGACGAGTTCGGCGATGTATTCGGCTCGGTCTACGCCTTTACCGGCGACGGCCTGTCCATGCGCCAGTTACGCGACTATGTGGAGCAGGTGCGCGCCGAGATCCGTTCGGTGCCGGGGCTGGGCAAGGTCGAGATGATCGGCCAGCAGGACGAAGTGATTTACCTGAATTTCTCCACGCGCAAGCTGGCCGCCCTGGGCGCGACCAGCGCCAGGTGGTGCAGAGCCTGCAATCGCAGAACGCCGTGACCCCGGCGGGCGTGATCGAGGCCGGGCCGGAGCGGATTTCGGTGCGCACGTCGGGGCAGTTCGCCTCGGAGAAGGACCTGGCCAACGTCAACCTGCGGCTCAATGACCGCTTCTATCGCCTGGCGGACATCGCCGAGATCAGCCGTGGCTACGTCGACCCGGCGCGGCCGATGTTCCGGTTCAACGGCAAACCGGCGATTGGCCTGGCCATCGCCATGCAGAAGGGCGGCAATATCCAGTCGTTCGGCAAGGCCCTGCACACCCGCATGGACGAACTGACCGCCGACCTGCCGGTGGGCGTCGGGGTGCATAAAGTCTCCGACCAGGCCGAAGTGGTGGAAGAGGCCGTCGGCGGCTTTACCAGCGCGCTGTTTGAAGCCGTGATCATCGTGCTGGTGGTGAGCTTTATCAGCCTCGGCATGCGCGCCGGGTTGGTGGTGGCGTGCTCGATTCCGCTGGTCTTGGCGCTGGTGTTCGTGTTCATGGAATACAGCGGCATCACCATGCAGCGGGTGTCGCTGGGTGCGTTGATCATCGCCCTCGGCCTGTTGGTGGACGACGCGATGATCACGGTGGAGATGATGATCACGCGCCTGGAAAAGGGCGAAACCAAGGAGCAGGCCGCGACCTACGCCTACACCTCGACGGCGTTCCCGATGCTCACCGGTACCTTGGTGACCGTCGCCGGTTTCGTGCCGATTGGTCTCAACGCCAGTTCGGCGGGCGAGTACACCTTCACCCTGTTTGCGGTGATTGCCGTGGCAATGCTGGTGTCGTGGGTGGTGGCGGTGCTGTTTGCGCCGGTGATCGGCGTGCATATCCTCAGCGCCAAGGTCAAACCCCACGACGCCGAGCCAGGGCGCATTGGCCGCGCATTCAACGGCGGCATGCTCTGGGCCATGCGCAACCGCTGGTGGGCGATCGGCATTACCGTGGGCCTGTTTGTCGCTTCGGTGTTCTCGATGCAGTTCGTACAGAACCAGTTTTTCCCGTCGTCGGACCGTCCGGAAATCCTCGTCGACCTGAACCTGCCGCAAAACGCCTCGATCAACGAGACGCGCAGGGCCGTCGACGCCTGGAAGCGATCATCAAGGACGACCCCGACATTGCGCGCTGGAGCACCTATATCGGCCAGGGCGCGATCCGGTTCTACCTGCCCCTCGACCAGCAATTGGAAAACCCGTACTACGCGCAGTTGGTGATCGTCAGCAAAGGCCTGGAAGAACGCGGCGAGTTGATTGCGCGCCTGCAAAAACGCCTGCGTGATGACTTTGTCGGCATCGGCAGCTTTGTGCAGCCCCTGGAAATGGGCCCGCCGGTGGGGCGTCCGATCCAGTATCGCGTATCCGGCAAAGACACCGACCAGGTGCGCAAGCACGCCATCGAACTGGCGACGCTGCTGGATAAAAACACCCATTTGGGCGAGATCATCTACGACTGGAACGAGCCCGGCAAAGTGCTGCGCATCGACATCGCCCAGGACAAGGCAAGGCAACTGGGGCTGTCCTCGGAAGACGTGGCCCAACTGATGAACAGCGTGGTCAGCGGCGCGTCAGTGACCCAGGTGCACGACGATATCTACCTGATCAACGTGGTCGGCCGTGCCGAAGACGCCGAACGCGGCACCCCGGAGACCTTGCAGAACCTGCAGATCGTCACACCCAACGGCACCTCGATCCCGCTGCTGGCATTCGCCACCGTGCGTTACGAACTGGAGCAGCCGCTGGTGTGGCGTCGCGACCGCAAGCCGACCATCACCATCAAGGCCTCGGTGCGTGACGAGATGCAGCCGACGGATCTGGTTAAGCAGCTCAAGCCCGAGATCGATAAATTCAGCGCCGGTTTGCCGGTGGGTTACAAGGTCGCCACGGGCGGTACCGTGGAAGAAAGCGGCAAGGCCCAAGGCCCGATCGCCAGCGTGGTGCCGTTGATGCTGTTCCTGATGGCGACCTTCCTGATGATCCAGCTGCACAGTGTGCAGAAGATGTTCCTGGTGGCCAGCGTGGCGCCGTTGGGCTTGATTGGCGTGGTGCTGGCGTTGATCCCCACGGGGACGCCCATGGGCTTTGTGGCGATCCTGGGCATCTTGGCGCTGATCGGCATCATCATTCGCAACTCGGTGATCCTGGTGACGCAGATCCACGAATACGAGGTGGCCGGCTACACGCCGTGGGATGCGGTGGTGGAAGCCACCGAGCACCGGCGTCGCCCGATCCTGCTCACGGCCGCAGCGGCCAGCCTGGGCATGATCCCGATTGCGCGAGAGGTGTTCTGGGGGCCGATGGCGTACGCGATGATTGGCGGGATTATCATCGCCACGTTGCTGACGCTGCTGTTTTTGCCGGCGCTGTATGTGGCCTGGTACAAGATCCGCGAGCCCAAGCAGGAGCAACGCGTTTAAAGGGCGGAATGCGGTCAAAAATGTGGGAGGGGCGGTGCGACGATTCGAACTTGCCCCCGATGGCGATGGGTCTGAGTACATATCCGTTGGTCAGGTAACGGCCACCTAGGGTTCCGCTTTTACAGCCGGCTCACTT
>NZ_JADDUM010000110.1 GCF_015163715.1 Pseudomonas cyclaminis
CCCTCCCACATTTTGTTTTGTGTTATCTGGTTAAAGGATGGGTGAGATCAAGCGCGCCACCCGCATCCCCAGTTGTTGCAGGCGCCGGGTTTCGCGGCTTTCTTCCTGACTGACTTCATGGGCCTGCGCGAAGTCATCCAGCAGCATCTGTTCCACCTCTTTGGCGAAGGCTTCATCGACGGTCAGCAACATCACTTCAAAATTCAGCCGGAACGAACGGTTGTCCATATTCGCACTGCCGATGGCGCTGATTTCGCTGTCCACCAACACCACCTTCTGATGCAGAAACCCCGGCGTGTAGCGGAACACTCGCACCCCGGCGCGCACGGCTTCGATGGCGTAGAGGCTGGAGGCGGCATACACAATGCGGTGATCCGGACGCGAGGGCAGCAGCAGGCGGACGTCCACACCGCGCAGCACCGCCAGGCGCAGGGCGGCAAACACGGCTTCGTCGGGAATGAAATACGGGCTGGTGATCCACACCCGCTCGGTCGCCGCGTGGATAGCCTCGACAAAAAACAGCGAGCAGGTTTCATACGGATCGGCCGGGCCGCTGGCGAGCAATTGGCAGAGCACACCGTCTTCGGGATAGGCGTCCGGCAGAATCAGCGGCGGCAGTTCCCGCGCCGCCCAGAACCAGTCTTCGGCAAACGACTCCTGCAGGCACGCCACCACCGGCCCCTTCACCTGCACATGGGTATCGCGCCATGGCGCCAATGGCGGTTTTTTGCCCAGGTATTCATCGCCCACGTTATGGCCGCCGACGAACCCGGTGATGCCATCCACCACCACGATTTTGCGATGGTTGCGAAAGTTGACCTGGAAGCGGTTGAGCCAGCCACTGCGGGTAGCGAAGGCCTTGACCTGCACCCCGGCGTCGCGCAGCGATTGCACGTAGCGATGGGGCAGGGCGTGGCTGCCGATGCGGTCGTAGAGCACGTAGATGCTCACGCCTTGGGCGGCTTTTTCCTTCAGCAGCGCGTGAAGTTGCCGGCCAAGTTCGTCGTCATGAATGATGAAAAATTGAAACAGCACGGCCGTCTTGGCGTTGCGGATCGCGTCGAAGATCGCGCTGAAGGTGGCGTCGCCATTCACCAGTAGGCGTACTTCATTGTTGGCCAGGCACGGCATCCGCCCCAGCTTGGGCATGGCGCGCAACGAGGCGTAGGCACTGGAGTTACGCGCGGCCAGGGCTTCTTCGACCCAAGGGCGCCAGTTCAGCTCGGTGATAGCGGTGTGCATTTCCTGGTTGGCCTGGCGACGGGCCTGGATGTAGGCGTCGAAGGTGCTGCGGCCGAAGATCAGGTAGGGAATCAGCGTGAGGTAGGGCATGAACATCAGCGACAAGGCCCAGGCGATCGAGCCTTGGGCGGTCCTGACGGTCAACACCGCGTGGATCGCGGCGAGAGTCCCGAGAAAGTGCAGTGTGGCGATGAAGTAGGCGAGCAGGTGCGGGCCGAAGAAATCCATGGACGTCGGTACTCCAGGCAATCCAATGCCTAACAGACCATGTTCGGCTGCGAATGTCGCTATTTTATTTGGCGTGCAACACTGGCGCCTTTGCAGCGTCTAACGCCCACAATTGCTCAGGAGTTACCCGATGAATGCTCGTCTGCTCTGCTTGTCCTTGGTTGTTGGTTTGTCGCTGCCGGTGGCAGCGCAGGCGCAGATGCTGGCGCCGGGCTTGTGGGAATTGACCACCAGCAATATGAAAGTCGATAACCAGGACCTGCCGGACTTGTCCCTGATCCTCGGTCAGCTCAAGCAACAAATGACCCCTGAACAACGCGCCATGCTCGAAAAGCAGGGCATCACCATGGCCGGCAAAGGCGTGCAGGTGTGCCTGACGCCGGCGCAGGTCGCGTCTGACTCGATTCCCCTGACCGACCCGCAATCGGGTTGCAAACAGGAGGTGACCGACAAGACCGGCAACCAGTGGAAATTCCGTTTCAGCTGCCCGAAAGCCCAGGGCACTGGCGTCGCCACTTTCCAGAGCCAGAAAGAATTCACCACCACCGTCAACGGCACCTTCAATGCCACCGGCATTCAGCAGAAGGGCAGCCTGGACACCCACGCGCAGTGGTTGGGCAACGATTGCGGCACGGTCAAACCCCGCGCCTAACGCAAGAAATGCAGCGGCAAACCCTGGCAGCTGTCGACCCCCTGGCCGTTGTGCCAGGCCAGGTGGCCGGAGACCAGGGTGGTGCTGACGCTGTGGCGAAAGCTGCGTTCGGCAAAGGGCGTCCAGCCGCAGCGGGCGAGGATCGGTTCTTCGCTCACCGGCTTGCCTTCGGGCTCGGGTTTGATCAGCACCAGGTCGGCCCAATACCCTTCACGCAGATAACCGCGGTCCGGGATAGCAAACAGGTCGGCGACCCGGTGGCTGGTCTTGGCGACCAGCGTGGTCAGCGGCAGCAGGCCGTCCGCCACCAACTCCAGTAACGCCGGCAGCGCATGTTGCACCAGCGGTAACCCTGACGGCGCTTCACGATACGCCAGCTGTTTTTGCGCCCAGGTATGCGGCGCATGGTCAGTGCCAATTACATCCAGACGGTCACTCAATAACGCCTCGCGCAGCGCTTCGCGGTCGGCGCGTGTCTTGATCGCCGGGTTGCATTTGATCTGATGGCCGAGGCGGTGATAGTCGCGGTCGTCGAACAGCAAGTGATGGATGCAGACTTCGGCAGTGATGCGTTTTTGCGCCAGGGGCTTGTCTTCGAACAGCGCCAGTTCCCGGGCGCTGGTGAGGTGCAGCACATGCAAGCGTGTGCCGTGGCGCTTTGCCAACTCCACCGCGAAAGACGATGAGCGATAGCAGGCCTCGGCATCGCGGATCAGCGGGTGGGCGACGGCGGGGATGTTGTCGCCGAAACGCTCGCGCAAGCGCAGTTCGTTGGCCTGGATGCTTGGCGTGTGTTCGCAGTGGGCCAGCAGGATGGTCGGCACGTCGGCAAACAGGCGCTCCAGAATCCGTGGATCGTCCACCAGCATATTGCCGGTGGAAGCGCCCATGAACACTTTGACCCCGGCCACCTCACAGGGGTCGAGGGCCGCGACGGTGTCGAGATTGTCGTTACTCACCCCAAAGTGAAAGCCGTAGTTGGCCACCGAGTGCAGCGCCGCACGGCGCTTTTTATCGGCCAGGGCTTCCAGGTTCAGGGTGGCCGGATTGGTGTTGGGCATGTCCATCACGCTGGTGATGCCGCCAGCCACCGCCGCACGGGACTCACTGTAAAAGCTGCCTTTGTCCGGCGCGCCGGGGTCGCGAAAGTGCACCTGGTCGTCGATCATGCCCGGCAACAGCCATTGGCCCTTGGCGTCGATGGACAACGGCGCATTGCAGCCGGTGATGCTGCTGGCGATCTTCTCGATACGGCCATTGGCGACCAGCACATCGGCGTCGAAAATCTGGCCTTCATTGACCAGGCGGGCGTTGCGGATCAGCAGGCGGCTCATGGTTCAGAACTCGTTTTGCAGGGCTTTGTAGCCGCGTACCAAATCAACGTTGGTGCGCGCCACGTCTTCGGAAAACTCCGAGGCGCTGACGCTCACCGGTGGAAATTGCGAGAGGTCGGTGTTGGGCCCGATGCGGGTGGTGGAGGGCACGTAGAACGCGGCCGGCAAGTCGCGGCCATCGACCACCGAGTTGTGGCGCACCACGCAACCGTCGCCCACGGCGCAATTGAACAGCACGCTGTTGAAGCCGATGAACACGCGATCGCCCACCGAGCACGGGCCGTGGACGATGGAGCGGTGGGCGATGGAGGTGAATTCGCCGATGGTCACTGCCGCGCCGGATTTGGAGTGGATCACCACGCCGTCCTGGATATTGGAATTGGCGCCGATGGTGATCGGGTCCATGGCGCCGCTGGCGTCGACTTCGTCGGCGCGGATCACCGCGTAAGGGCCGACGAAGACGTTCTCGCCGATGATGACCTTGCCGCAGATGATGGCGGTTTTGTCGACGTAGGCCGATTCGGCAATCACTGGCAGATCGCCGGAAGGGTTCTTGCGGATCATGCGCTGGGCTCCGTGATGATGTGGACGTGGTCGCATCGATGGCGTTGTAGAAACAGGTGGGCCGGCCGGTGTGGCAGGCCGGGCCGAGTTGGTTGACGATCAGCAGCACCGCGTCGCCGTCACAATCCAGGCGTGCTTCCACCAACTGTTGCCAGTGACCGGAGCTTTCGCCTTTGCGCCACAGTTGCTGGCGCGAGCGCGACCAATAGCAGACTTGCCCGGTAGCGAGGGTTTCGCTGAGGGCCTGGCGGTTCATCCAGGCCAGCATCAACACCGCGCCGCTGCCATGTTGCTGGGCGATGGCGGCGATCAAGCCATCGCTGTTCCACGCCAGCGCGTCGAGCACCGGTTCGAGTGGAAAGCGACTGCCAATGGCCGCCCCTTCCAGTTCGAGCATGCTCAGGTTCATGGCTTGCTCAGAGCCGCGCACAAGGTGTTGAGGTTGTATTCGAACAGTCCGGTAAACGTGCTGGCGGGGCCTTCGGCGGCGAGGGCATCGGAGTACAGCGTGCCGCCGATCTGCGCGCCGCTTTCGTCAGCGATCTGCTTGAGCAGGCGCGAGTCCTTGATGTTTTCCATGAACACGGCCTTGACCTTGTCTTTGCGGATCTGGGTGATCAGCGCAGCGACTTCAGCGGCGGAGGGTTCCCGTTCGGTCGACAGGCCTTGAGGTGCAAGGAACTGAATGCCATAGGCCTGGCCCAGGTAACCGAAGGCGTCATGGGAGGTGACAATGCGGCGGTTGCCGGGTGGCAGGGCGCCGAACTTGGTCTTGGCTTCGGCCAGCAGGCGATAGATTTCCTTCAGGTAGGTTTGGCTGTTGCGCTGGTAATCGGCGGTGTTGGCCGGGTCGGCGGCCACCAGCGCCTTGGTGATGTTGTTCACGTAGATTTCAGCATTGGCCAGGTTGTGCCAGGCGTGCGGGTCGGGGATGGTTTCGCCGTCTTCTTCCATGGTGTGGGAGATCACGCCCTTACTGGCGGTGACTACCGTGGCTTTGGTTTCGGTGCTGGTTACCAGGCGGTCCAGCCAGGGTTCGAAGCCAAGGCCATTCTTGATGATCAGCTTGGCCTTGAGCAGCGCCTTGGCGTCGTCCGGCGTGGGCTCGTAGGTGTGGGCGTCGGCATCCGGGCCGACCATGTTGCTGATCTGGATGTGATCGCCACCGATCTGGTGGGTGATGTCATCGAGAATACTGAAGCTGGTGACCACCTGGAGTTTGTCGGCGGCCTGGGCCATCGACAGCGGCAGCAGCAGACTGAACAGCACGAGTAGAGCGCGCATCGGGAAACACCTCATTGGGATGTAAGCAGGGGCGGGCGGCGCAGCAAACCGTGCACCGGACCGAAGACCACGGACAGCAGGTACCCCGCGCCAGCCACCAGCACAATCGCCGGGCCGCTGGGCAGTGAGTAGTAGAACGACAACAACAAGCCAAGCCATACCGACAGGCATCCCAGCACCGCCGATACTGCAATCAACACCGGCAGGCGCCGGCTCCAGAAACGTGAAGCGATGGCCGGCAACATCATCAAACCCACTACCATCAACGCGCCGATGGCCTGGAAGCCGATCACCAGGTTCAGTACCACCAAGGTTAAAAACAGCCCGTGGGCCAGCGGGCCGAGACGGCTGACGGTTTGCAGGAACAGCGGGTCGAGGGTGTCGAGCAGCAGCGGTTTGTAGATCAGCCCCATGGCGATCAGGCTGAACCCGGACACCCAGAGCATGCCGGTGAGGGTGGTTGCGTCCACGGCCAGGGCGGAGCCGAATAGCAGGTGCAAGAGGTCCAGGCGCTTGCCGGCGATGCCGAGGATCAGCACTCCGGCGGCGAGTGAGATGGGGTAGATGGCGGCGAGGCTGGCGTCTTCGCGCAGGCCGGTACGGCGGGTGATCCACGCCGACAGGCCGGCCATGCTCAAGCCGGCGCCGAGGCCGCCGATGGTCAGCGCCGGCAGGCTGAGCCCGGCGAACCAGAAGCCCAGCGCAGCACCGGGCAGGATGCCGTGGGCCACGGCGTCTCCGATCAGGCTCATGCGGCGCAGGATCAGGAAAACCCCCAGCGGCGCGGTGCTGCATGCGAGCACCAGCCCGCCGATCAAAGCGCGGCGCATAAACACGAAATCGACGAAGGGCATCCACAGGTGGGCGGCGAAGTGCATCAAGCCACCTGCATCTGGGGTTGTGGGCGGATCAGCTCTTTGCTGTTGCCGAACACGCAGCCGGTGCTTTTGATGTGCAGAACGTGCTCGGTGTGGTGGCGTACGGACGTCAAGTCGTGGCAAACGATGATCAGCGTGCGGCCTTCGGCATGCCAGGCGTGGATATGTTTCCAGCACAGTGCCTGGCCGTCTTCATCGAGGGCCGCGTGGGGTTCATCCAGCAACAACACCGGCGACTCGGCCAGGCTCATGCGAGCGAGCAGGGCGCGCTGCAATTGACCACCGGACAACGCCATCAAAGGGCGCTGTTCCAGGCCACTGAGGCACCAGTCCTCCAGTACCGCTTGCAGGCGCTGGCTGCGTTGGTGCGCCGTGAGTTGGCTGCCCCAGAAACCGGCGGCGACCAGTTCTTGCAGGCTGATGGGGAACTGGCGGTCGAGGTGCTGCTGCTGAGGCAGAAACGCCAGGCCGCCGCGGCGTGGAACATCCACGACCACCTTGCCGGCCAGCGGCTTTTGCAGCCCGGCGATCACTTTCAGCAAGCTGCTTTTACCGCAGCCGTTGGGACCGATAACGCCAGTAAGGCTGCCTTTTTCCAAAGTGAAATCCACGGCGGGTGTGAGCGGTTGGCCGGGGGCGCCCCAGCGCAGCGCGTTGCAGGTGATCATTCAGGGTTTCTCGTCCAGCGGCTTTCAGCCACGGCATCGTGCGCGTGCAGGCTTTCGGCGTGGATCACTTTCAGGTGGAAGGCTTTGACGGCATCCGAGCGTCTCAAGGCGAGGTTCAGGCGGCGTGCGGCGTCTTCGCAGAACATCAGGTTCTGCCCGTTGGCCAGGGCGAAGGCTTGTTCGTCCGCACGTTTCACAGCGGTTTGTACGGCGGTGCCGAGGGCAGCTTCGGCGTCGTTGATCAGGTCAGTCAGCGCCAGATGATCGCCTTGCAGATGTACGTGAAGCTGTGCGCTGCTGCGCTGGCTGTGGGGCGTGGCGATGATCCCATTGGCGCTGCCGAGCCACGTCAGCACGGCTTCATGCTGCAACGGCTTGTCGGCGAAATCTTCGAGAAATTGCTGCTGAATCAACTGCCTGGCAAGGGCTGCGGAACAGGGGCAGGTCGAGGAGTAAGTCACGTCAATTTTTTGTTCCACGTGGAACATCTGGTTTTCGAGGCGTGCTTCGATGCTGATTGGATAGCTCTTCCAACCGGCCAAAGGGCTCACCAGCGCCGGGCGTTTCAACAGCAAATTCGTATGGATACGCAGGTAGGCGTTCTTAGATAAATCTTCATGACTGTCGAGAAAGCGCTGCAGTACATTGCGCAGAAGTGCAGGCGTGAGGGGCTGCTGGTCGAGCATCTCCAGCGCCAGGTACAGGCGTGACATATGAATGCCACGGGCGGTGCCGTCGTCCAGGCTCACGCCGGCATCGGCGGTGGCGGTCAGGCGCTGACCGTCGATCAGGATTGGCAGGGCGATGCCGCACATGCCCACCCAGTCGAGTGGCAAGGCTTGGCGTGAAGCCTGCGCGGCGATATCCGGCAGAGTCAGCGCGTTCATGAGCAGGTCCATCGTTGGAAATAATTCGACATGTTATAGTATAACAATAGAGTCGACGATGAATTTTCTGTCCTAGCCTTTTTTCAGTCATGTCGAGTACGGACGCTCCTTTATTTGCGGTATTTGTCATGCACAGACGTCAGCTTCTCAATCTGCTCCTGGCCAGCCCCTTTTTTGTGTTGCCGTTCACGGCCCACGCCACGCAGATCCGTAACGCGCGATTGTGGCGCTCAAACGACAAGCTGCGGCTGGTGTTCGACCTCAGCGGTCCGGTGCAGTACAAGACCTTCTCCCTGACTGCGCCGGAGCGCCTGATCATCGACCTCAGCGGTGCGGGGCTCAGTGGTGATTTTTCTCAACTTGAGTTGAAGAACAGTGGGATAACCTCGATCCGTTCGGGGCATTTCGGCAAGGCGGATACGCGCATCGTGCTCGACCTGGCCGCACCGATGCAGCTCAACAGCTTTGTATTGCCACCGCAGGAAGGTCAGGGGCATCGCTTGGTGCTCGATCTGACCAGTGCCACTCAGGCGCCCCGTCAAATCGCCGCTGAACCTGCGCCCTTGGTGGCGCCGGTGGACAAGGCGCATCCCAAGCGCGACATCATGGTGGTGGTCGACCCCGGCCACGGCGGCAAAGACCCGGGCGCCATCGGCTCCAAGGGCCAGCGCGAAAAAGACGTGGTGTTGTCCATCGCCCAATTGCTGGCCAAGCGGCTGAAACGCGAGAAGGGCTTTGACGTGAAACTGGTGCGCAACGACGACTTCTTCGTACCGCTGCGCAAGCGCGTGGACATCGCCCGCCAGCACAAGGCCGATATGTTTATCTCGGTGCACGCCGATGCCGCGCCACGGCTTACGGCCTCGGGGGCCTCGGTGTATGCGCTGTCGGAGGGCGGCGCCACTTCGGCCACGGCGCGTTTTATGGCCCAGCGTGAAAACGGCGCGGACCTGCTGGGCGCCACCACGCTGCTCAATCTCAAGGACAAGGACCCGATGCTGGCCGGGGTGATTCTCGACATGTCGATGAACGCCACCATCGCCTCCAGCCTGCAACTGGGCAGCTCGGTGTTGGGCAGCCTGCAAAGCATCACCAGCCTGCATCAGAAACGCGTGGAACAGGCCGGGTTCGCGGTGCTCAAGTCACCGGATGTGCCGTCGATCCTGGTGGAGACGGGCTTTATCTCCAACGCCCGGGACGCCCAGCGCTTGGTGACGGCGCGCCATCAACAGGCGGTGGCGGATGGTTTGTTCGATGGCCTGAAAAACTACTTCCAGAAGAATCCGCCGATGAACAGTTACATGGCGTGGGTTCAGCAACAGAAGAATCCTCAGGCCTAGCAGCCGGTGATCCGGCTACAGGTGAACTTGGCGCTGGCCCCTCCGGAGCTGGAGAACCGATTGATCGTGGTCCAGCCCACTCGCCGTGTGTAGCCGACCCACGCCTCCCCATCCGAGGCCAAGCCAGTGAAAAACGTCAGTTGCCCATACCGGCTGTTGGTTTGTGCCCAATAGCGTTTGCCGGCCACTTCGAAACCGCGCAAATACGTGGTGTTGCCCACCGTCGCCACACTGTAGGCGTTGCCCAGCGGGTCGACACAGGCCAGCACGTTGACACTGCGCGTGCAGTTGGCCAGCGGACTCGGCGCTTGTGCACAGGCAGGCCCTGCCGCTGCCAATAACAGGGCGCACACCAGGTATTTCATAAGGTTTCTCGGGGCTGGGAGGTGTTCAAGCATTGCGCCCTTCGTCGCAGCGAGCAAGGGGGATTGGCTTATTTGTATTGTTATACTATAACATAAAAGCACAGCCTGACCCGTGACCCGCTCCCCATGACCGAACAAGACCTGCTGACCCAACCGCCTGCCGCCTACATGAATGAAGCCCAGCAAGGCTTCTTCCGCGAACTGTTGCTGAATCAGCGAACGGAACTGCAAGCGCGCATCGAAGGCGAATTCCTGGTGCTGCGCGAGCAGGAACCCAACAGCGACCCCGCCGATGTCGGCAGCGCCGAAGAGCAACGCCAATGGCAACTGCGTCTGCTGGAGCGGGAAAAGAAGCTGCTGGACAAGATCGACGACGCCCTCGAACTGCTGGCCCGTGGCGAATACGGCTGGTGCCGTGAGACCGGAGAACCCATCGGCCTGCAACGTCTGCTGCTACGTCCCACCGCCACCCTGTGTATCGAAGCCAAAGAACGTGAAGAGCTGCGCGAACGCCATAAACGGGCGATTTGACCGGCCGACCCTGATGAGGAATACCTGATGCCCAATCGTCTCCCCGTTACCGTGTTGTCCGGCTTTCTCGGCGCCGGTAAAAGCACATTGCTCAACTATGTCCTGCGCAACCGCGAAAATCTGCGTGTGGCGGTGATCGTCAACGATATGAGTGAAATCAACATCGACGGCAGTGAGGTGCAGCGCGACGTCACGCTCAATCGCTCGGAAGAAAAACTGGTGGAGATGAGCAACGGCTGCATCTGCTGCACCCTGCGTGAAGACTTGCTGGAAGAGGTCGGAAAGCTCGCCAAGGAAGGTCGGTTCGATTACCTGTTGATTGAATCCACCGGTATCTCCGAACCGTTGCCCGTGGCTGAAACCTTCACCTTTCGCGATGAAAACGACCAGAGCCTGGCCGATATCGCACGCCTGGACACCATGGTCACCGTGGT
The DNA here is from genome assembly GCF_015163715.1 of Pseudomonas cyclaminis. Lineage (GTDB taxonomy): Bacteria > Pseudomonadota > Gammaproteobacteria > Pseudomonadales > Pseudomonadaceae > Aquipseudomonas > Aquipseudomonas cyclaminis. The sequence goes on from NZ_JADDUM010000110.1 coordinate 10,408, forward strand.
CGACGGCATGAACTTTTTGCTCGACTACCAGGCCGCCGAAAGCCTGGCCTCACGGGGCGAAACCCTTGGGGAAGAGGACGAACGCTCGATCACCGACCTGTTGATCGAGCAGATCGAATTCGCCGATGTGATCTTGATCAGCAAGATCGACCTGATCAGCAGCAGCGAACGTGAAGAGTTGATGGCCATCCTTGAGCGCCTCAACGCCCAGGCAGAAATCATCCCGATGGTCATGGGTGAGGTGCCGCTGCACAAGATCCTCAACACCGGCCGCTTTGACTTTGAACGCGCCGCCCAAGCGCCAGGCTGGCTACAAGAGTTGCGCGGTGAGCATGTGCCGGAAACCGAAGAATATGGCATCGCGTCCACCGCCTATCGCGCACGCCGCCCGTTCCATCCGCAACGCTTCTTCGACTTTATCGACCGGCCCTGGGTGAACGGCAAATTGCTGCGTTCCAAGGGCTTTTTCTGGCTGGCCAGCAAACATCAGGACGCCGGCAGCTGGTCCCAGGCTGGCGGCCTGATGCGTCACGGGTTTGCCGGGCGCTGGTGGCGTTTCGTGCCGAAAAGCCAATGGCCTCAGGACGAAGAAAGCGTCGCGGCAATCATGGGCAACTGGCAACTCAGCACCGGCGACTGCCGTCAGGAACTGGTGTTTATCGGGCAGAACATCGACTTCGCCCACATGCGCGCCGAGTTGGACGCGTGCCTGCTCAATGATGAAGAAATGGCCCTGGGCGTCGAAGGTTGGCGCCTGCTGGCTGATCCGTTTGGTCCCTGGTATGAAGAGGCAGCCTGATGCTGGCACCGGTTATCCCCTTGCGCCCCGTGATTCGCCAGACCCATGGTGAAACCCCGCTGGCGCTGTCTGACATCCTTGAGGACGGCGTGAACCTGGCGCTGTGGCAGCGCCAGTTGCCGCTGCATATTGCCGAGTTCGGCGCCTTGCTGGTGGCACTTAACGAGCCGTTGGCTGATTCGATGGTGATTGAGCTTAACAGCGAAGACGCCGAGCCGAACTTGCAGGGATTGGCGTCCAGTTGCCGTGATCTTGAGGGGTATGAAGGCTTTGTCGCCGATGTGTCATGGCTGGTCAGCGCCTTTGCCTGCCTGCTCGGCGCCAAGCGCATCGGCGTGCGCCTGCGGCTGCTGGATAAAGCCATGTGCCCGCGTTTTCACGTCGATCATGTGCCGGTGCGGTTGATCACCACCTATGCGGGTGTCGGCAGCCAGTGGTTGCGTGAAGGCGTGATGGACCGGCGCAAGCTCAGCCAGCCGGACGCCGAACCCAGCGAGCGCATCGAGCAGATTCAGTGCGGTGAAGTCGCCCTGCTCAAGGGCACCAAATGGCATGGCAACGAAGGCCACGGCCTGATCCATCGCTCACCCGGCCTGAAAGCGGATGAGCGCCGACTGATTCTGACGCTGGATTGGCTCGCGTAACCGCGTAGGATCAAACGCTCTACACGGTCTGAACGATGCCCCTGATGCTGCAGAACATTCCTACCCACGTGATTGCCGGGCCTTTGGGCGCCGGCAAGACCAGCTTGATCAAGCACCTGCTCGCCCAACGCCCGGCCAACGAGCGCTGGGCGGTGTTGATCAACGAGTTCGGGCAGATCGGCCTGGATGCTGCGCTGCTGACCCAGGACGGCGACGGCATTGCCCTCGGCGAAGTCGCTGGTGGCTGCCTGTGTTGTGTGAATGGTGCACCGTTCCAGATAGGCCTGGGCCGACTGTTGCGTAGGGCCAAGCCGGATCGTTTGTTTATCGAACCCTCGGGCCTGGGCCATCCGGCGCAGTTGCTCAAGCAGCTGCGCGAAGCGCCGTGGCAAGCGGTGCTGGCGGTTCAGCCCTGTGTGTTGGTGCTGGACGCCCAAGCGCTCGCGGCGGGCAAGCCCTTGCCGATGGCGCAGCAGGAGGCACTGGCCAGTGCCGGGCTGTTGGTGTTGAACAAGGATGAAGCGCTGGATGCCACGCAGCGCCATGGGATCCAACGGCAATTACCTGATTGTGCGATTTACTGGACACGCCAGGCGCAGTTGCCGCTGGCCCAGTTACCTGGCTTGGACGCAATTGCAGGCGCGGCTGTGGATAACTTTGCAGTGCCCAATGGGCTGGCCCAACTGCCGGCCATCTGGAGCGATCCCGCGCTGCCCATTTGTTTGAGCCAGGCCCAGGAGGGCGGCTGGAGTATTGGTTGGCGCTGGCATCCAAGCCAGCTATTTGATCCCGAGCGTCTGGCGCTGTGGCTCAAAAGTCTTGAATGGCGCCGCGCCAAACTGGTTATCCACAGCCGTGATCGCTGGATTTCCGTTAACGCTGTGGATAACAGCTCGTTCACCTGGCAGCCCAGTGAATGGCGCCGCGACTCTCGTGTCGAACTGATCTTCAGCGCCCCACAGGACGTGGTCGCGTTACAGGCCGCGCTGGCAGCCTGCCGTTACTGACGGTTCTTGGCCGCGTGGTCCTGTCGCCATTGGCTCAGCTCAATGACTTCAGCGCTGGGCAGCGCCTCCTTGGCCTCGAACGGGTAGGGCGCCAGTTCGATTTGTGCGCTGTGGGCGCCGAATTGGGTGATGGTCCCGCTGTGACGGGTCTCGCCCGTGACGGTGAACTCGAAATTGTAGATACGCGCCAGGCGCCGCCGGCCATGGGCGTCTTTCACAAAACCGATGCGCTTCAACGCGACGGCACCGTCGAGCAATTCGATATCGAGCTTGGCGCAATGCTGCTTGACCCGCGCCAGCGCCCGCTCGCGCAGGCCGTGGTTGTGCCACACCCAGGCGGCGCCGGTCGCCAGCAGCATCAACACGAACATGTTTCCCAGGGTCAGCATGCGAAAAACTCCAACAAAGTGAGAGCAGCTTAACTGTGTCGCCGGTCTGTCGTACAGGCTGCGTTTAGTCGCATACTGCGCGGCCAGAATTTCAATGGCTTTACGGAAATCCCCTGCATGAAACGCACACCTCATCTGCTTGCGATCCAGTCTCATGTGGTCTTTGGCCACGCCGGAAACAGCGCCGCCGTGTTCCCCATGCAGCGGGTCGGGGTGAATGTCTGGCCGCTGAACACGGTGCAGTTCTCCAACCACACCCAGTATGGACAGTGGGCGGGCGAAGTGTTGGCACCGCAGCAAATTCCTGCGTTGGTGGAAGGCATTGCCGCCATCGGTGAGTTGGGCAATTGTGATGCAGTGCTGTCCGGCTACCTGGGCAGCGCGGACCAGGGCCGGGCGATTCTCACCGGCGTGGCGCGGATCAAAGCCATCAATCCCAAGGCCCTGTACCTGTGCGACCCGGTCATGGGCCATCCGGAAAAAGGCTGCATCGTGTCCCAGGACGTCAGCGATTTTCTGCTCGACGAAGCCGTCGCCATGGCCGACTTCCTGTGCCCCAACCAACTGGAACTGGACAGCTTTGCCGGGCGCAAGCCGCAGTCGCTGTTCGATTGCCTGGCGATGGCCAAGGCGTTGCTGGCACGCGGGCCAAAGGCCGTGCTGGTCAAGCATTTGGATTACCCGGGCAAGTTGCCGGACGGTTTCGAGATGTTGTTGGTGACCGCCGACGGCAGCTGGCACCTGCGTCGGCCGCTGCTGGCCTTCCCGCGCCAACCGGTGGGCGTGGGCGACCTGACGTCTGGGTTGTTCCTGGCGCGAGTGTTGTTGGGCGACAGCCTGTTGGCCGCCTTTGAGTTCACCGCGGCGGCTGTGCACGAGGTGCTGCTGGAAACCCAGGCCTGCGCCAGTTATGAGCTGGAGCTGGTGCGGGCTCAGGATCGTATCGCCCACCCACGCGTACGTTTTGAAGCCACCCCGATCGGTCTCTAAGTACACAAAACCCAAAGTGGGAGGGGGCTTGCTCCCACATTTTGATTCGATCAGCCTGTTAGCCTTTGATTTCCTGGTAGCGCTTTTCCAGCTCCTGGCGAATCTGCCGACGCTGTTGGGCCTGTACAAACCGGCGCTTGTCTTCGCTGTTCTGCGGTTGCAGCGGCGGCACGGCGGCCGGTTTGCGCTGGTCGTCGACGGCCACCATGGTGAAGAAGCAACTGTTGGTGTGGCGCACCGAGCGTTCACGGATGTTTTCGGTCACCACCTTGATGCCCACTTCCATCGACGTATTGCCGGTGTAGTTGACCGACGCAAGGAACGTCACCAGTTCGCCGACATGGATCGGCTCGCGAAAAATCACCTGATCCACCGACAGCGTCACCACATAGCGACCGGCATAACGGCTTGCGCAGGCGTAGGCCACTTCGTCGAGGTACTTGAGCAGGGTGCCGCCGTGGACATTGCCTGAGAAGTTGGCCATGTCAGGGGTCATCAATACCGTCATCGACAGCTGGGCGTTTCCGGGTTCCATAGCACACTCACGGGTTGTAGGCATTGGTTGGGGGGCACCTCTGCGGGTGCTGGAATCTTTGCAGCGCCATCCTTTACGGGACGCCGGTGGTCGGCTTGCCGTCACGCCTGCACCGATCTGTTTCCATATATTGCACCGGCTTTCTGCTGGAAGTCGCGGTGTTAACCTTCAAAAGCCCATCTCAGGGCATTTCTTACGATCAAGGCAGACTTTTCCTTCCGCACTTTGCGACTTTCCATGTGCGCGGGCGGAAGTGGGAAAAGCGCCGGTACCCTCAAGGAGCCCCTCGCCATGCACGCCATCAGCTTTATCCAGGACTTGGCCGTGATCATGCTGGTGGCAGGGGTGGTCACTATCCTGTTTCACCGCCTCAAGCAGCCGGTGGTGCTGGGTTACATCGTTGCCGGCTTCATCATCGGCCCCCACACCCCGCCGTTCGGCCTGATCCACGACGAAGACACCATCAAGACCCTCGCCGAGCTGGGGGTGATCTTCCTGATGTTCTGCCTGGGCCTTGAGTTCAGCCTGCGCAAGTTGTTCAAGGTGGGCGCCACGGCGTTTATCGCGGCCTTCCTGGAAATCATCCTGATGATCTGGATCGGCTACGAGATCGGCCGCTGGTTTGACTGGAACACCATGGACTCGCTGTTCCTCGGCGCGATCCTGGCGATTTCCTCGACCACCATCATCGTCAAGGCCCTCAATGATTTGAAGATGAAGAACCAGCGTTTCGCGCAGCTGATTTTCGGCGTGCTGATCGTCGAGGACATCCTTGGCATTGGCATCATTGCCTTGCTGTCGAGCATCGCCGTGAGTGGCACGGTGAGCTCCGGCGAGGTGTTCTCCACGGTCGGCAAGCTCTCGCTGTTCATGATCGTCGCCTTGGTGATCGGCATCTTGCTGGTACCGCGCCTGCTGGCTTATGTGGCCAAGTTCGAAAGCAACGAGATGCTGCTGATCACCGTATTGGGCCTGTGTTTCGGTTTCTGCCTGCTGGTGGTCAAGCTCGAATACAGCATGGTGCTGGGCGCGTTCCTGATCGGCGCGATCATGGCCGAGTCCAAGCAATTGATTAAGATCGAGCGCCTGATCGAGCCGGTTCGCGACATGTTCAGCGCGATCTTCTTCGTTGCGATTGGCCTGATGATCGACCCGCAGATCCTGTTGCAATACGCCTGGCCCATCGCGGTGATCACCGTGGCAGTGGTGCTGGGCAAGATGTTGTCCTGCGGCCTCGGCGCATTTATCGCCGGTAATGACGGTCGCACCTCACTGCGCGTGGGCATGGGGCTGTCACAGATTGGCGAGTTTTCCTTCATCATCGCCGCGCTGGGCATGACCTTGCAGGTGACCAGTGACTTCCTGTATCCAGTGGCGGTCGCCGTCTCGGCGATCACCACGCTGCTGACGCCTTACCTGATTCGCGGTGCTGATCCGCTGTCGCTGAAGATCGCCGCGGTGATGCCCAAGCGCATGAGCCGGGTATTCGGTATGTACGGCGAGTGGCTGCGCAGCATTCAGCCTCAGGGCGAGGGCGCGATGCTGGCGTCGATGATCCGCAGAATCATCCTGCAAGTCGGCGTGAACCTGGCGCTGGTAATCGCGATTTTCTTCGCCGGCAGCTTTTTTGCGGCGCGCATTGGTGGGTATCTGGAAGGTTGGATCAATGATCCAAGCTGGCAGAAGGCATTGATCTGGGGCGGGGCGTTGCTGTTGTCGCTGCCGTTTTTGATTGCGGCGTACCGCAAGCTCAAGGCGCTGTCGATGTTGCTGGCGGAAATGAGCGTGAAACCGGAAATGGCCGGGCGGCATACCCAGCGGGTGCGGCGGGTGATTGCCGAGCTGATCCCGATTCTGTCGCTGCTGGTGATCTTCCTGCTACTGGCAGCCTTGTCGGCCAGTATTCTGCCGACCAACAAGTTGCTGGTACTGATTGCCGTAGTTACGGCGGCGGTAGCGGCGGTGCTCTGGCGGTGGTTCATCCGCGTGCACACGCGGATGCAGGTGGCCTTGCTGGAGACGCTGGATAACCACAAGGATACGCCGGAGCACTGATGGAGGCCGCTCCGCGGCCTGGCGCGGGACAAGCCCGCTCACCACAGGGATCAGGTCTCAGCTTTCCAGCCAGACGTCCCGCGCCCAGTGCCAGACCGATTCCCACGTCTCTTCGGTGACGAGTTCTTCTTCGCCGGACCACAGCACCACGGTGCCGTCTTCTTCGACGCAGTAGTAGTCGTCGCCGTCCTGGCAGATCGGGATCATGCTGCGGTCAACGCCCGCATCCCAGGCGTTGGCGGCCACGTCCGGCAAGTAGGTGTGGGATTGCGGGTCGGTGACGGTCACCGGCTCCAGGCTGCCGTACACCACATCGCTGACGGTCAGCAGGAATTCACGGAAGACAAACGGGATGTCGATGAACAGTTGTTCTTCGATTTCCACCAGTTGATCTTCGTCGGGCAGTTCCAGAGGAACCGGGACCGGTTCGTTGGCTTCACGCAATTGTTCGATGATTTCTTCCACGGCCGGGATCCTCTTGCTAGATGGCGCGGTTTATAGGGGCGTTTTATACAGTAGCTCGCTATAAGTGCAACCGTGAAATAGAAAACCCCGGACATGAGACATGTCCGGGGTTTTTTGTTACGGCTTGCAAGCGCGGGGCTATCAGCCGTTCTGGCGGATACCGGCGACCAGCCAAGGCTGGTTTTCGCCTTGAGGGCGTTCCATGTTCCAGCTTTCGCTGAACACTTCGCCCTGGTCGAAGCGCGAGGTCTTCGACACACCACTGAAGGTCAGGGTGGCGATGGTCTTGTCGGCGCGATCATCCACACCTTCCAGCTGTACGCGCAGGTCGTCGATGTAGGTCGACTGGAACGCGTCACCGATCTCAGCGCGTTCGCGCTTGAGGAACTCCAGCAGTTGCGGGGTCACGAACTCGGCGATCTTGTCCATTTCGTTGGCGTCCCAGTGCTGCTGCAGGGACTGGAAGTGGTTGCGGGCCGCTTCGACGAAACGTTCTTCGTTGAACCAGGCCGGTGCGTTGATCACCGGACGGGCCGCAGCAGGCGCTGCCGAACCACCGAAGATCGAACCCATGGCAGGCTTCTGCTCGAACACTTCACGCTGCATCGGCGCGCCGGCTGGAGCCATGTGCTCCTGCTGCTTGCGACGACGGGCGGCGATAAAGCGGAAGACCAGGAAGGCGATGACGGCCATGATCAGGATGTCGAAGATTTGCATGCCCTGGAAGCCGCCGCCCATGAACATGGAAGCGAGCAGGCCACCGGCCGCGATACCGGCCAGAGGGCCCAACCAGCGCGACGCACCGCCGGCCTTGGCCGCGGCGCCAGCAGCACCGGCCGCGCCTGCAGTAGCGGCAGCACCGCCTGCACCGGCGGATGGAGCCATTTGGCTGGTCTGGTGAGTCGGTGCCGCGCCCGAGCTTTTGCCGCCACCGAAGCGCTTGGCGTTGGCGTCGAGGCTCATCGTCAGGCCGATGCACAACGCCATGGCGATGCTAAGAAAACGTTTCATAAAGGGAATTCCCATTTGTGGATTGCACGCGCGCCATGTTGCACAGGTGTAGTGACAGTGGCTAGCGGCATAATGTTTCGGGCTTTTGCGTAAGACCGATTCCGAAAGGTCTGTAGGACTAATGGAAGATATTGGCCCGCACCTCTCTAAAACAAGGGTGGACCCATAATCTTCATGTTACGCAGTGTTTCATGATGGCGGGCTTGTTGTGGCGAGGGAGCCTGCTCCCTCACCTCATTAATGTTTCAGACGGCTTCGAGCTTCGCGTAACCCATCATCAGCCACTTGCTGCCTTCGGCGAAGTTCACCTGCACGCGTGCCTGGGCGCCGGCCCCCTCGAAGTTGAGGATGACGCCTTCGCCGAACACAGAATGCCGGACCTGCTGGCCAAGGCTGAATTGGGTTTCCGGAATCTCGGAACCGGCAAACATGCTGCTGGAGTTCTGCTGCTGGCCACCGCCGAACGGGCGGCTGACGCTGTTGGACAGGCGCACTTCCTGGATCAGGCCCTTCGGCACTTCACGTACGAAGCGCGACACCTTGTTGTAGGTCTCGCTGCCGTACAGGCGTCGGGTCTCGGCGTAGGTCATCACCAGGTTTTGCATCGCCCGGGTGATGCCCACATAGGCCAGGCGGCGTTCCTCCTCAAGGCGGCCGGGCTCTTCCAGGCTCATCTTGTGCGGGAACAGGCCTTCTTCCATGCCCACCAGGAACACATACGGGAACTCCAGGCCCTTGGCGCTGTGCAAGGTCATCAGCTGGATGCTGTCTTCATGCTCATCGGCCTGGGTGTCGCCGGCTTCCAGGGATGCATGGCCGAGGAAAGCGGCGAGCGGGGTCAGCTCTTCGTCTTCCTCGGTGTTTTCGAACGCACGGGCGGCGCTGACCAGTTCCTCAAGGTTTTCTACCCGTGCCTGGCCTTTTTCGCCCTTTTCCGCTTCGTGATAGGCGATCAGCCCGGATTGCTCGATCACGGTCTGAGTCATCAAGTGCAGAGGCATTTCCAGGCACTTGGCGGCCAGGTTCTCGATCAGCTCGACAAATACGCCCAGCGCACCGGCGGCACGGCCAGTCAGGCCTTTGTTGGCGATCAGCAAGCGCATCGCTTCCCACATCGACACATCGGCGTGGCGCGCATGGTCGCGGATCGCTTCGACGGTTTTTTCGCCGATGCCACGGGCCGGGATATTGATCACCCGCTCCAGCGCCGCATCGTTGCCGCGACCTTCCAGCAAGCGCAGGTAGGCCATGGCGTTCTTGATTTCGGCGCGCTCGAAGAAACGCTGGCCGCCATAGATGCGGTACGGGATACGTTCGCGCAACAAGGCTTCTTCCAATACCCGCGATTGGGCGTTGGAGCGGTACAGGATGGCGATGTCACTGCGCGAGAGGCCAGTTTTCAACGCGCTTTCGATGGTTTCCACCACGTAGCGCGCTTCATCGTGCTCGTTGAAGGCGGCGTACAGGTTGATCGCTTCGCCTTCGCCGCCGTCGGTCCACAGTTCCTTACCCATGCGCCCGGTGTTGTTGGCGATCAAGGCGTTGGCGGCCTTGAGGATGCCGGCGGTAGAGCGGTAGTTCTGCTCCAGGCGGATGGTGATCGCGTCCGGGAAGTCGTCGGAGTACTGGTAGATGTTCTCGATTTTCGCGCCGCGCCAGCCATAGATCGACTGGTCGTCGTCGCCCACTACCATCAGGCTGTCGCCGCCCTTGGCCAGCAGGCGCAACCAGGCGTACTGCACGGCGTTGGTGTCCTGGAACTCATCCACCAGAATGTGGCGGAAGCGTTTCTGGTAATGGGCCAGCAAACCGGGGTTGTCGCGCCACAGGTCGAGGGCGCGCAGCAGCAGCTCGGAGAAGTCGATCACGCCAGCGCGTGCGCAGGCAGCCTCATAGGCTTCATAGATGCTGCGCATGGTCGCCAGGAACAAGTCGCCGCTGGCCTGGATATGCTGCGGGCGCAAGCCTTCGTCTTTCTGCCCGTTGATAAACCACTGCGCCTGGCGCACGGGCCAACGCTGTTCGTCGAGGCCCAGCTCGCGGATCACGCGCTTGACCAGGCGTTGCTGGTCATCGCTGTCGAGGATCTGGAAGGTCTGGCTCAACCCTGCTTCCTGCCAATGGGCCCGCAGCAGGCGGTGCGCCAGGCCGTGGAAGGTGCCCACCCACATGCCGGCCGGGCTGATGCCCATCAGCTGTTCGATGCGGTGACGCATCTCGGCAGCGGCCTTGTTGGTGAACGTCACCGACAGGATGGAATGCGGGGACGCGTTTTCGACCTGGATCAACCAGGCGATACGGTGCACCAGCACTCGGGTTTTACCGGAGCCAGCACCGGCCAGGACCAACTGACGGCCAACGGGGGCCGCTACGGCCTGGCGTTGGGCATCGTTGAGGGAGTTAAGCAAAAGAGAGAGATCATCGCGCATCGGCGCATTCTAGGGTGCTGGGGGGAGTCGGGCAAATCCCAATGCCGGGTGGTCGATGGAAAATATCCGGCGCAGTCTGTGGCGGCTCAACATTCTGCTCAGGGTGATGACCGGTCGGTCAATGGCCACAGCCCGCGCAGGGTCTCGCTGAAGCTGTCTGGCGCCGAGCTTTGCGCTGTGTGACCGCACAGTTTTATGACATGGAGCAGTTTGGCCGGGCGCTTGCTTGTGTATGCTCCGTCGACGTTTCGGGCTCACCATTATAAGAACATTGCCTATGACCCTCAGCACCGACCTGCTTGGCCCCTCGATGGCGCCCGCGCAGGTTATCCGCAAACATTACGCCACTGAGATGGCGGTTGAGCGCACGCGCCTGCTGTATCAGGGCTCGTTGCTGCCGACCCTATTAATGTTGGTGAACGGCCTGGTCTGCGCCTGGCTGCTGTGGAATCCCAAGCAATACCTGTTGGACAGCATCTGGCTGGTCTGGCTGCTGGCCCTGGTGGCCATGCGCGTTATCCAGGTGGCGGCCTTTGATTCAGCCATGCCCAGCCGTCAGGCCCAGCCGATCTGGCGGCGCATGTTCATGCTCGGCTCGGCGGTCAGTGGCCTGACGCTGGCAACTGCGGCCATCGCCCTGGCACCGGTGAACAGCTTCATGCAGCAAGCCTGGGTGTTCGGCCTGATCGGCGCTGCGACGTTGTCGGCCAGCGTGGCCTATGCCGTGAGCCTGCCGGCGTTCCTATCCTTCGCCGTGCCGTGCCTGGTGCCGTCCATTGTCTACTTGTTGTGGGATGGCAGCCCGCAGCAACAGGGCTGGGGGGTACTCGGCCTGATCCTGCTGGTGTCGCTGAACCTGGTGGCCTGGCAGGTCAACCGCCTGATCCAGCGTGAACTCCTGCGGCGTTTCCAGAACCAGGCCTTGATCGAGCATCTCCAGCAGGCGCAGCAGCGCAGCGAGCAGTTGAATCAGGACTTGGTGCGTGAAGTCGAGCAGCGTCGTCAGGTCGAGCAGGAGCTTCGTGACGCTCAGATAGGCCTGCAGGACCGCGTGGCGCAGCGCAGCCAGGAACTGGACGTCGCCAGTCTTGCGCTGAATAAGAGCGAAGCGCGCCTGGCCATGGCCCTGCAAGCCAGCGAACTCGGCCTGTGGGACTGGAACCTGCAAACCGACGAAGTCCATCACACCCAGCTTAAAGAGCTGTTCGGCCTGGAGCCGGAGTACGTCACGGCCATGCTCGGCCACCTCAAGCCGCGCCTGCACCCGGATGACTTGCCGCTGCTCAAGCGTGCGCTGGTGGAGCATCTCAAGGGGCGCACCGAGGATTACCAGGTGGAATACCGCGTGCGCCATGGCGACGGGCACTGGGTGTGGATCGAAGACCGTGGCCGCGCGGTGGAGCGTGCGCCCAGTGGGCGCGTGATTCGAATGCTCGGCACGCGGCGCGACATCAGCGCCGGCAAGGCCCTTGAAGAACAACAACGGCTGGCCTCGACCGTATTTGAAGCCGCCAGCGAAGGCATCGTGATCCTCGACCCGGATTACGCGCTGATCGCGGTCAACCAGGCCTTCAGTCGCGTCACTGGCTTTGACATCGACGACATGCTCGGTCGCAACGTGGTAGAGCTACCCAGCAGCCGCGATGCCCGGCGTCACTTCCCGGTGATCCGCCAAGCCTTGCTCAGCCACGGCACCTGGCAGGGCGAACTGGTGGAAACACGCAAGAACGGCGAGCTTTACCCGCAGTGGCTGCAACTGAATGTGGTGCGCGATGTTCGCGGAAACGTCAGCCATATCGTGGGCTTCTTCGCTGATCTGTCGGCGCGGCGCGAGTCCGAGGAGCGCATGCGCTACCTCACCCATTACGACGAACTGACCGGGCTGGCCAACCGCTCGTTGTTCCGCGAGCGTCTGCGCGAGGCCCACCAGCGCGTGCGCCAGGGCGGGCGCAGCCTGGCGTTGCTGCATATCAATCTGGATCGCTTCAAGCTGCTCAATGACAGCCTGGGCCATGAAGTGGCGGACCAGTTGCTGCAAAAAATGGCGCGCCGGCTGATCAATGCCTTGCCCGAAGCCGACACCATTGCACGGCTGTCCGGGGATGAATTTGCCGTGTTGTTCGACGCCTACGGCAGCCTGTCGAGCCTGGCGCGGGTAGCCACGCGGCTGCTGGCCAAGCTGCGGGTACCCGTGACGGTTGAGGGGCATGAGCTGGTGGTCAGTGCGTCAATGGGCGTCAGCCTGCTGCCCGACAATGCGCGGGAAATTTCCGAGCTGGTCAGCCAATCAAACATGGCCATGCAACACGCCAAGCACCTGGGCGGCAACAACTTCCAGTTCTACACCGACAGCTTGCAAGCCAGCACCCTTGAGCGTCTGCAGTTGGAAAACCATCTGCGTAAAGCCATCGATGAGCGCCAGCTTTCGGTGTTCTACCAACCGAAGCTGTGCCTGGCCACGGGCCGGCTGAACGCCGCTGAGGCGTTGGTTCGTTGGGACCACCCACAGTGGGGGATGGTGCCGCCCTGCGACTTTATCGGCCTGGCCGAAGAAACGGGCCTGATCGTGCCGCTGGGCGAATTCGTGTTGCGCCAGGCTTGTTGGCAAGCCTGTGAATGGCAGCGCCAGGGGTTGGCGCCGATTCGGGTGTCGGTGAACCTGTCGGTGCACCAGTTACGCCAGGGCAAGTTGGTCAGCCTGGTGCGTCAGGTGCTGGAAGAAACCGGCCTGGACCCGCAATACCTGGAGCTGGAACTGACCGAGAGCCAACTGCTCGACAGCGTCGAACACATCATCGCCACCTTCCAGCAGCTGCGCGACCTGGGGGTGAAGCTGGCTATCGACGACTTTGGCACGGGTTACTCGTCCCTCAGCTACCTCAAGCGCATCCCTGTGGACTACGTAAAGATCGACCAGACCTTCATTCGTGGGCTTGGGCAAGGACGCGAGGATGCAGCCATCACCCGAGCCATCATCGCCATGGCCCACGGCTTGGCACTCAAGGTCGTGGCCGAAGGCGTGGAAGATCAGCAGCAGTTGGATTTCCTGCGAGCGGAGCGTTGTGACGAAGTGCAGGGCTATTTGATCAGCCGCCCCATGCAGGCTGACGGGCTGGCAGATTTGTTACGGAAAAATGCAGATTTTCCTTAGCGACGCCAAGGGCGCCCGAGTGGCTACAAAGCTCCTGGCCTTTGAATATCAGGGTGCCAGGGCAATTTAGTGATGAGTCGGACGGGCAAAACGACAATTCTTGTAGTATAACTACAAGCTTGCTACATCCCCTGGCCCTGCCAATAACAAGAGTCCGTCCTTTGAACCTGTTGCAACATATCGCCCAGTCGCGCCACCTGTTACGCAAATCGGAACTCAAGGTTGCCGATCACGTGCTGCTTGACCCTGCGGCTGTGATGCACAGTTCCATGGCCGACCTGGCCCACAGCGTGGGTATCAGCGAACCGACCATCGTGCGCTTCTGCCGGGCCATCGGTTGCTCCGGGTTCCAGGACTTGAAACTCAAGCTGGCCCAGAGCCTGGCCGCCGGTGCCAGCTTCGGGCAGTTTGCGATTCACGAAGACGACTCCGTCGCGGACTACAGCCTCAAGATCTTCGACACCACCTTGCACACCCTCATGGAAGTGCGTGAAAAACTCGACCCGGTGGAGCTGCAAAAGGCCGTGACCGCCATGTCCCAGGCCCAGCGTGTTGAATTCTACGGCTTCGGTGCGTCCGGCGCGGTGGCGGCAGATGCCCAGCACAAATTCTTCCGTTTGCTGCTGACGGCGGCGGCCTACAGCGACCCGCACATGCAGGCGATGTCGGCGGTGACCTTGAAGCCGACCGACGTAGCGATCTGTATTTCCCAGTCAGGCCGCTCCAAAGACCTGCTGATCACCGCCAACCTGGTGCGTGAAAGCGGCGCGTCGTTGATCACCTTGTGCCCGAGCCAGACACCGTTGGCCGAACTGTCCACGGTCAACCTGGCGATTGACGTGCACGAAGACACCGAAATCTACACCCCGCTGACCTCGCGCATTGCCCACCTGGTGGTAATCGACGTGCTGGCGATGGGCGTGGCCATGGCGCGCGGGCCGAGCCTGGTCAACCACCTCAAGAGTGTGAAGCGCAGCTTGCGCAGCCTGCGGTTGTCGCCCAAATCCGTCAAAGCCCTCGACGACTGAGTCAAGGCCGCACTCGTTCCAGATGTGGGAGGGGGCTTGCCCCCTCCCACATTGGCATCTCCTGTGTATCCAGAATCTTCACCAGGCTGTCATCGTCGTGTCATCCGTCGAGCCGATTCTGAACTCCCGTACTCGCATTGGGAGATTCCAAATGGCCCGTCCCTACGAAGACAGCAACAGCGCCGTAAAAACCCGTCGTCAGCAGGAAGACCAGCGCCGCATGGCGTTCCGTCGTGCAATTGAAGACCGTTGCCAGGAGCGCCAGCTGCTCCAGAGCATCAGTGACTACCCGGAACTCCACTGGCAGGCACCCGCGGCCGCCCAGCGAAGCGTTCAGCCAGCGCGCTGATCTGCACCCGCTCGCTGCGGATAAAGCCCAGGAACGCATGGGCCACCGGTGACAGGCGCTTGGCCTTGGCCTGCACCAGGCACCAACTGCGGTACAGCGGCAGCTCCTCCACCGGCAGCTCCTTGAGCCCGCCGGTGGCCAGTTCCATATTCACCGCATGCCGCGTCAGCAAGGCCACGCCCAGGCCAGCGCAGACGCATTCACGCTGCGCTCGGCCGAGGCCACTTCCACCGTCTGAGTGAAGTGCACGCGTTTCTCCTTGAAGTATTCCTCGCAGGCGATTCGCGTGCCGGAGCCCGGTTCACGGATGAGCAGGGTGTAGGGTTCCAGGTCTTGCAGGCGCAGCGGTCCTTGCAGGCTCAAGGGATGATCCGGCAGTGCCACTGCGACAATCGGGTTATTGAGAAATGGCAGGAATTCCAGGCCCATGTCCTGGGGCACCATGGACATGATCACCAGGTCGTCGCGGTTGTCGGAAAGCCGCCGGATCACCTGGGCGCGGTTGACCACCGTCAAGTGCAGTTGCACTTCTGGATGCTGGCGCTTGAATGCGGCAAACAGATGCGGCACGAAGTACTTGGCGCTGGACTCAATCGCGAGCTTCAGCTGGCCTTGCAGTGAACCTTGCATGTCCGACAGCTGCATATCGAGGTTTTCCAGGCGCCCGAAGATGTCGCGGCTGGCCCGTTGCAGCGCTTCCGCGGCCTCGGTCATGTAGAGTTTTTTGCCGACATAATCGAACAGCGGCTGGCCAATCAGCTCTTCCAGCTGTCGAATTTGCAGGCTCACGGCCGGTTGCGTGAGGGACATTTCCTCGGCGGCACGGCTGTATGAGCGCAAATCGCACACTTCATTGAAAACCTGCAATTGACGCAATGTCATACGCATCAATGACTTACGCATAATTCAAATACCCATCCCCGCCGTGATGCGCTGACTATAAGTCTTTACTTATACACAACCCAATAATTATTGATTTTTGTTAATCCCTGCTGGGGCTTAGTGTGTGTCTCGCGACTGTCATGAAACATTTGGTCACGCGCCGACCCGGCTCCAGCGGGTCGAAGAACGCAGCAATCGGCTCAAGGGAATTTCCAAGTGATAAAAAAGATCCTGATCGCCAACCGTGGTGAAATTGCCGTACGAATCGTGCGTGCCTGCGCCGAGATGGGCATTCGCTCGGTCGCGGTCTATTCCGACGCCGACCGCCATGCGTTGCACGTTAAACGTGCCGACGAAGCCCACAGCATCGGTGCCGAGCCTTTGGCCGGTTACCTGAACCCGCGCAAGCTGGTGAACCTGGCCGTGGAAACCGGTTGTGATGCGCTGCACCCCGGCTACGGCTTCCTGTCGGAAAACGCCGAACTGGCCGACATCTGCGCCGAACGTGGAATCAAGTTCATCGGCCCGTCCGCTGAAGTGATCCGCCGCATGGGCGACAAGACCGAAGCGCGCCGCAGCATGATCAAGGCCGGCGTACCGGTCACGCCCGGTACCGAAGGCAACGTCGCCGACATCGCCGAAGCCCTCACCGAAGGCGACCGCATCGGTTACCCGGTGATGCTCAAGGCCACTTCCGGTGGTGGCGGTCGCGGGATTCGGCGTTGCAACAGTCGCGAAGAACTTGAACAAGCCTTCCCCCGCGTCATCTCCGAAGCCACCAAGGCGTTCGGTTCGGCGGAAGTCTTCCTGGAAAAATGCATCGTCAATCCCAAGCACATCGAGGCGCAGATCCTCGGTGACAGCTTCGGCAACGTGGTGCACCTGTTCGAGCGCGATTGCTCGATCCAGCGCCGCAACCAGAAGCTTATCGAAATCGCCCCTAGCCCACAGTTGACCCCTGAACAGCGCGCCTACATCGGTGACCTGTCGGTGCGTGCCGCCAAGGCCGTAGGCTACGAGAACGCCGGTACCGTGGAGTTCCTGCTCGCCGAGGGCGAGGTGTACTTCATGGAGATGAACACCCGGTGCAGGTGGAACACACCATTACCGAGGAAATCACCGGGATCGACATCGTTCGTGAGCAGATCCGCATTGCCTCGGGCCTGCCGCTGTCGGTGAAACAGGAAGACATCCAGCACCGTGGCTTTGCGTTGCAGTTCCGTATCAACGCCGAAGACCCGAAGAACAACTTCCTCCCCAGCTTCGGCAAGATCACCCGTTATTACGCGCCCGGCGGCCCCGGCGTGCGCACCGAC
>NZ_JADDUM010000111.1 GCF_015163715.1 Pseudomonas cyclaminis
CCCCGATGAGGGAGTGTCAGTCAACTAATGAGCGACTGATACACCGCCATCGGGGGCAAGCCCCCTTCCACATGTTTAAAGGCATTTATTCCTTGGCGAATTTGTCGGTCACGAAGGCCGAATAGTCCGGCAGCACCGTCTCAACCTTCCCCTGCTCCTTCAAGAATTTCGCCGTCTCCCCAATCGCCTTCGCTGTGCCGCCTTTAAGCAGCGCATCGGTTTGCTGCGCCTGGGCATTCGGGAACGTGGTGCCTGCCAACAACTCAGGAATGTCCGCCGCATTCGAACCTGTCAATTTGGCGATTTTCTGCACCGGCTCTGAATCCACCGTCCAGCTGTCTTTATGGGCCGCATAGTCGGCGAAAGAATCCAGGGTGACCTTGGCAAACCTGGCCACTACTTCAGGGTGCTTTTCGGCGAAATCCTTACGCGCCACCCACACTTCAAACGTCGGCGCACCCCACTGAGCCACTTGGGCCGCGTCGGTCAGGGTCTTGCCGGTCTTGCGGATTTCCCCCAACGCCGGCGACCACACGAAGGCCCCGTCGATATCCCCGCGTTTCCACGCGGCGGCAATTTCAGCCGGTTGCAGGTTCACCACTTTGACTTGCCTGGTGTCCAGGCCCCAATGCTTCAAGGCGCCGAGCAGGCTGTAATGAGAGGTCGAGACGAAGGGGGTGGCGATAGTCTTGCCGATCAGATCCTCGGGTTTGTCGATACCGCTGCCGTTGCGCACCACCAAGGCTTCAGAAGTATTGATCTGCGCCGATACGATGAACGCGACGATGGGGAGATTGCGCGAGGCAGCAGCAGCCAGGGGGCTGGAACCGAGGTTGCCGATTTGCACATCGCCGGAGGCGATGGCGGTTACGACTTCCGGACCACTGTTGAAGCGGCGCCAGGCGATCTTCTCGCCAATGGCCTTTTCATAGGCGCCATCGGCCTGTGGGACTTTGCTGGGATCGATGCCGGTTTGGTAGCCGATGGTCAAATCGGCGGCTTGGACAGCAAAAGAAATTATTAGTGACACAAAAACTGTAACAAATTGACGGGAGGATATGCGTTTGGCCATGATGGCGTCGCCTTTTTGATCGTGGGTGACGTATGCAACAGAGCGCCCACACTAATCGATCTAAAAAAGCGCTAACAAATACCCTTTAGGAATTAGCTTATGGAGCGGTTGGTCTACTCTGACCTGTCCGAGTCATGCAAAGCCTTATTCCTGGATCGTATGAAAAAGAATGAAATAATTCTTTTTGGGTGTATGAAAAACTCATTACCCTGCAGGGACCAAATCAACTGCGATTAGACGAAGGTAGTAGACACACAAGGTTACGATTGACTTGTCAGTCACTATCCGGTGGTAATCGCGCATCTGTGGATCGAGGGCGTCAGACCCGAGACCAAAGAAATACAAAAATTAGAAATGAGAGGAGCGGTACATGAATAAGTCCACCTTGGCTTTGGCTGTAGCTTTGGGCGCAATCGCCCAGCAAGCAGGCGCTGCCGGTTTTATCGAAGACAGCAAGGCGAGCGTTACTGCACGCAACTTCTACATCAACCAAGACAACCGCGACGGCACTGCCAAGCCTAACAAGCAGGAAGAATGGGGCCAGGGTTTCATTTTCAACTTCGCTTCTGGCTATACCCAAGGTACGGTCGGTTTTGGTGTTGACGCAATTGGCCTGTACGGCGTGCGGCTGGACTCCGGTAAAGGCACTGCCTACAACAACAATAGCGCCAACAAGGGCGGCATTGTGTTCCCAAGCGACAGCGATGGTCGTGCGGTGAACGATTTCGGTAGCGTGGGCCTGACCGGTAAGGTCAAGGTCTCCAAGACCGAACTCCGTCTGGGTACCCTGCAGCCAAAACTGCCGGTCGTTACTTCCAACGACGGTCGTCTGCTGCCGCAAACCTTTGAAGGTGGCCAGATCACCTCTAACGACATCGACAACCTGACACTGGTTGGCGGTAAGTTGGAACATGCCAAGGGTCGTAACTCTTCGAACAATGATTCGCTGACCATTGCGGGTTCCAACGGCGCGACTCGCACTGCGACTGCCAACGCGCGCAGCAACGAGTTCTACTATGCCGGTGGTGATTACAAGATCACCAAGGACCTGACTGCCCAGTACTACTATGGCAATCTGTCCGACTTCTACAAGCAGCACTTCCTGGGCCTGACCCACAACTGGGCATTGCCAGTTGGCGTGTTCAAGACCGACCTGCGTTACTTCAACAGTGACTCTGATGGCAAGAACGCCAGCCAGGAAGGTCGTGTTGCCGGCTACCGCGCTTCTGGCTATCAGAACAACGGCGAAGTAGACAACCGTACCTGGAGTGCAAAATTCACCTACGCCCTGCAAGGCCACGCGATCAGCGCCGGCTACCAGCGTGTGAATGGCACCAGCGATTTCCCGTTCCTCAACCAGGGTGACGGTGCTTCGTCTTACCTGATCACCGACGTGCAGATCGGCAAGTTCCAACGTGCCGGCGAGCGTACTTGGTTGGCCCAGTACGCCTACGACTTCGCAGCCATCGGCTTGCCAGGTCTGACCACCTCCGTGATGTACCTCAAGGGTGACAACGTTGCTACCGCCACCGGTGACAAGGGTGAGTGGGAACGCGACTTCAACTTGGGCTACGTAGTGCCTGAAGGTACCTTCAAAGGTCTGGGCGTTGCCTGGAAAAACGCTTCGCTGCGTTCCGACGTGGCTACACAGCGTAACCAAGACGAAAACCGTCTGATCGTCAGCTACACCCTGCCGATCCTTTAAGACGTGTTGTAAAACCTTGCCCGGCGCAACGCCGGGCAAGGTGTCTTGCTTTCAAGTCGGACTAAACCCCCGCAAGCCCTTCCTGAACCCCTCTTTGTACAGCGTCTCAAGGCCTTCTCGAACCTTGGAAACGATGGTGCGCCTCGTCCCTGCGCACGTCCAATGAACCCTTTTTTAATATTCCTTTATCGTCTAAATAAATCGATATTTATTCTTTTTAAATTATCCGCAATCCATGCACAGTGGGCTCCATAAGCACTCACCAGGAGCCACACCATGAGCCTAAGACTGGGCGATATCGCCCCCGACTTCGAACAGGATTCCAGCGCCGGCAAGATTCGTTTCCACGAATGGTTGGGCGATAGCTGGGGTGTGTTGTTTTCCCATCCGGCCGACTTCACCCCGGTGTGCACCACCGAGCTGGGTTTTACCGCCAAGCTCAAGGACGAGTTCGCCCAGCGCGGCGTCAAGGCCATTGCCCTGTCGGTCGACCCGGTGGACTCGCACCACAAGTGGATCGAAGACATCAACGAAACTCAGAACACCATCGTCAACTTCCCGATCCTGGCCGACGCCGACCGCAAGGTCTCGGACCTCTACGACCTGATCCACCCGAACTCCAGTGACACTCTCACCGTGCGCTCCTTGTTCGTGATCGACCCGAACAAAAAGATTCGCCTGACCATCACGTACCCGGCCAGCACCGGGCGTAACTTCCACGAAATCCTGCGGGTCATCGACTCGCTGCAGCTGACCGACAACCACAAGGTCGCCACCCCCGCCAACTGGCAGGACGGTGACGAAGTGGTGATTGTGCCGTCGCTCAAGGATGAGGAAGAGATCAAGAAGCGCTTTCCGAAGGGGTATCGGGCGGTGAAGCCGTATCTGCGCCTTACCCCGCAGCCAAAT
This sequence comes from Pseudomonas cyclaminis, assembly GCF_015163715.1. Classification (GTDB taxonomy): domain Bacteria; phylum Pseudomonadota; class Gammaproteobacteria; order Pseudomonadales; family Pseudomonadaceae; genus Aquipseudomonas; species Aquipseudomonas cyclaminis. Next base: position 3,687 of record NZ_JADDUM010000111.1, read on the forward strand.
CGCTGAGGCTTCAAACCGCCATCGGGTTCAAGCCCCCTCCCACGGTTGACCGCATTCCCCTGTGGGAGGGGGCTTGCCCCCGATGGCGTCTGTAGATACACCGCAAATCAAAGCAGGGGTTTTCAGGCCGTTTAGACGGCCTTTTTTTTCGCCTGGCGGTTTATAAATTTCATATGCATTTAAGGAATAAACAAATGAAAAAATAAGATTTATAGATATATAAATCTGCTGATAAGGTCTGTCCCATATTGGCGCCATCGCCACACAGCGAACCGCCGGCACTAGCTCAAGGAATTCCTGCATGTTGGTCGTAACACTTGGAGGCAGTCCCAGCCAGCGTTCCCGCTCCGGGGTCTTGCTGGAAAAAACCCGTCAATGGTTGCAAGACAAAGGCGTTGAAGTGGTGAGTTACCAGGTACGGGACTTCCCGGCCGAAGACTTGCTGCATGCGCGCTTCGACAGCCCCAAGGTCATCGACCTGCTGCAACAGGTGGCTAATGCGGATGGTCTGGTAATCGCCACGCCGGTGTACAAGGCTTCATTCTCGGGTGCATTGAAAACCGTGCTCGACCTGCTGCCCGAACGCGCCCTGGCCCACAAGATTGTATTGCCGATGGCCACCGGTGGCAGCATCGCCCATATGCTGGCCGTGGATTACGCGCTCAAACCGGTGCTGTCGGCGTTGAAAGCCCAGGAATTGCTCCACGGCATTTTTGCCGAAGACAGCCAGATCGCCTACGCCGAAGGCAGCGCCCAGGCGCAACTGGTGCCCGTGCTCGAACACCGTTTGCATGAGGCCCTGGAAACGCTCTACAGCGCCATGGCCCGCCGCCCGAAACCGCTGGACCCCCATGTGTTGAATGACCGTTTGTTGACTGCTCGCTGGAGCATCTGAGCCTTACCTCTTTAAGAAACACTCACCTTACTCAGCCGCCAACGGCCAAGCAGGTGCAGCCAAAACCCTAATCGCATATTTGGAGAGAGCGCCATGCGCACTGTCATCTTGCGTCGTGGTCTGGTCGCACTGTTTGCTGCGGCTGTGTCCTTCGGCGCCATTGTTCAAGCCCAAGCCGCCGAGACCCTGCGGATCGGTTATCAGAAGTACGGCACTCTGGTGCTGCTCAAGGCCAAGGGCACCCTGGAAAAACGCCTGGCCGCCCAAGGCGTGCAGGTGCAATGGACCGAGTTTCCCGGCGGCCCGCAATTGCTTGAAGGCCTGAACGTCGGCTCCATCGACTTCGGCGTTACCGGCGAAACCCCGCCTGTGTTCGCCCAGGCGGCTGGTGCCGATCTGCTCTACGTGGCCTACGAGCCGCCAGCGCCGACCAGTGAAGCGATCCTGGTGCCCAAAGACTCGACGATCAAATCGGTGGCCGAGCTCAAGGGCAAGAAAATCGTGCTCAACAAAGGCTCCAACGTGCACTACCTGCTGGTGCGTGCACTGGAAGATGCCGGCCTTAAATACACCGATGTGCAGACGGTGTTCCTGCCGCCCGCCGATGCCCGCGCCGCCTTCGAGCGTGGCAGCGTCGACGCCTGGGTGATCTGGGACCCGTACCAGGCCGCCGCCGAGAAACAACTGCAAGCCCGCACCCTGCGCGACGGCACCGGCATCGCCGACAACCATCAGTTCTACCTGGCGACCAAACCCTACGCCGAGCAGCACCCTGAAGTGGTCAAGGCGCTGATTGAAGAAGTGCGCGCCGTGGGCGAATGGTCCAAGGCCAACCCACAGGAAGTGACTGAACAAGTGGCTCCGCTGTTGGGCCTGCCGGCGGATATCACCCTGACCTCGGTGAAACGCCAAGGCTACGGCGCACTGTTTCTGACCCCTGAGGTGGTCGCCGCCCAGCAGAAAATCGCCGATACCTTCTACCAACTCAAATTGATCCCCAAACCCTTGAGCATCAAGGACGTGATCTGGACGCCACCCGCCGCTGTGGCCAAAGCGCCGTAATTCGACTTCTTCAGGAGACAACTCCATGAGCCTCAATATTTTCTGGTTCCTGCCTACCCACGGCGACGGCCATTACCTTGGCACCGCCGAGGGCGCTCGCGCCGTCGACCACGGTTATTTGCAGCAAGTGGCCCAGGCCGCTGATCGCCTGGGCTTCGGCGGGGTGTTGATCCCCACCGGACGCTCCTGCGAAGACTCGTGGCTGGTGGCGGCTTCGCTGATCCCGGTGACCCAGCGTCTGAAATTCCTTGTTGCCCTGCGCCCCGGGATCATTTCCCCGACGGTGGCGGCGCGTCAGGCTGCGACCCTGGATCGCTTGTCCGGCGGCCGTGCGTTGTTCAACCTGGTCACCGGTGGTGATCCGGAAGAATTGGCCGGCGATGGCTTGTTTCTCACTCACGAGGAACGCTACCAGGCGTCGGTGGAATTCACCCGCATCTGGCGCCGTGTGCTGGAAGGCGAAACCGTGGATTACGACGGCGAGCACATCAGTGTCAAAGGCGCCAAATTGCTCTATCCGCCGATCCAGCAGCCGCGTCCGCCGCTGTACTTCGGCGGTTCTTCCGAAGCCGCTCAGGACCTCGCCGCCGAACAGGTGGAAATGGTGCTGACCTGGGGCGAGCCCCCGGCCGCCGTCGCCGAGAAAATCGAACAGGTACGCGCCAAAGCCGCGAAACTCGGGCGCACCGTGCGCTTCGGCATTCGCCTGCATGTGATCGTGCGCGAAACCAACGATGAAGCCTGGAAAGCCGCCGACAAACTGATCTCCCATCTGGACGACGACACCATCGCCCGCGCCCAGGCTTCCCTGGCGCGCTTCGATTCTGTCGGCCAGCAGCGCATGGCCGCCTTGCATGGCGGCAACCGCGACAACCTCGAAGTCAGCCCCAACCTGTGGGCCGGTGTCGGCCTGGTACGCGGCGGTGCGGGCACTGCGCTGGTGGGCGATGGGCCAACGGTTGCGGAGCGGGTCAAGGAGTACGCCGCGCTGGGTATCGACACCTTTATCTTCTCCGGCTACCCCCACCTGGAAGAGTCGTATCGCGTGGCTGAACTGCTGTTTCCGCACTTGGACATCGAACGCCCAGAGCTGCCGAAAAGCGCCGGTTACGTGAGCCCGTTCGGCGAAATGGTCGCCAACGACATCCTTCCCAAAGCTGCGTCACAGAGCTGAGGCGGCGTTATGAACCTTGAAAAATTGAGCCATCGTGTAGCGCCCTGGGTGCTGCCGATTCTATTGCTGGCGGTGTGGCAGTTGTCGGTGTCGGCGGGCTGGTTGTCGACGCGCATTCTGCCGGCCCCCAGTGCGGTGATTGAAGCCGGTGTCCACTTGGTCGCCAGCGGCGAAATCTGGACCCACCTGGCCATCAGCGGCTGGCGTGCCGGCCTGGGCTTTGTGATCGGCGGCAGCATCGGCCTGGCGCTGGGGTTTATCACCGGCCTGTCAAAGTGGGGCGAACGCCTGCTGGACAGCTCGGTGCAGATGATCCGCAACGTGCCGCACCTGGCGCTGATTCCGTTGGTGATCCTGTGGTTCGGGATTGACGAGACCGCGAAGATTTTCCTGGTCGCCCTCGGCACATTGTTCCCGATCTACCTGAACACCTATCACGGCATCCGCAACGTCGACCCGGCGCTGGTGGAAATGTCGCGCAGTTACGGTTTGTCCGGTTTCAGCCTGTTCTGGCAAGTGATCCTGCCGGGCGCGCTGCCTTCGATTCTGGTGGGTGTGCGTTTTGCCCTGGGCTTTATGTGGTTGACGCTGATCGTGGCGGAAACCATCTCTGCCAGCTCGGGCATCGGCTACCTGGCAATGAACGCCCGTGAATTCCTGCAAACCGACGTCGTGGTGCTGGCCATCGTGATGTACGCGATCCTCGGCAAGCTGGCCGACCTGGCGGCGCGCGGTCTGGAGCGGGTGTGGTTGCGCTGGCATCCGGCGTATCAAGTGAATAAAGGGGGTGCGGCATGACGGCTCAACAACCTCCGCGCCTGCTCAAGGGGATTCCCCTGGCGGTGCGCAAATTGCGCAAATCGTTCGGCGCACGGGAAGTGCTCAAAGAGATTGACCTGCACATTCCGGCGGGCCAGTTCGTGGCGGTGGTCGGCCGCAGCGGATGCGGCAAAAGTACCTTGCTGCGCCTGCTGGCCGGCTTGGACAAAGCCAGTGGCGGCGAGCTGCTGGCCGGTTCCGCGCCGCTGAGCGAAGCGATTGAAGACACGCGGTTGATGTTCCAGGAAGCACGTTTGCTGCCGTGGAAAAAGATCATCGACAACGTGGGCCTGGGTCTCACTGGCAACTGGCGCCCCAAAGCGCTCGAAGCACTGGAAGCGGTCGGCCTGGCCGAGCGCGCCAATGAATGGCCGGCAGCGCTGTCCGGTGGCCAGAAACAACGTGTTGCCCTGGCGCGTGCGCTGATCCACCAACCGCGCCTGCTGCTGCTCGATGAGCCATTGGGTGCACTGGATGCGCTGACCCGCATCGAGATGCAGCAACTGATCGAAAACCTCTGGCAGAAGCATGGTTTCACCGTGTTGCTGGTGACCCATGACGTCAGCGAAGCCGTGGCGATTGCCGACCGGGTGATCCTGATCGAAGACGGCGAAATCGGCCTCGACCTGATCGTCGACCTGCCACGTCCGCGTGCCCGTGGTTCACACCGCCTGGCCGCGCTGGAAGCCGAAGTGCTCAACCGTGTGCTGTCGTTGCCCGGCACGCCGCCGGAACCCGAACCTGTTTCACCGCTGCCTACGCAATTGCGTTGGGCGCAATAAAGCAGCAGCAAGCTTCAAGCTTGAAGCTGCAAGGGGAAGCAAAGCGCTTTTACTTGCAGCTTGCAGCTAACAACTTGCAGCCATTTCGACCCGAGGAGAAATCGTATGACTATTAAAGCCATCAACGTGCGTAACCAGTTCAAAGGCACCATCAAGGAAATCGTAGTCGGCGACGTACTGTCGGAAATCGACGTGCAGACCGCCTCCGGTATCGTCACTTCGGTGATCACCACGCGCTCGGTCAAAGAGTTGGAGCTGGTGATTGGCAGTGAAGTGATTGCGTTTGTTAAGTCGACTGAGGTGTCGATCGCCAAGTTGTGATTGGTCTTGAGGCCGCCATCGGGGGCAAGCCCCCTCCCACATGTTGAACTGTGAACACACTCAAAATGTGGGAGGGGCTTGCCCCCGATGAGGCCAGATCAGCCAATACAAGACTCAACGCTTGGGCAGGTACGCTGGCAAATACAGCCCCACGTAAGCATCAAACACACGCATCCCTTCCTCCGCCATGCGCGGCGTAATCAGCCCATGCTGATGCACCGAGCGCGCATACACGCGGTCGCTCAATTCCAACGCCAGGGCAAACACATCCACGTCCGTGGGCAGGGTCGGCACTTCGAAGTGACGATTGAACACCGCGAGCATCAAATCCCCTAATTCCAGATCATGTTGGCGGTCGGCCTGGGTCACCTCGGTGAGGCCATGCTGGGCCAGAATCAACTGACGCGCGGCGGCGTCCTGTTCATAGATGGAGAGCATGCGCTGCTCGACGATGTAGGACAGGTCGCGCCAGTGCTTGAGTGATTCATGCTCAATGGGGGTCTGAATCGCCGCCCGGAACGCCGCGTGCACATCGGCCGTCAACGCTTGCAGCAACGCCGGTACGCTGGCGAAAAAGTGGTACACCGACGACGGCGGAATCTGTGCGCGTTCGGCCACGCTGTAGATCGACAAACTGGCCACGCCTTCGGCTGCCAGCAGGGTGCGGGCGGCGTCGAGGATCGCGTCGATCCGGGCCTGGCTGCGGGCACGGGGTTTACGCGGGGAGGCGGGGCGGGTGGTCATGGAAGTCTCCTACAAGGCAGCGGGCATTGTACGCAGAGCCTGGGGATGATCCATACCGCTTGTTGTGGTGAGCGGG
>NZ_JADDUM010000112.1 GCF_015163715.1 Pseudomonas cyclaminis
CAGGCCGTTTTCCGATTGCAGCATCACTTCCATGCCTTCGGGGATGTAGTTGGCCACCAGGGTCGGAATGCCAATGCCGAGGTTCACGTAGAAACCGTCCTGCATTTCGCGGGCGACGCGTTGAGCCATTTGTTCGCGGGTCAGAGCCATGTTGTGTTCCTCTTATTCTTAGGGCCGCAGGCGGATTATTTGCGCACGGTGCGCTGTTCGATGCGCTTCTCGAACGTGCCGCAGATGATCCGGTCGACGTAGATGCCTGGGGTGTGGATCTGCGCCGGGTCCAGCTCGCCCGGTTCGACGATTTCCTCGACTTCAACCACGGTGATCTTGCCGGCGGTGGCGGCCAGCGGGTTGAAGTTCTGGGCAGTGTGGCGATAGATGACGTTGCCGAAGTGGTCGGCTTTCCAGCCCTTGACGATGGCGAAGTCGCCGGTGATGGACTCTTCCATCAGGTACGGACGGCCGTTGAATTCGCGGGTTTCCTTGCCTTCGGCCACTGGCGTGCCGACGCCCGTGGCAGTGAAGAAGGCCGGGATGCCGGCGCCGCCTGCGCGCATTTTTTCCGCCAGGGTGCCTTGGGGGGTGAGGACCACTTCGATCTCGCCGCTGAGCAGTTGCTTCTCGAACAGGGCGTTTTCACCTACGTAGGAGGCGATCACTTTGCTGATCTGCTTTTGCTCCAGCAGCACGCCCAGGCCGAAACCGTCGACGCCGCAGTTGTTGGAAACCACAGTGAGGTCGCGGGTGCCTTTGCGCTTGATCTCATTGATGAGGTTCTCCGGAATGCCGCACAGGCCAAAACCGCCGGAGAGCACGGTCATGCCGTCTTCCAGGCCTGCCAGCGCTTCCTCGTAGGACGCCACGCGCTTATCGAAACCTGCCATATGCACCTCTATTTATTGTGTGTGGGCCAGCCAATGACCCGAGTGTTGCGCTGACGGATTGATTTGTTAAGTTGTTTTTTAAGGTTGATTGATTTAGAAAACAGCATAGTCCATTCCTGTTCGGAGCAGCGTCATGACCGTTAAGCAGATGCGTGCGTTTCTCGCCGTGGCCCAAAGCCTGAGTTTTGCCGCGGCGTGCGAGCGCTTGCACCTCTCTCAATCGGCGTTGAGCCTGACCATCAAAGGTTTGGAGGAAGGCTTGGGGGGCCGCTTGTTCAGCCGTAATACCCGCAATGTTGCGCTGACACCCGAGGGTGAATCCCTGCTGCCCCTGGCGCGCCGGCTGATTGCCGACTGGGACAATGCCGAGGACGAATTGCGCCAACGGTTCACCCTGCAACGCGGACGGGTCACATTGGCGGCGATGCCATCGTTTGCGGGCAATTTGCTGCCACCCATCCTGAAGATATTCCGAGCACGTTACCCCCAGGTGAATGTGACGGTGCATGACTTGATCAATGAACAGGTACTGGAGATGGTCCGCGACCGCCAAGTCGAACTGGGCGTAGCGTTTGAGCCGTCGGAAGGCTCGTCACTGGCGTTCACGCCGTTGTACCTGGATCGCTTCATTGCCGTAGTGCCGGGTGATTCACCTCTGGCGCAATGTGCCGAGATCGATTGGGCGACCTTGCTGGAGCAGCCATTCATCACCTTGCAGCGGCCGTCCACGGTGCGGGTGATGCTGGAAGAACACTTGGGCGCCTTACAGATGAAACTGCCCGTGGCGTTGGAAAGCCATCAATTGGCAACTGTGGGCAAGATGGTTGCCAGTGGCCTGGGCGTCAGTGCCGTGCCTGCATTGTGCGCGCGGCAGATGGAAGAGGCAGGTGCCCATTGCATCACCTTGAACAGTCCAGTGATCGAGCGGCCGATTGGTGTGCTGACCAAGCCGGGGCATGAGCTGTCGGCGGCGGCACAAGTGTTGTTTGATATCTTTCGCGATGAAGCCGGGAAAGGACGCTTTCCGGCAGTGTAGTAAGCGTGCAATTAAAAAGCCCGCTCGAACTAACGAGCGGGCTTGAATGTTTAATGCTGAGTGATCAGCAGTATCTATCAATCACTTTAACTTGCGACTGGCCTTTAAGGTTCTGCCATTCGGTATTCAGTGTATGAAAGACCTGCTCGATAAAGTTGCGATCAGCCGCGGCCTTCTTGCCGACATAACCCTGGCCACGGCGGTACACCTTCAGGCGCGCTGCCAGTTCACGGTTATTGCGGTCAAACTCGGCTTCTTCGGTATTGGGCTCCAGGCAGTCAAGTTGCACTTCGCCCGATTTGCCAATCCACAGGATATGGTCGTCGAGTGTGTCTTTCTGCGCTGCGAACATCTCAGCCAATTCGTCGATAGTTGGTTGGTTGTTCAGATTCATGTGTAAGCCCCTTGACCAGTTGGCGATCTATCAGTTGATTCCGTTAAAACTGCTTAGTTGTCTCCGGCTTTGAAAGCCGGGCGTCAGTGACGGTCTGCCGAATACGGGCAGGGTCTTGAACCTGATGCATGTAGTCTTGCTGATGAACTGCTACGCAATGGTTTCATAACGAAGACAAGCAGCGTTTGAGCTCCTTGTACCCATCCCTTCCGGGGCAGGTCAGCTTCATCAATCTGCCTTGTGGGCAGTGCACATCCGGAAAAAACAGCTCGGCGGTCAGACGAGCTCTTTCAAAACGCTTGTTACCAACGCTCCCGATCCGGGAGACGTCTCGATAATGCAAGGACAAAAAGGTTACGTCAACGATTATGTAGTGATTATTTTCTGTCACTACATAAATTGCCGTGGGGACGGGGAAATGCGGGAAAACGTGACTTGGGCGTCATTTCTTGGAGCCGATGGTCAAGCCGTAAAGGGGCTGTTGTGGCGAGCGGGCTTGCGGCAGGTCAGGTCAATCGATCGACCAGCAGGGGTAACAACCGCTCGCACGAAGCTTGGATCTTCACCTGCAACAACTCATCCCCACGGGTCTTGCCGAGGTTGATGGCGATCACCGGTTTGCCTTGTTCAACCATGGCTTTGCACAGGCGGAACGCCGAATACGCCATCAGTGATGAACCCACCACCAGCAAACCCTCGGCGTGCTCCACGGCAGCCATCGCCTTGGCTGCGGTGTCCTGGGCGACGTTTTCGCCAAAAAACACCACGTCCGGCTTGAGTCGCTGGCCGCCGCAATGGGGGCAGTTGGGAACCTGGAAGCGCTCTTCAAACGCAGGATCAAGCAGGGTATCGCCATCGGGTGCCTGCACCGCGTCGACGCCAGCCAGGTAGGGATTCTGGCCTTCCATCAGTTGCTGGATCACATCGCGCTCGCTGCGTTGCTGGCAATCCAGGCATAGCACCCGGTGCAGGCTGCCATGCAGTTCGATCACATCGTGACTGCCCGCTTGATCATGCAGGGTATCGACGTTTTGGGTGATCAGTCCGCTGATTTGCTGGCGTTGTTGCAGCGTGGCCAGTGCCAAGTGCGCCTTGTTCGGCTCGGCAATACGCACTCTCGGCCACCCCAGCATCGCCCGCGCCCAGTAACGGCGGCGGGCTTGTGGGGTGGCGAGGAATTCCTGGTACATCATCGGCGCCTTGCCCCGGCGCACGCCCTCGCTGTCACGGTAATCGGGGATGCCCGACGATGTGCTGATCCCTGCGCCCGTCAGCACCACAAAGCGCCGGTCGGTCATGGCGCGGAGCAGGGTGTCGAGGTGGTCTTCCTGATGTTGCAGGCTGTCGAGCATGGGGACTCCCTATTCGCCGCGGATGTATTGCTCCAGCTGTTTGATCAGATCGGCCTGTTCGGCAATGGCTTCTTTTACCAGGTCACCGATGGAGAGCAAGCCGAGCAATTTGCCATCCTCAACCACGGGCAGGTGGCGCAGGTGGCTGTCGGTCATGATGTTCATGCATTCGTCGACACTTTTGTGGGTATCGACGGTTATCACCGGGGAACTCATGACTTCATGGACCTTTGTCGAAACGGACGACAGGCCTTTGAGCATGATTTTACGTGCGTAATCACGCTCGCTGAGGATGCCAACCACCGCACCCTGCTTGACGACCGGCAGAGCACCGACGTTTTTGGATGACATCACCACCAGCGCTTCGAATACGGTGTGATCCCATTCAATGGTATGGACCTCCTGATTTTTCTTGTCTTTAGCTTTGAGTACTTCTGAGACAGTCTTCATGGCGGCCACTCCGATGCGTGTTGTTGTTAGGAAATCAGCAGGTCCCTACAGAATCCTAGACGGGCTACGGTGCCGCAAGGTCCAAAGCGGCGTTAAACCCGTCGAAAAACGTCATTCGCCGGATTTTTTCTGCATTTACCCCGCATTTGTCGGCTTTTTGGCGCGCTTGGGGCTGGCCGCAGTCTTGCGGGGGGCCGCCTTGCGCTTCTTTTTCCATGGTGTGGCGCCTCGGCCCGCCGGGCTCGCCGGCCCGGTGATGGTCATGCGCATGCCGTTGCAGCGGGCCACTTGTTTGCTCATCCACGCCGCCTGCTTGGCGACGAATTCTTCCAGGCTCATTTCACCGCTTTGCACCATGTCCAGCGCCTGTTCCCAGATCGCGGTGGTGCCGGGGTCGGCGATGGCGCGAGGCACGGCGTCGATCAGGCTGAACGCGGCCGGGGTGGCTGACAGCGCCTTGCCGTTCTTGACCAGGTAACCCCGGTCGAGCAGACCCTGGATAATTCCGGCTCTGGTGGCTTCGGTGCCGATACCGGTGGTGTCCTTGAGTTTTTGCTTGAGCAGCGGGTCTTCCACCAGCTTGGCGACGTTTTTCATCGCCTTGATCAGGTCGCCTTCGGTAAAGGGTTTAGGCGGCTGGGTCCATAAATCCTTGAGGTTGACGTTGGCTACCGCGTAGTCCTGCCCCTGCGCCAGCATCGGCAACGCTTGTGGTGCTGGCGCCTCACGGCCCTTGGTCGGCGCCAACGCTTCGGGCAGGGCGCGTTTCCAGCCTGGCTCTATCACGACTTTACCGACCGCACGCAATGCAAAGCCCGCGCAGTCGAAATCCGCCTGGGTGCGATCGTATTCATGGTTGGGCAGGAACTGCGCCAGGTAGCGCGCACGAATCAGCGTGTACACCGCTCTGTGTTTGCCAGTGAGTTGCCCGACGTCCTTGCCGGCGCCCGTTGGAATGATGCCGTGGTGGGCGCTGACCTTGGCGTCGTTCCAGGCCCGCGAGCGGCGTTGAGGATCGATATGGGGCATCAGCCCGTTGACCGCCGTATCGGCACGGCCCAGTGCGGCGAGAATCTTGGGTGCGTCGCTGTGTTGACTGACGGGCAGGTAGCCGCAGTCACTGCGTGGGTAGGTGATGACCTTGTGGGTTTCGTAGAGGGATTGGGCGATGTCCAGGGTTTCCTGGGCGCCGAGGCCGAGTTTCTTGGAGCAGATTTCCTGCAATGTGCCGAGGTCGAAGGGCAGGGGCGCCACTTCGCGCATGCGTTCGGTACGCAGTTTTACCAGGCGTGCGCTGGCGGCGTTGCTCATCGCGTCGGCGGCCTCACGGGCAAGCTGAGGATTGAGGCAGCGGCCTTGATCGTCGCAGGCGTCTTCGGCGGCACGCCACTGGGCGGTGAAGGTCATGCGCTCGTGGCGCAGGTCCACATCAATGGCCCAATAAGCCACCGGCACGAAATCGGCGATGCTGCGGTCGCGGTCCACCACCAGGCGCAAGGTCGGGGTTTGCACGCGGCCTACCGGCAACACGCCCTGATAGCCGGACTGACGCCCAAGCAGGGTAAACAGACGACTCATGTTCATACCGATCAGCCAGTCGGCACGGGAGCGGCCCAGGGCCGAGTGATACAGGCTGAAGGTTTCGGCACCCGGCTTGAGCGCTGCCAGGGCTTTGCGAATGGAGGCGTCATCCAGTGCCGACAGCCACAAACGCTGGATCGGCCCGCGATAACGACAGTGCTCCACCAGCTCGCGGGCGATCATCTCGCCCTCGCGGTCGGCGTCGGTGGCGATCACCAGCTCCTGGGCTTCCCCCAGCAGGCGCTTGACCGCCTTGAACTGGCTGGCCGTCTTGGGCTTGACCCGCATCTTCCATTTTTCCGGGACGATTGGCAGGTCGGCCAGCACCCAGCGCTTGTACTTTTCGTCGTAGGCATCGGGCGGAGCGGTTTCCAGCAGATGACCGATGCACCAGGTGACTGTGACCCCATTGCCCAGCCAGCAACCGTCGCCCCGGCGACTGGCGCCAAGCACGGCCGCGATATCCTTGGCCTGGGAGGGTTTTTCACAGAGGTACAGCCGCATGGTCAGCCCATTCGTTACACAGTTGAATGGAGAGCAGGATGGGCATAAGAAGGGAATTGAGCAACTATTATCTGTATGGATGTACAGCTTTAAGTTTCAAGCTACAAGCCGCAAGTCAATGCCGATTCGCTCTGACTTGCCGCTTGTAGCTTGCCGCTTGTAGCTGCTTAATTATTATCAATATCCACATGCCGCGTTTCTTTGAGACAGATCATCCCCACGATCAGGCTTACCCCGGTCACGACCACCGGATACCACAGCCCGTAGAAGATATCCCCGGTGTACACCACCAGCGCAAACGACACGGTCGGCAGGAACCCGCCAAACCAGCCATTACCGATGTGGTAGGGCAAGGACATCGAGGTGTAGCGGATACGCGTCGGGAACAATTCCACCATCAGCGCCGCCAGCGGGCCGTAGCACATGGCCGCGATCAGGATCAGCGCGACGATCAGCACCACCACCATGACCTTGTTGACCTGAGCCGCGTCCGCCGAGGACGGGTAGCCGGCCAGGGTCACAGCGCCGCGCAGGGCCTTTTCGTCAAAACCGTCGATACGCACGTCGCCCACGCTCACCTGCACCGGGCTGCCGGCGGGGGCGGCGGCGCTGCTGTAGGGCAGGCCTTGCTTGACCAGGAAGGTCTTGACCTTGTCGCACGGGCTGTCAAATTTCGCCTTGCCCACCGGGTCGAACTGGAAGGTGCAGGTGGCCGGGTCGGCCAAGACGGTGATCGGTGCCTGAGTGCTGGCCTGGTCCATCGCCGGGTTGGTGTAGTGCGCCAGGCTCTTGAAGATCGGGAAGTACAGCACGGTGGCCAGCAGCAGGCCGAGCATCAGCACCGGCTTGCGCCCGACCTTGTCCGACAGCCAGCCAAAGAAGATAAAGAACGGCGCGCCGATCACCACGCTGATGATCAGCAGCATGTTGGCCAGTGCCGGGTCCATTTTCAGGAATTGCGTGAGGAAGAACAGCACGTAAAACTGCGCCGCGTAGAAGGTCACCGCTTGCCCGCCGTTGATGCTGAACAGCGCAATCAGCACCACCTTGAGGTTTTCCCATTTGCCGAACGACTCGCGGATCGGCGCCTTGCTGGCCTTGCCTTCCTCTTTCATCTTCAGGAAGGCCGGCGACTCGTGCAGGCTCATGCGGATCCAGGTGGAAATGCCCAGCAGCACGATCGAGAACAGGAACGGAATCCGCCAGCCCCACACTTCGAACTGGTCACCCGTGAAGTAACGGCAGGCCAGCACCACCAACAGCGACAGCAACAGGCCGATGGTCGCCGTGGATTGAATCCAACTGGTATGGAAGCCACGTTTGCCGGCCGGTGCGTGTTCCGCCACGTAGGTGGCCGCGCCGCCGTATTCGCCGCCCAGCGCCAGGCCCTGCAGCATGCGCAGCACGATCAGGATGATCGGCGCCGCGATGCCGATGCTGGCGTAAGTCGGCAGCAGCCCCACGCAGAAGGTGGCGACGCCCATCAGGATGATGGTGACGAGGAAGGTGTACTTGCGCCCGATCATGTCGCCCAGGCGGCCGAACACCAGCGCGCCGAACGGGCGCACCACAAAGCCGGCCGCGAAGGCCATCAAGGCAAAGATAAACGCCGTGGTGTCGTTGACCCCGGCAAAGAACTGCTTGCTGATCACGGCCGCCAGGGCGCCGTAGAGGAAAAAGTCATACCACTCGAACACCGTCCCCAGGGACGAGGCGAAGATGACCTTTTTTGAGTCGTTGGTGGTGCTGGCGGTGTTGACCGTCGAGCCCAAGGGTTGAGCATGTTCTGACATCGGGTAGCCCTCACAGTGATTATTTATTGTTGTTCCACTGTCGGCGCCAGGTGCGGCGCCGCTATTCAGATTGCATGAACCAGTTCTTTCTCCGGGGCGAGGCTCCTTGTAGGCGGCGAAAGGATCAGCTGCGCGGCTTTTTCCGCGATCATCAGCGTGGGTGAACAGGTGTTGCCGGAGGTGATGCGCGGCATGACCGAGGCATCGGCGATGCGCAGGCCGGGCACGCCATGCACCCGCAGTTGCGCATCGACCACGGCGTCTTCGTCGCTGCCCATGCGGCAGGTGCCCACCGGGTGGAAGATCGTGGTGCCGATACGGGCGGCGGCTTCGTGCAGCTCCTCTTCGGTTTGCAGCGAGTCACCGGGCAGGTACTCCACCGGCTTGAACTGGCTCAGGGCGGGCGCTGCGACGATGCGTCGGGTCAGGCGAATCGCGTCGGCGGCCACGCGCAGGTCTTGCGGATGGCTGAGGTAGTTGGGCCGGATCAGCGGCGCATCTGCCGGGTTGGCCGAGCGGATATCGATACGGCCACGGCTTTGCGGACGCAAGTCGCACACCGACGCGGTAAATGCCGGGAATGCGTGCAGCGGTTCGCCGAATCGCTCCAGGGACAGCGGCTGCACGTGGTATTCAAGGTTGGCCGAGGTCTGTTCCGGGCCGGAGCGGGCAAAGGCGCCGAGCTGGCTGGGCGCCATCGACAGCGGGCCGCTGCGGTCGTACAGGTAGCGCAGGCCCATGCCCATCTTGCCCCAGACGGTACCGGCGATCTGGTTCAGGGTGCGGGCGTTTTCCAGCTTGTAGATCAGCCGCAGCTGCAGGTGATCCTGCAGGTTGCCGCCCACGCCAGGCAGTTCATGCAGCACATCGATGCCCAAGGGCTTGAGCACGCTGGACGGGCCGATGCCGGAACGTTGCAGAATGCCCGGCGAGCCCACGGAACCGGCGCACAGCACGATCTCCTTGCGCGCCTTCCAGCTCATCTGCTGGCCGTTTTGACGCCCGACCACTGCCGAGGCGCGGCCGTTTTCCAGGACCACGCGGTCGACTTCGACTTCAGTCAGCACGGTGAGATTGGGACGTTGGCGAATAGGCTTGAGAAACGCCTTGGCCGCGTTCCAGCGCACGCCGGCCTTCTGGTTGACCTGGAAGTAGCCGCAGCCTTCGTTATCGCCCTGGTTGAAGTCGTTGATATTGGCGATGCCACTTTGCGCCGCCGCCTCGCGAAACGCATCCAGGATCGGCCACGACAGGCGCTGCTGCTCGACGCGCCATTCGCCGCCGTCGCTGTGGAACTCCGAGCCGCCGGCAAAGTGGTTTTCGCTCTGTTTGAACAGTGGCAGCACGTCTTTCCAGGCCCAGCCTGGGTTGCCTTCCGCCGCCCAACCGTCGTAATCCTGGGCCTGGCCGCGCATGTAGATCATGCCATTGATCGACGAACAGCCGCCCAGCACCTTGCCCCGTGGGTAACTCAGGGCACGGCCTTGCAGGCCTTCCTGGGCTTCGGTCTTGAAGCACCAGTCGGTGCGCGGGTTGCCGATGCAGAAGAGGTAGCCGACGGGGATGTGGATCCAGGGGTAATTGTCGCGACCACCGGCTTCGAGCAGCAGCACGCGGTGGGCGGGGTTGGCGGACAGTCGGTTGGCCAGCAGGCAGCCTGCGGGGCCGGCACCTACTACCACGTAATCGTATTCAGCAGCTGCAATGGGCATCTGAAGTCTCGCTTGTTTTTCTTATTGGCCCCATCCTAGTTGTTAGTTTTCGTCTTAAAAATGTTAGTTTTTACCCAGCTGCTGTGCGTTTTTAAACAGCGCTGCCCTGGCTGATGGATTGGAGGTGACATGTTCGACTGGAATGACCTGCGGTTCTTTCTTGAACTCCAGCGCAGCGGCCGCCTGCTTACCGCTGCGCAGCGCCTGAAAACCACCCACGCCACCGTGGCCCGGCATATCGAGGCCATCGAGAAGAGCCTCGGCACCGCGTTGTTCGTGCAGCATGCCCAAGGCTACGAGCTGACACCTTCCGGCGAAGCGCTGCTCAAACACGCCGAAGCCATGGAAAACGTCGCGCTGCTGGCCGAAGACGAACTCACCCATTGCGCCGCGCCCCTGGGCAAGATTCGCCTTGGCGTGGCTGAAGGCCTGGGGGTGATGTTCCTCGCCAGTCGCATGGGCGGGTTGTTCGAACGTTATCCGGGATTGGAGGTGGAACTGGTGGCGGTGCCGCGCTTTGTCAGCATCCTCAACCGCGAAGCGGAAATCAGCATCCATCTCGAACGCCCCAGCGTCGATCAACTGGTCACCCGCAAACTCACCGATTACCGCCTGGCGCTCTACGCCAGCCGCGCCTACCTGGACCGCAACCCACCCATCGAAAAACGCGAAGACCTCGCCGCCCATGCCTGGATCGATTACGTCGACGACCTGCTGTTCAGCCAGGAGCTGAAATTTCTCAGCAGCTTCTGTCGCAATCCCAAAGTAGTGTTCCACAGCACCAGCGTCATCGCCCAGCACCAGGCGGCGCGCTCCGGTTTGGGCATTGCGGTATTGCCGTGCTTCATGGCTGCTGGCGACCCGGATCTGGTGGCGTTGCTGCCGGGGGAGGGGATCCAGCGCAGCTACTGGATCAGCTCGCGCCGGGAGCTGCACAAATCCGTGCGACTGCGGGTGTTGTGGGACTACGTGGTGGAACTGTGCGCGCGGGAGCAGGGGTTGCTGCTCGGCGAATCTTGACTGAAGAAACCGGATAAGAAGGGTGGGAGGGGGCTTGCCCGATTATCTACACAACTTCCCGTGGATGCTGAATCTATGGCAAATGGGCTGTTGTGGTGAGCGGGCTTGCCCGCGCTGGGGTGCGCAGCAGCCCCAATAAGGTCACCGCAGAGTGCCAGAATCAACCGAGGTGAACGTTTTGGGGCCGCTGCGCAGCCCAGCGCAGGCGGTGCGACGATTCGACAAGCCCGCTCACCACAATGTTATGTGTCTGCCTTTAGGAGTTGTGTAGATACCTATGGCTATCGGGGACACGCCCACACATGGGGGCTCTGGTGTGGGTTCAATCGCGCAATTCGAATTCAGCACTGCCAAGCCTTTCGCCATTGACCATCACATGCACCACATGCCGGCCGGGATAGTGCTTGCGCGTTGTCAGTTCACGAATATGTTGCTCGCGGCGCAGGCTGTGTTGTTCACCCGCACCCAGGGTAAACGCCTTGAGCTTGAATACCTTGCTCGCGCTGTGCCCGGCGCTTTTCACATAGTCGATGGCGTAATCCACCACCAGTTTTTGCGCAGTGACCGCAGTGGATTCCAGGCTGAACGACAGGTTGATTCGTTCTCCCAGCCTGATCACCGCCGGCGTCACGCTCAGGTGATGGAGCTTCACCTCGGCCTTGGCCCCCGCGCCCATGATCGTCAGTGCGCGGGTGTTGCCTTGCTTGATCAGGCTGCGCAGCGCATGCCGGGCGATCCAGGCGGTGTGGGGGTTTTCCAGGTTCCAGCCTTCGATCAGACCAAGCACCCACTCGGGACGGTCCTTGGTGATGTCATTGAGGTGGTTGGCCACGGACTTGCGCACGTAGAGGCTCGGGTCGGCCTTGAGGTTGTCGAGGATCGAGGCGCATAACGCTGGATTGGCCTGCACGTTGGCCAGGCGAAACGACCACGGCAAACGCGGCCGTGAACCTTCGCTGGCCAGGCGGCGCACGTGCTCGTTGTCATCCAGCGACCATTGCTGCATCACCGCCAGGGTGCGCGCAAAGTCGTGCAGCAAAAAATGGCGAATGGCGAATTCGGCAGAGCCAAAGGTGGTGAAGTACTTGAGCGCCGCCATGGAGCGCTTGAAGTCGGCCAGGCCGTAGCTCGCCACGTAGTGCGGCAGAAACAGGCTGACAAAGCCGCTGTTCAGACGGGGCGCGAGGGCGTAAAGCAGTTTGAGGCTTTGCGGATAATCCAGCGGGATCACCGCATGCAGGCTCTCGCTGACCCGTGCCATGCGCTGCATCACCGACAACTCGGCCAGACCGGCCTTGGCGTGTTTGAGGAAGCCTTTGGCGTCGAACGCCGGGTACACCGCGGTCATTTCCGTGGCGATATGTTGCAGGCGTTGACGTTGAAGATTTCCTTGAGGGCCGGGGCGCTTGGGTCGGTCATCGGTGATTCCATGGCAGTTGAGTCAGAGAAACCAGCGGTATTCCCGCGCGTGGATCTCTTGCTGGAAGGCCAGGTGATCCTGGCGTTTGTTCTCGCAGTACACGTCGACAAATTCGGCGCCCAGCTTATCGCGCAGTACCGCCTGATGCTGCATGGCGCGCACAGCGTCGAGCATTTCCACGGGGAAGTCGGTGCCGCTGGCGCGGTCCTCGTTCAGTGGCGCGATGGGTTCCTGTTTGGTTTCGAGGCCATGCTCCAGACCGACAAGGATCGCCGCCAGCACCAGATACGGGTTGGCGTCGGCGCTGGCCAGGCGATGTTCGATGCGCAGGTTGCGCGGGTCGGACTCGGGGATGCGCACGCACGCGTCGCGGTCTTCAAAGCCCCAGCAGGCACGGGTGGCGGCGTTGACCGTGCCGCCCAGGCGGCGAAAGGCGTTGTGGTTGGGCGAGAATATCGGCATGCAGTGGGGCAGCAGTTCCAGGCAACCGGCGACGGCATGGCGCAGCGGCTGCTGTTGATGCGCCGCCAGCAGGTTATTACCCGCGCCGTCATACAGGCTGACATGCACATGCATGCCGCTGCCGGGAAATTGCAGGTAAGGCTTGGCCATGAAGCTGGCGCGGTAGCCGTGCTTGAGTGCCACGCCGCGGGTGCTGCGGCAGAACAGGGCAGCCCAGTCGGCGGCGCGCAGGCCGTCGTCCTGGTGGCCGAAATTGATCTCGAACTGGCCGGGGCCGAGTTCGGCGGTGATCACTGTGATGTCGATGCCCTGGTCCTTGGCGGTCTGGGCCATATCGTCGAGTATTTCGCTGAAACGCGACAGCCGTTCGATATGCAGGTTGGGCTGGTCGTCGGCGTCATCGCTCAGCGGGTCGCGGGCGAATTGCGGGAGGCCGTTGTCGAGTTTCTTGTCGAACAGGTAGAACTCCAGTTCAAACGCCACCACCGGCTGAATGCCCTTGTGGTGCAGGCGCTGCAGCACCTTGGCCAGCACTTCACGCGGCTCGAACTCGATGGGCGTCTCGGTGCCGTCGGAGGTGATCAGCATCTGCCCCAGGGGCTGCGATTCCCAGTTCACCGGTTTGAGCGTGCCCGGCACCAGGCGGCGGTTGGCGTCTGGGTCGCCGTCGTTGAAGCAGTAGTCGCCAATCTTGAACAGCCCACCTTGGGCGCCGAGCAGCACGGCGTTCTGCGGCAGTTTCAACGGGCTGCCGGCGGCGACCTTTTCCAGCATCTCGATCGGGTAGCGCTTGCCGTAGAAATGCCCGGGAATGTCCAGGGCGATCAGGTCGACGTAGCGCACGTCGGGGTGGTTCTGGCGAAAGGTCCGTACTTCGGCCAGTAACGTGGCGGCATGGCTTTTCACGGGTGCAGCTCCTAGTTGTAAACCCACAACACGCGGGCGGCAGGTCGGTCAGGTTGGCGTAGCGGCAGTGGGCGAAGCTGGCCAGGTGGAAACTGTCGCCGGGGCCGAGGGTGACCGAGTCGGCCTGGCCTTCGACCCACAGGGTCAATTCACCTTCAAGCACAAAACCGGCCTGCTCGGCGCGGTCGCTCATGGTTTGTTCACCACTGTTGGCACCGGGGGCCAGCAGGCTGTCGAGCATCGAAAACGCACCCTTCATGCTGGGGGAGACCAGGATGTCGGTGATCCCATTGGCGTAATACACCGTGCGCCGCTCGTTGGGACGGGTGATCCAGTCCACGGCCTTGGGTTTGGGCTGGCTGTAGAAATACGTGGTGGGCACGTCAAGGGCCTGGCTGATCGCGGTCAGGTCCGCCACGGTCGGGCGCGACAGGCCACGCTCTACCTGGGACAGGAAGCCTACTGAACGCTCGATCTTTTGCGCGAGTTGGGCGAGGGTCAGCTTCTTATGCTTGCGCAGGTCGTGGACCAGGCTCGCCAGGGTGTCGAGTTCTTCTTGTTGGTTCATGAAATTTATATCAGGAAATTTCATGAAAAATTACAGTATAAATTTCACAAGAGCAATGGGTGGCCAGGATTCAAAGGCAGGCCCCTTGTGGCAAGGGAGCGAGTGAATGATTCCACGCCCCTGCGGTCGGAATCTGGGTACGCGTCATTCATTGAAGGAGC
This sequence comes from Pseudomonas cyclaminis, assembly GCF_015163715.1. GTDB lineage: Bacteria > Pseudomonadota > Gammaproteobacteria > Pseudomonadales > Pseudomonadaceae > Aquipseudomonas > Aquipseudomonas cyclaminis. Next base: position 14,244 of record NZ_JADDUM010000112.1, read on the forward strand.
ACCCATGAAGTCTAAAACCCTAGCTGCCTGCCTGTTGGTCGCCGCCAGCCTGTCCACCGCCAGCTTTGTGGCACAGGCCGGTGATACACCCCAGGAAACCGTGCAACCTTCAAACATCAACACCCGTGACCTGAAAGAAGGCGACCGCGCCCCGGATATTCTGATGCGCAAGGAGTCGGCCGTCAGTGACTGGAAAAAGCGCGGCCTCAAGCAACCCGAGGAAGACAGCCAATGGGCGCGGGTAGGCGATAAGTTCGTGCTGCTCAAGACCACCAACGGCACCATCCTGGAGATCACGCCCGTCAAGAAGTGACCCTCCTTTTTGCCTTGTTCTTGCGTTAAGGTAACCGGCCGCAATGGTCGCGTTACCTTCGAAGAATGAGAGCAGGATGCTTGCCACAATAAGAAACTACCCCCGCACCGTTAACCTGCTGCTGGGCGCCACGTTGCTGCTGACGCTGGCCAAGGCCATCACGTTTCCGTACCTGGTGATCTACCTCACCCACCATTTCACCCTCGACATCACTCAAGTTGGCCTGGTGATCGGCAGCTCGCTGATTGTCGGTTCGCTGCTGAGTGTGTATGGCGGTTTCCTCGTCGACCGCATCAACAGTTACCGGTTATTGCTTTGGATGAGCCTGCTGTTTGTGCTGGGGTTTGTCGGCACGCTATTGGCGCAGAACATCTGGGCGTTTTATAGCTGCCTGATCCTGATCAACCTGGCCTACGCAGTCATCGACATTGCGGTGAAGGCCGGTTTTGCCAGCCTGCTGCCGGAAGACGCGCGCAGTGAAGTGTTTTCCATCAAGTACACCCTCACCAATATCGGCTACGCGGTCGGGCCGTTTTTCGGGGCGATGGTGGCGAAGCTTGATATCAGCCTGCCGTTCATGTTGTCGGCATTGCTGGGGGCGGGGTTTTTCCTGCTGTATTGGCGCTGGGGCGACCGCACGTTAACCACGGTGGACGTGGCGCAGAAGCCGGTGTCGTTTCTCGCCGTTGGCCGTGTGTTGCTGCAAGACCGCCGGCTGGTGTGCTTCACGATGGGCGGCGTGCTCAGTGCGGTGGTGTTCGGCCAGTTCACCGCCTACCTGTCGCAGTACCTGGTGACCACCACCACGGCGCAATACACCTACACCGTGATCAGTGCCGTGCTCACCACCAATGCGGTGATGGTGATCGCCTTGCAGTACGTGATCGGTCGGCGCATCTCGCACCGTCACCTGAGCCAATGGCTCATCTTCGGCTTGAGCATGTTCATGCTGGGGTTGATTGGTTTTGCGCTGTCCACCAGCGTGCTGTGGTGGGTGCTGGCAATGGCGGTATTCACGGTGGGGGAGATTGTGGTGTTTCCGGCCGAGTACATGTTTATCGACCGGATCGCCCCGGACCACCTGCGGGGCATGTACTACGGCGCGCAGAACCTGTCCAACCTCGGCGCTGCGTTGGGGCCGGTGTTGTGCGGGCTGGTGCTGGCCAACCTGCCGGCCCACACCATGTTCTATATGCTGGGGGCGTTTATCGTGGCCGGCGGTGTGTTCTATTTCATTGGTTCGTCGTTGAAGGGAAGTCATCCAGCGTGAGCTTGCCCATGGTGTTGCTGTGCAGTTCGTAGCGCAGCTCTTCCACCATTTTTTCCACTTCTTGTGGAGTCTGCAGGCGGTTGGTGCTGATCCCGGTGACCACCAGGTCAACCCGACCGGTATCGGCGTCATAGACCTTGAGGGTCAAGGACGCATCCCGGCACAGGGTGAATTCGCAGGTCAGTGGCGACAGGCCTTCTTCGATGCAATTTCGCAGTTGGGCGAGGGTAAACATGCGTGTTCCTTCGAGGCGTCCAGTGAGATGCCTTGAAGGTTATTGTGTGCATCGTCGCGCCATAAGTTGAATTCGCACTAGCGGCACTAGTGCATTTGCACTGTCAGGGTTTGTTTTTCAGCCGCAGTTCCCCCGCAAACAGCCCGCGTTCACGGGCCCAAACGATGGCCGCGCTGCGGCTGTGCACCCCCAGCTTGGAGTACACCGTAGCCACGTGATTGCGCACGGTGTTGGGCGCCAGTTTCAGACGTGAGGCGATCTCTTTGTCGGCCAGGCCTTCGCAGATCAGCCCCAGCACATCGCGCTCACGGGCGGTGAGGTCGGTGAAGCTGATATTCGGCAGGTTGGGGCTGTTGACGCTCTTGGCGTTGGCCAGCTTCTCGATGAGGGTCTGGCTGAACCAGGACGCGTCCTGCATCACTTCCTCGATGGCCGCTACCAATTCCAGCTCCGAGCGCTTGCGTTCGGTGATGTTCATCAGCACCAGCAGGTAGCAGGGCACGTCCTCGATGATCACGGTATCGGCGGACACCACGCAGTCGATCACCTCGTTGCCTTTTTTGCGTACCTTGAGATCCTGGCCGTCGAGGTTGCCCGCTTTCTCCAGGGTGGTGAACAACTGCGTGCCCGCCTGGGGGCTGTCGATAAAGTCGATATCTTCGATGGATTTGCCGATCAGCTCTTCGCTGATATAGCCCGTGATACTCATAAAGGCTTCGTTGACGTCCACCACCTGGCGATTGGCGGCATTGCACACCAGCGTGGGCACCGGCGTGAGGCGGAACGACTTGGCAAAGCGTTCCTCACTTTGGCGCAGGGCCACTTCGGCCTTGCGTCGCGGCTCCAGATCGGTGAACGAAAACAGCATGCAGTCTTCTTCGTTCATGTCCAGCGGCTGGCCGGCGACGATCACCAATTTGCTGCCGCCGTCGGGCAGTTTGAGTTCGGCCTGCATCTGCGGGATCGTCGCGCCTTCGCCCAGGCGCTGGATAGCCAGGTCTTTGCGCTCGGCCTGCTCCAGCACGTCCAATTCATACACTGATTTGCCGATGACCTGGTCGCGGTTGTAACCGGTCATCTCCAGGAAGCCCTGGTTGACCTTGATGTAGCGCAAGTCGCTCAAGCGGCAGATCACCGCAGGCGCGGGGTTGGCGTTGAAGGTTTTTTCGAAGCGCTGCTCGGCGCTGGCCCATTCGGTGGCGTCACTGAGGATCAACACCAGCAGCTCCGGCTCGCCGTGAGAGTCGCTGATCACCAGACTGCGCAGGCGGTGCACCCAGGTTTTATCCGGCTCGGCGGTGGGCGTGACTTCCACCACCACATCGCTGAATTCATCGCCGGCCGCCGCACGGGCCAAGGGGTAGTTATCCAGCTGTACGGGATGATTGTTGCGGTACCGCAGGGCAAAACGCTCAGCATAGGCTTGAGTGTTGGCGCCCAGTGCCTGCACGTCATCCACGCCGTGCATGGTCAGCGCGGCTTCGTTGGCCCACAGGATGGTCTGGTCGACTTCCGCGAGGATGATCCCATCGGAGAGCCCGGAGATGATCTGCTGCAGTTGGCGGCGGTTGGTTTCTTTGGCAAGGACGTCCTGGCTCATGGTGTCTCCCTGGGAAAGCGCATGCAAACTCCGACAGCCGGGGGGCTGGATAGTGCAAAGAAAATGCGGTCGGGGGGAGGTATGAATGCACGCGATTGGGGGTGCATTTGAGCCAGGGCTAGCCCTTTGTGCCGGCATGCTGACTGGTATAGACCTGTGAACCCTGACAGTAGGCAAGGCGTGGTGGTATTCGTAGTCTGTTGCTGTCCGGCCATGATTGAAGAAGGAAGCTGACAATGAATAAGCCTGAGTTTCGCGATTACCTTGCGAAGGAAATATCCGCTGCGCTGCTGCGTATCTCGCCAACGTTGAGCAAGTCCGACAAGGTCGATTGGGGCAGAGTTGCGTTCTTGAAGGCCTTGAAGGCGGTGGTCGACGGCGCTGCCACCCCAGAAGACGTGGGCACTGTAGGCGCCGTTAACGATGTGGCGCAGGTGTTAGGGCTGCTGCAGGGCGGGAAGACCCTGCTGGCTGAGCTTGATCCTTGATGGGGCTGCTGCGCAGCCGAGCGCGAGCAGCAACCACAACAAGCCACGCAGGCATGTTGGTTTTAACGAGGCAGCGCGTGGTGCCGGGTGTATCCCAGCATTTGATCGTACAGATCCGCACGTCGATCCCGTTGCAAGTCGTTCAGGTTGTTCCAGATCGGCGCACTGCGTGCTTTGCTCAGGTCGACATCCGCAAACAGCACCTCTTGCCGATCGGCGGATGCCACCTTGCCGATCGGCCAACCGTTGGTGCCTGCAACCAGTGAGCATCCCAGGTAACGCGCATCACGTTCCTGGCCGATTCGGCTTGCGGCGGCGATAAATACGTTATTGACGTGTGCCGCCGTCATCGTCAGGTAAGACGCCATGCACTTGCCCGCTTCGTCGAACAGTGGGGGAGGCGTCCAGACCCAGTTGTTCAAACTGCAAATAATATCGGCACCTTGCTGACCGAGAATGCGCGGCACTTCGGGAAACCATATGTCCCAGCAGATCAGCATCCCGATGCGGCCGATGGGCGTGTCGAAGACTGGAAAACCGGTATTTCCGGGGGTGAACCATAACTTCTCCAGGTTCCACAGATGAGCCTTGCGGTACTTTCCGATCATACCGTTCGGGCCTAGCAGCACGGCAGTGTTGAACAATTGCATTTCATCGACTTCGTTGAGACCAGCCACCAGATAAACCTGATGCTTGCAGGCAAAGTCGACCCATGCTTTTACGCTAGGTCCCCCTGGGACCGCTTCGGCGTGGGCGAAGGCATCCTGGCGGTCAGCAAAGAAATAGCCGCAGTTTGAAAGCTCCGGCAACACGATCAATTTGGCGCCACCGTTGGCGGCCTGCGCTGCCAGCTCCAGGCTAAGGCGCAGGTTTGCGCGGCGGTGGTCAATCCCCACCTGGGGATCGAATTGCACGACAGCGACACGGACAGGGCTTATGGATGGGTTCATGACGGGTGACCTCTTTGGGGAATACAACCGGGAGGGTTGGCTGTCCATAAGAGGTGATGCGCAGGCCGGAGAACATCGGGCGCTTCTGCTTGGGGTGTCAGGTAGCTCCTGAAATAAGCGAAGGTCCGAATCACTGAATTGGCAGTGACCGGCGAAGACTAGCCACCCGATTTGAGCGGCGCAAGCGGTTGGGATTCTCTTGGAAACGTCCCGCAAGTCAAAGGGAAATGTCGCTGCTCCAACTTTTCCTACACTTGCCAAACCCCACCGATTCTGGGAAAACCCCAGCCTTTACGCCTTCAACGAGAACCCCATGAATCACGACGAACTCCAGATCACCGACATCCGCCAGGGCGACGGCAAAGCCGTGGTGAAGGGCGCGCTGATCACCACTCAATACACCGGCACCCTGGAAGATGGCACGGTGTTCGATTCGTCCTGGGAACGGGGCAAACCGTTCCAGTGTGTGATCGGCACCGGGCGCGTCATCAAAGGTTGGGATCAAGGCCTGATGGGCATGCAGGTCGGTGGTGTGCGCACCTTATACGTGCCGGCGCACCTGGCGTATGGCGAGCGGTCGATGGGCGCGCACATCACGCCCCACAGCAATCTGCGCTTTGAGATCGAGTTGCTGGAAGTGCTGACGCGGGATGATTGAAGGGAACCAAACGATATGGATATCACGTGCACCATCAGGGACGTTCATGTAGGTGAACTGGGTGCCGGCGATGAGGCCGAGCTGCAGCATTTTTTCGAGCAGGCGCCGGATTACTTCATCGCGGTCAACGGCGAGCCGGCCACGCCAACCGAAGCGCACGACGAGTTGCAAAACCAACTTCCACCGGGCTGGCATTGCAGCCGGATCTACTGGCTGGGATATCGCGGGGCGCACGGGCAACTGGTCGCCGTGGTGAATATCGCGGTGGATTTGCTCGCGCAGGGGGTATGGCATATCGGCCTGCTGCTGGTCGGTTCGCGCTGGCATGGCAGCGGCCTTGCGCAGCACCTGCATGCTGACCTTGAGCGCTGGGCGATAGAGAAAGGCGCCCAGTGGCTGCGGCTGACGGTGGTGGTGGGCAATACCCGCGCCGAGCGCTTCTGGCCCAGGCTTGGGTATGTACCGGTGCGCACCCGTGACGGGGTTGCGATGGGGCGGCAGGTTAACAGGGTGTCGATTCAGATCAAGACGTTGGCGGGTGGGAGAGTTGAGGACTACCTGGCGTTGGTTGAGCGGGATCGACCAGGCGCCCCCTAGACAACAGCCCATTCGCCACAGGGAGGCTTTTGAATTTTAAAATTGTGTGGATACCTATGGCTGTCGCGGCGGTGTGACCATTCGATAAGACAGCCCCCCACATTTGATCGTCTGCGTGTCCAGAAGCCAGTTCCTGAACCCCTCCTGAAGAATCTTCTTATTCACCATACGGAAACTTTCCTACGGTTTACTCTCCTGAAATCGGGGCGTAAGCTTCGCGCGTTTTCATCAATAGCGGAGACCCTCAGTGGGTACTTGTTCGAGTGACAGTAGTCGGCCGGTTTCGGTAACCGGCACAGGCTTGGCAAGGTAACGCGCATTTATCCGATGCCGTTGTCTCGCCATCAAAGCGAGAAGCGGCATCAAGGCAGCGGCCAGTCCTGGCCCTGTCCCGATCCTCTTTCATCGACGCTGACCAGCACCTGAGTAACCTCGGGATGCTACGGACGTGCCTGCCTTTTTCGGCGGGCGGGCCAAGCCGGCTGTGCCTGTCCGACAGGCACGGTGCGGATGGGCAGTACCTGCACGACGGTTTTTTCCTCGCGCAGGAGTAACACCATGAACCTCACTCTGTTGAAAGAGTTCTTCGCCGGCTTCCTGCGGACCCGGCACATTGCCCGGCACTTCCGTCGCCTGGCCATGCTCGAAACCGTCACCGACGCCAGCGTCAGCCGCGAAGTGCCGCCGACCCTGGCGCAAACCCTGGTAGTCGCGGCCAACAGCAGCACCGTGCAATTGCTCGGTACGTTGGTCAGCCATGCCGAAGGTTTGAATTCCCAGGAAGCCGATGCGCTGCGTGCGCAATACGGCCTCAATGAAGTCGAGCACGAGCAGCCGTTGCCGTGGTGGGTGCACCTGTGGCACTGCTACAAAAACCCGTTCAACCTGCTGCTGACCTTGCTCGCGGTGATCTCCTGGCTGACCGAAGACATGAAGGCTGCCACGGTGATTTTCTCCATGGTGGTGCTCTCGACGCTGCTGCGCTTCTGGCAGGAGGCCAAGTCGAACAAGGCCGCCGACGCCTTGAAAGCCATGGTCAGCAACACTGCCACGGTGCTGCGTCGCGATGCTGCCAAGCGCATCGAGTTGCCGATCAAGCAGTTGGTGCCCGGCGACCTGATCGTGCTGTCGGCTGGCGATATGATCCCCGCCGATTGCCGCGTGCTCAGTGCCAAGGACCTGTTCGTAAGCCAGGCGGCGATGACCGGTGAATCAATGCCGGTGGAGAAATTTGCCCAGCAGCAGGACGCCCACACCCGCAACCCCCTGGACCTGGACAACATCCTGTTCATGGGCACCAACGTGGTGTCCGGTGCGGCGACGGCGGTGATCCTGACCACCGGCAACAGCACGTATTTCGGTGCGTTGGCGCAACGCGTGACGGCCACTGACCGTGCCACCACTTCGTTCCAGCATGGCGTGAATAAAGTCAGCTGGTTGCTGATCCGCTTCATGTTTGTGATGGCGCCGCTGGTGCTGTTCATCAACGGCTTCACCAAGGGCGACTGGACCGAAGCGCTGCTGTTTGCGCTGTCGATTGCCGTGGGCCTGACCCCGGAAATGCTGCCGATGATCGTTACGTCCACCCTGGCCAAGGGCGCGGTGTTTTTGTCGCGCAAGAAGGTCATCGTCAAGCGTCTGGACGCGATCCAGAACTTCGGCGCCATGGACGTGCTGTGCACCGACAAGACCGGCACCCTGACCCAGGACAGGATTTTTCTGGCACGCCATGTGGACGTGTGGGGCGAAGAATCCGACGACGTATTGGAAATGGCCTACCTCAACAGCTACTACCAGACCGGCCTGAAAAACCTGCTGGACGTGGCGGTGCTGGAGCATGTGGAAGTGCATCGCGAGCTGAAAGTCGGCACCGCCTTCCACAAGGTCGATGAGATTCCATTCGACTTCAATCGCCGCCGCATGTCGGTGGTCGTGGCCGAGCAGGGCTTGCCACATCTGCTGATCTGCAAGGGCGCCGTGGAAGAGATCCTCTCGGTGTGCAACAGCGTGCGCCACGGCGACACCAACGAAGCGCTCACCGACGAGTTGCTGGCGCGTATTCGCCAAGTGACCGCCGCGTTCAATGAGGAAGGCCTGCGTGTGGTGGCCGTGGCCGCGCAACCGATGGCGCCGGGGCGCGACACCTACAGCCTGGCGGATGAAAACAACCTGACATTGATCGGCTACGTGGCCTTCCTCGACCCGCCCAAGGAAAGCACCGCGCCTGCACTGAAAGCCCTGAAGGCCCATGGCGTTGCGGTCAAAGTGCTGACCGGTGATAACGAACTGGTTACGGCCAAGATCTGCCGCGAAGTGGGCCTGGAGCAACAGGGCCTGTTGATGGGTAACGACGTCGAGGACATGACCGACGCCGAGTTGGCCAAGGCCGTGGAGGTCACCAATGTGTTCGCCAAACTCACGCCCAGCCACAAGGAGCGCATCGTGCGCCTGCTCAAGGCCAACGGGCATGTGGTGGGCTTTATGGGCGACGGCATCAATGACGCGCCGGCGCTGCGCACGGCGGACATCGGCATTTCGGTGGACAGCGCGGTGGACATCGCCAAGGAAGCGGCCGACATCATCCTGCTGGAAAAGAGCCTGATGATCCTGGAAGAGGGCGTGCTGGAAGGCCGTCGCACCTTCGCCAACATGCTCAAGTACATCAAGATGACCGCCAGTTCCAACTTCGGCAATGTGTTCTCGGTGTTGGTGGCGAGTGCGTTTATCCCGTTTCTGCCGATGTTGCCGATGCACCTGCTGGTGCAGAACCTGCTGTATGACATTTCCCAGATCGCAATCCCGTTCGACAACGTCGATGACGAGATGCTGGCCAAGCCACAGCGCTGGCAGCCGGGGGATGTGGGGCGCTTCATGCTGTTTTTCGGGCCGATCAGTTCAATCTTTGACATCACCACGTTCGCACTCATGTGGTACGTATTCGATGCCAACACGCCAGACCATCAGACGCTGTTCCAGTCGGGCTGGTTTGTGGTGGGGCTGCTGACCCAGACGCTGATCGTGCACATGATCCGCACCCCGAAAATCCCGTTCCTGCAAAGCCGTGCGGCGATGCCGTTGATGGTGATGACGGGCGTGATCATGGCGGTGGGGATTTTCCTGCCGATGGGGCCGCTGGCGCACTACTTCAAACTGCAGGCGCTGCCGTCGCTGTACTTTGTGTTCTTGCCGTTGATTCTGCTGGCGTACATGGCGCTGACCCAGGCGGTGAAGGGCTACTACATCCGTAAATTTGGCTGGCAATGAGCAGGGACGATTTCCTATGCAAGCAATCAACAACATCAACCTCGATTCCCTGATCGACACCCTGGTCAGCCTCACCGCTGCGTTTATCCTCGGCGGCCTGATCGGCTTCGAGCGCCAGTACCGCCAACGCACGGCAGGCCTGCGTACCAATGTGCTGGTGGCGGTGGGGGCGGCGATATTTGTCGACATGGCCAACCGCCTCGGTGGCGCGGAAGGCGCGGTGCGGGTGGTCGCGTATGTGGTATCGGGCATTGGCTTTCTCGGCGCCGGCGTAATCATGCGCGAAGAAGGCAATGTGCGTGGGCTCAACACCGCCGCCACGCTGTGGGCGTCGGCGGCGGTAGGGGCCTGCGCCGGTGCCGATCTGGTGCTTGAAGCGTTGCTGGGCACGCTGTTTGTGCTGGCGGCCAATACCTTGTTGCGGCCCATCGTCAATAACATCAACCGCCAGCCGCTGGATGTGGTGTCCGCGGAGGTCACCAACATCCTCTATGTGATCGCCCGGCGCACCCAGCAAACCGCGGTATTGGCGCTGTTGGAAGCCGAATTGGCACGCTGCAATTACCCGGCCAGCGATGTCGATGTGCGCCCGTTCGGTACCGAAGAGGTGGAAATCGAAGCCACATTGGCGGTGACCTCTGTGGACGGTGACGAACTGGACGCCCTGGTCGCACGGATTTGCAGGTCGAGCCTGGTGGTGCAGGCCTTCTGGAGCCCGAGTACGACCGAGTAGTTCTGGATACCTGGTTTTGCGTTATTGAGGAAAAGTCCTACGAGTAATCGGGAGCATCCCTTCATTTGGAATAACCCACGGTTGATAAGGTTGCGCGCTTGCGTCTGCTCAGGAATCAAGGCGTCGCTCTACACGTAGTGACTATATTTTTCAAAGGAGGGGCCTGTTCTGCCTGAAGTGTCGTACAGAGTAATCAGTACCGTTTGTCGGAACTGTTACTTTTCACAGGTAGTTGGGTCTCGCGTGATATGTAAGCGTACTGATCTTCTCCGGGGAGTCTTATGAGCAACAAAGCTTTAATTGTGGACGATCACCCTTTTATACGCGCCACCGTCAGGTACCTGTTGAAGCAGGAAGGCTTCGATAGCATCTACGAGGCGGGTAACGGTGCCGACGCCATGCAGATCGCGCGCGAAGCACGTCCGGACCTGGTCATTCTCGACCTGGCGATGCCTAAACTCGGCGGGCTGGAGGTGATCAGCCGGATCAAGGCGCTTGAGTTGCCCTGCAAAATCCTGGTGCTGACCTCGTACCTGGCGGTGTTTTTTTCCACCCGTTGTATGCGCGCTGGGGCGATGGGGTTTGTCGCCAAGACCGGCGAGCTCGATGAGTTGCAAAAGGCGATCAGGGCGATCAGATCCGGCTACAGCTGCTTTCCCAGCCTGCCCACCAGCTCGGTGCGGCGCGACGACTTGCAATCCACTGAGCAGGAACTGGTGGAGGCGTTATCTGACCGCGAGTTGACCGTGCTGCAAAAGCTGGCGCTGGGCCTGGGTAACAAGGAAATCGCCGAGGACATGCTGTTGAGCCACAAGACTATCAGTACCTACAAGACGCGCCTCAAGGAGAAATTGCGGATGTCATCGGTGGTGCACCTGTCCAAGTTCGCTCAGCGCAATCATCTGATCTGAAATGATCGCCACCCGTCTGTCGAGGTACGTGGCCATACTGCTGGTGGGGCTGGTGCCCTGTGGGGCGATGGCCCTGGATGAGCCGCACAACCTGCGGCTGCTGGGCCACTCCACCCTTGAAGGGCCGCCGGTGGTGCTGGACGAAGCCGATTGGTATTGGCTGCGCACCCTGCGCACGTTGTCGATGGGGGTGTCGGCGCCCGACTACGCGCCCTTTGATCTGAGTAACAACAACGATGAGCTGGAGGGCATTACCGCCGACTATGCAGCGCTGATCGCCCAGGCGTTGAACATCACCATTGAGGTGCGGCGTTACGACACTCGCGACGAGGTGATCGAGGCCCTCAAGACCGGCGCCGTGGATTTTGTGGGGTCGGCCAATGGGTATGAGGCGGCCGACCTGAGTTGGTGCTGTCCCGTTCTTACGCCAATGACCAACCTGCACTGGTAGCGCGTGCGGGGGAAAGCCACACGCTTACGGCCGATCTTGCAGGCAAGCGCGTGGCGATGCTCTACCACTACATGCCGCCCGACGCCGTCCAGGCCTTCTACCCCCAGGCGCAGTTGCTTTTGTTTGCCTCGACCTTCGAAGCCATCGGGGCCGTCGCGTTCGGCCAGGCGGATGTCTACCTGGGCGATGCCATCAGTGCCCGCTACCTGATCAACAAGAACCACCTCAATAACGTGCGCATGGCGGACTTTTCTGCGTTGGAAGTCAATCCTTTCGGATTTGCCTTCGCCAAAGATAATCGGCGCCTGTTGAACATCGTCAACGTCGCGCTGGCCGCTGTCCCGGCCAGCCAGCAGATGGAAGTCCTGCGCCGTTGGAGTGCCGGTGGCAGCGGCTTCCTGGAGGCCGATCAGTTGCGCTTGAGCGAAAGTGAACGGCGCTGGCTGGAGAAACACCCACGGGTGAAAGTGGCGGTTCCCGAAAAATTCGTGCCGTTGTCTTTTTTCAACGAGCAAGAGCAATTCGAAGGGTTGAGCGCTGAGGTGCTGACGCGCATCAGCTTGCGCACGGGCTTGAAGTTTGATGTGGAGCGCGGCAGTTCACTGCCCAAGCTGATTGAGCAGGCAAGTTCAGGTCGCGTAGACATGCTGGCGGTCGTCACCCCGAGCGTCGAGCGGTCCGAGAAAATTCGCTTTACCCGGCCGTACCTGTCCAATCCCTATGTGTTGGTCGTACGGGCCGACGACGAGCATCTGGTTACCCTGGAAGACATGCCCGGCAAGCGCCTGGCGGTTATTCGCGGTACCAGCCTGATTGCGCAGATCGCCCGGGACTACCCCGGCATTGAGTATGTTGACGTCGAGAGTCCTGAACAGGCCATGGAGTTGGTGGCCAAGGGCAGTGTCCAGGCGACAGCCATTTCGCTGATCAGTGCGCGCTACATGATCGCGCGCCATTACCGTGAGCGCCTGCGCATCACCAGTACCGTCGGTAGGGAGCCTGCGCGTTTTACCCTTGGGGTCAGTCGCAGCCAATTAGAGTTGTACTCGATCCTCGACAAGGCGTTGCTGAGTATTTCCCCGGAAGAGATGGACGAACTGACCAATCACTGGCGCAGTGAAATCATCCTCGAAGACAGCTACTGGATACGCCATCGCAATGTGATTATCCAAGGGTTTGGCCTGGCCGCCTTGCTGTTGTTGGTCACCCTGGGCTGGGTGTTCTATCTGCGCAATCTGATTCGCAAGCGCGCTCAGGCCGAGCGCGCCTTGAGCGACCAGATGCGGTTCATGGGTGTGCTGATCGATGGCACGCCGCACCCGATTTATGTGCGCGACCGCCAGGGTCGCTTGATGGCCTGCAATAATGCCTATCTCGATGTGTTTGGTTTCAAACTGGAAGACGTCATCGGTAAGACCGTGGTGGAAATCGACACGGGTAACCCGCCCCAGGCCCAGTCGTTCCATGCTGATTACTTGCGCTTGATGGCGGAGGGCGAGCCGCAGATCCATGACCGCGTGCTCAAGTTACCTGCCGGTGGTGTGCTGACCATTTACCAGTGGATGCTCCCGTACCGTGATAGCCATGGCAGTGTCGTGGGCATGATTGCCGGCTGGGTGGATGTCAGCGAGCGCCAGCGGTTGTTGGGCGAACTGCAGGAGGCCAAGGAGGAGGCTGACGCCGCCAACCGCGCCAAGACCACCTTCCTGGCGACCATGAGTCACGAGATCCGTACGCCTATGAATGCGGTGATCGGCATGATCGAGTTGGCCCTGAAAAACGCCGAACACGGCAGGGCCGACCGCGATGCGCTGGAGGTTGCGTCGGTGGCATCCCGGAGCATGCTGGAGTTGATCGGCGATATTCTCGATATTGCGCGGATCGAATCCGGCCACCTGTCCCTGAGCCTGGAGCCGGCCAACCTGCATGAACTGCTGGCCTCTGTGGCGCGGGTATTCGAAGGGTTGGCGCGGGACAAAGGCCTGGTGCTGCAGGTGGAGCTTGACCCGTTGATCGACAGGGTGGTGTTGGTCGACCCGCTGCGCTTGAAGCAAGTGGTGTCCAATGTGCTGGGGAACGCGATCAAGTTCACCAACGCCGGCCAAGTGCGCCTGGGCGCCCAGTGTGCACCGGTAGTGGCTGGCGACCCGTTGAACCTGCGCTTGTGGGTCGAGGACTCAGGCATAGGTATCAGCGCCGAAGATCAGCAGCGTTTGTTCAACCCCTTTATCCAGGGCAACAACAACGGGCAGTCGGCGCGCAGCGGTTCGGGCCTGGGGTTAGTGATCAGCCGGGACCTGTGCGAGATGATGGGCGGTCAACTGCACTTGACCAGTGTGCTGGGCAAGGGCACACGGGTTGACGTGGCCGTGGCACTGACCACCACCACGCAGGCATCGGCCAGGGCAGAGACTGCCAAACTTCCACCGGCTGGCGTGTTGAATATCCTGGTGGTGGATGACTATCCGGCCAACCGCCTGCTGCTGGCACGGCAACTGAGTTTTCTGGGGCATCGCATCAACACGGCCGAGGATGGTATCCAGGGGTTTGCACTGTGGCAGGCCGGGCGGTTTGATGGCGTGATCACCGATTGCAATATGCCTTTGAAGGACGGTTATGCGCTGGCACGTGATATTCGCGCCCATGAGCGCGACCATGGGTTGAAACCGTGCCTGTTACTGGGGTTTACCGCCAATGCCCAGCCGCAGGAGGCCGAACGTTGCCGGCAAGCAGGTATGGATGGTTGCCTGTTCAAGCCTACCGGGCTTGACGACCTGAGATTGGCCTTGGCATCACGTACCGCCGAAACCGTAGCGGATGAAGGCTCACCGGTATTTGATTTAAGCCCGCTGCTCATACTGACGCAGGGTGATAACGCTGCCCTCGACGAGCTGCTGTTGCCGTTGCTCGACAGTCTTGCCGAGGATCGCAGGCAGTTGTCGGCGCTGAACGGCCAGGACGATATCGCCAAGCTTCATGACTTGGCTCATCGTGTCAAAGGCGGGGCTCGCCTGGTCAAGGCCCAGGCGTTGATCACTTGCTGCGAGACGTTGGAAGAGGTGTGTGAGCGGCGTGACAGCCGTGAGTTGGGCGCTGCGGTCGAGGCGTTGGACGTGGCCATCGAACAGTTGCATCACAGCCTGAGTCGGTACGGCAATCAGGCTTGACTGAGGTGGATGGCCATTCGGTTGATTTGGGAGAACTCCTACACGAAGGGGGAACATGCCTGATTTTGTCTTCGGGATATGTCTGGAAAATGGGCGACGCTCACTGACGAGCGCTGCCTGCCCAGGGGTTTGCCATGCCGAACAAAGCACTGACCATCCTGATTGCTGATGAACAACACCTGCAACGGTTGTACGTCGAGAAAATGCTCAATCAGTTGGGGTACCACCGGATCGTGCCGGTACAAACCTTCGAAGAGGTCCAGATACTGACGGCCATCCCAGCCGAGCCCTTTGACGTGCTGATCATCAACGCGGGGCTGACAACTCATGCCTGTGGGCCCCAACCCCAGGTGCGTCATGTATTGGTCTACGATCACCTGGATGTGGGGGCAGCCCCCGGCGTAACACCGGCGGTGCTGGTACGGCTGCCCGGCGTGCCGGACAACGTCAATCTTGAACACTTCATGGACATTATCGACCCACCCGAGGCCTCTGCCGGCCTGCGGGTGTTGCCCTGGCTGCGTGAATTATCACGCACACGGGTAGCGGGGGTTTAGTCCCACTTCGGCGCGATGCCCTTGGGGCTGGTCAAGCGGTGGCCGCGCTCCAGCCCGGCAATTTGCGCCATGTCGGCGGCGCTCAAGGTCAGTTGCACGGCCTTGAGGTTGCTTTGCAGGTTGGCGCGCTTGGTTGACGACGGGATGACCGCATACCCCAGCTGCATGGCCCAGGCCAGCGTCACTTGCGCCGGGGTGGCTTGATGGCGCTCGGCGATCTGCTGGATCACCGGGTCCTTGAGCACTTCACCGTAGGCCAGGGTCATGTACGAGGTGATCTGGATACCGTTGGCGGTGGCAAAATCCACGACATGCTGGTTTTGCAGGTAGGGGTGCAGTTCGATCTGGTTGGTCGCGATGTGCTCGGCGCCCACAGCCGCAATGGCCTGCTTCATCAGGTCGATGGTGAAGTTGGAAATGCCGATCTGGCGCGTGAGGCCCAGGCGTTTGGCTTCCAGCAATTGCCCCATGAATTCGGCGACGGGGACCTGGTCTTCCGGCGATGGCCAGTGGATCAGGGTCAGGTCCAGGTAGTCGGTCTTGAGCTTGCGCAGGCTTTCCTTGAGGCTTGGGATCAGTTGGCCTTCGGCAAAGTTGGCGATCCAGATCTTGCTGGTGATAAACAGCTCGTCCCGTGGGATGCCGCTGTCGGCGATGGCCTGGCCGACATCCGCTTCGTTCTCGTAGATCTGCGCGGTGTCGATGACGCGGTAGCCCAGTTCCAGGCCGGTGCTGACGGAATCGATCACCACCTGGCCTTGCAGGCGAAAGGTGCCGAGGCCGAAGGCGGGGACTTTTTGCGTAGGGATAGACATCAGTAACTCCATTAGGGCTGTAGGCAATGGAGTCAAGTATCCCCGCGTCGTTGCTTCGCAAACACAGCCGAATCCGAAAAGGACTCTTGACTGAAAATCACGAATGGCAAGCGTGTGGGGCGGGGTCTTGAGGCGCTGTACCCGCTGTAGCAGCGCCTTGAACGATCACTCTTAAGCGCGCAGGCGCTCGGCAGCCTTGCGTAACAACTGCTCGGTTGCGGCCCAGCCCAGGCAGCCGTCGGTCACGGACACACCGTATTTCATCGATGGGCTCAATGGCTGGCAGCCTTCGAACAGATGGCTTTCGAGCATCATGCCGATCAGCGAGGTGTCACCCTTCAAGCGCTGCTCCAGCACGTCGTTGAACACAGCTGGCTGACGCAGTGGGTCCTTGCTGCTGTTGGCGTGGCTGCAATCGACCATGATCCGTGGCATCACCTTGGACTTGGCGAGATCGTGTTTCACCTCGGCCACGCTCTGGGCATCGTAGTTCGGTCCCCTGTGGCCGCCGCGCAGCACCAGGTGGGTATCAGGGTTGCCTGGGGTCTGGATGATGGCCGGGTGGCCCTGGCTGTCGACGCCGAAATGGCGGTGCGGGTGGGATGCCGAGCGCATGGCGTCACACGCAATCGCGACGCCGCCGTCGGTGCCGTTCTTGAAGCCCACGGGCATGCCCAGGCCGCTGGCCATTTCGCGGTGGATCTGCGATTCCGTGGTACGTGCGCCAATTGCCACCCAACTGAGCAGGTCATCGAAGTAGCCGGCGGCCATGGGTTGCAACAGCTCGGTGGCGACCGGCAGGCCCAGGCGCAGCATTTCGCGCATCAGTTCGCGGGACAGGGTCAGGCCAGCAGCCATGTCATCGCTGCCATCCAGGTGCGGGTCGTAGGCCAGGCCTTTCCAGCCGATGGTGGTACGCGGTTTCTCGACGTAGGCGCGGATCACCAGCAACATCTGGTCGCTGACCTCAAGGGCCAGTTTCTTCAGGTTCCGGGCGTATTCCATGGCCGATTCCGGGTCATGGATCGAGCACGGGCCGACAATTACCAGCAAACGTGAATCTTCGCCATTGAGGATGGCGCGCACGGCTTGGCGATGGGCGTGGATCTGTTCGTTGAGGAACGGGCTGAGAGGGAGCTGGTGCTTGAGCTCGAGCGAACTGGGCAGGCGCTGAGTCAGGGCTTCATTGGCGCTGGTCAGGTTTGAAACAGGCAGAGCGGCGACGGAGGAGTTCATATTCAAGATTTCCTGGGCAAGCGGCGGGCTGTTCCCGCGCGCTTGGCCTACTGGGGTGTTCGACAATTGGCCGTATCGGCTACGTGTGTTGGCTTGCCACCCATTGGTGACCGATCGGAGGCGGCAGGCTGTCCCGAACGGAGCTTGCTAAATCGCCATGCAGTGCAAGTGTCGTAGCGGTAATAAGTGGCGTAGTTCATGTCGTGATTCCTTTAAGTGTTCTTGATCAAACTGAAAAGTGTGTAGGGACCTGAAAAACAAAACCCCCGGTCGGGGAGCCGACCGGGGGTTAGATTTCTCTGGTAGGCGACCCCTTGAGTAGTGGGCGCCGATTTCAGGTATCAGGCGCGCCAGTGGCTAAACCAATACCCAAAATAAGAGCTGACCAGTGCGCTCAAACCGTTCACACGGGTAGCCGACACCGAGCGCTGGGCGCTGGCAGCAGGGCAAACCTGAGTGTGGGTGAGTTGCGACATGGTGTGTCTCCAAATGATGGGGGGAGCTTACTAGAGGCACGCAGGGAGATTCAATCAGTAATTTCTATTGCGGTGGGGTACTTACGGCTATGGGGTGAGTGCCGATATGCTGGTAACACTTAGATATTGATTGCTTGGACGCGACCATGACTGCCTTCACCCTTGCTGCTGCTCAATCCATTTCCATTGCGGGCGATGTGCCGGCCAATATCGAACGACACCTGGAATTCATGCGCGCTGCGGCGCAGCAGGGTGTGCAATTGCTGGTGTTCCCCGAGCTGTCATTGACGGGCTATGAGCCGTCGCTGGCGGCTGAGTTGGCGATCGCGCCAGAGGCCCGGCTGCTGGCGCCCCTGCGTGAAATGGCACAGGAGCTGCGGCTGACAGCGGTGGTGGGAATGCCGATCCGACTGGCGCCAGAGACGGGTGTGTTGATCGGTGCGCTGGTGTTGGGCGCAGATGGCTCCCTGGCGGTCTACACCAAACAGCATCTGCATGATGGCGAAGAAGCCGCGTTTGTCCCAGGGCAGGGCGGTGCGGCCCTTGAGTTCGGGAATGACCGCGTTGCACTGGCGGTATGTGCGGACTTTTCCCACGCCGGCCATCCACGTGCTGCGGCCCAATCGGGTGCCACGGTGTATGCCGCCGGTGTGTTGATCAGTGGGGGCGGTTACGCAACGGACAGTGCGCTGCTCCAAGGCTACGCTGCTGAACATGGCCTGGTGGTGTTGATGGCCAACCATGGCGGCTCTTCGGGTGGCTGGGCCTGCGCCGGTCGCAGTGCGATCTGGGCCGCCGATGGCGATTTGCTTGCGGCTGTGCCTGGGCTGGGAGATGCACTGTTGATCGCCCGTCGCGACGGCGACGGTTGGGCTAGCCAAGTGATGGCCCTCTAAATGGTTTTTCACCTACGTGCGGCGACGGATCAGCACCTGCCCTTTGCACGAGCGCTGACCCACGAAGCCATGGCCCGCTATTACGTGCAGTACGGGCTGTGGTGGTCCAACGATGGCTTCGACACCGCCTGGGCCGGTCGGGAAAACTGGTTGATCTGCCGTGACGACGCCGTGCTGGGGTTCGTGAGCCTGAGTCGAGATAGCCGTGCGCTCTACATTCGCGAGTTGCATATGCTCGAACAATGTCGCGGGATCGGCGCCGGGACTTGGGTGTTGGGGCAGATGGCGCTCAAGGCACAGAGGCTTGGCCTCTTGCGTCTGACCGTGTTCAAAACGAATCCGGCCAAAACGCTCTATTTGCGTATGGGGTTCAATATCGTGGGTGAAGAAGACTGCTTCTGGCGCATGGAACGTGTTTGTAGCTAAACAATGCGTTGAATCCTAATAGGCGCATACTGGTCTCAGGAGTCGACTTCCTGATCGTTGTTTTGGCCATCAGCCTCAGAAAGGATAATCCCCTCTTTCATGCCCAGAAGGACCGCTACCTTATGGGCCTCTCCACGTCGTCCCTTTTTGCGCCCAGCGAGCACTTGATAGGTGGTTGCCGGATCGACGCCATGTTCTCGAGCGAACGCTTGAACTGATTTTCCTTGGTGTTCCAGCCAGGCCTTGGCTTGTGCGGCAGTACGGATTCCGGGCATAGTTCAAAACCGTTCAAGTTTGTTTAACCAAGAGATGAGTGTGTCACCTCTTGGGGTGTGCCAGATAGGATCATACATCCAAATGAGTGGAATCGGTTCGCGTTTGAGGCAAGAGAGAGAGCGACTTGGCTTGTCGCAAAAAGTATTTGGTGAAATAGGAGGCGTTGAGGCCAACGCACAAGGCAAATACGAAAGTGGAGGGCGGGCACCTAAAGCGGACTACCTGTCGCGGGTCGCCGAAAGAGGCGTGGACGTGCTGTATGTGTTGACCGGCGTGGCCACGCCGATTCAATTGGAAAACCTGAGCCAGATTGAAGAGAAGGTGCTTGGGGACTACCGCGCAATGTTCAAGGAGGACCAGGCAGCGATCCGTCGCCTGACCTCGACCCTGGCCGAGCATTCATCCGCGATGAACGGAAAAGCCAAGCCGCAGCCCCAGGATTCCTGACGCTTCGCCCAGCAAATCAAGCCACCCGCCTGCCGGCGGGTGGCTGTCGTTTAACCAAACTCCATATATATGACGCGTGCAACTAGGTCTGCGCCTTGGTTTTTTGCTAAGGTGTTCAGCAACCTATAAGACCATTTCGCGAGGTGTCTGCTTGATTAGGGTGCTAGTAGTCGATGACCATGATCTCGTTCGTACAGGCATTACACGAATGCTGGCTGACATCGATGGCCTGCAAGTAGTCGGCCAGGCTGAGTCAGGGGAGGAATCCCTGATCAAGGCCCGGGAGTTGAAACCCGATGTGGTGTTGATGGACGTCAAGATGCCTGGGATCGGCGGTCTTGGTGCAACGACCAAATTGCTGCGCAGCCATCCGGACATCAAAGTCGTGGTGGTGACCGTGTGCGAGGAAGATCCGTTTCCGACACGTCTGCTGCAGGCAGGCGCTGCGGGTTACCTCACTAAAGGGGCTGGCCTGGCGGAAATGGTCCAGGCCATTCGCCTGGTGTTTGCCGGCCAGCGCTACATCAGCCCGCAGATTGCCCAGCAATTGGCTATCAAGTCCTTCCAGCCTGTCAGCGACTCGCCATTTGATACGCTGTCAGAGCGGGAAATCCAGATTGCCTTGATGATCGTCGGTTGCCAGAAGGTCCAGACGATCTCCGACAAACTGTGCCTGTCACCCAAGACCGTCAACACCTACCGCTATCGCATTTTCGAGAAGCTCGCTATCAGCAGTGATGTTGAATTGACCCTGCTCGCGGTGCGCCACGGTATGGTGGACGCCAGCGCCTGACATGACCACACCGTTTGATCCGAGTGCCTTTCTCTCAACCTGCAGTGGCCGCCCCGGCGTGTACCGCATGTTCGACAGCGAGGCACGCCTGCTTTACGTCGGCAAAGCCAAGAACCTGAAGAACCGTCTGGCGAGCTACTTTCGCAAGAGCGGTCTCGCGCCGAAAACCGCCGCCCTGGTGGCGCGTATCGCCCAGGTCGAAACCACCATCACCGCCAATGAAACCGAGGCGCTGCTGCTTGAGCAGACCCTGATCAAGGAATGGCGGCCGCCTTACAATATCCTGCTGCGTGACGATAAATCCTACCCCTACGTGTTTTTATCCGACGGTAACTTCCCACGCCTGAGCATTCACCGTGGGGCGAAGAAGGCGAAGGGCAAGTACTTCGGGCCTTATCCCAGCGCCGGGGCGATCCGTGAAAGCCTGAGCCTGCTGCAAAAAACCTTTTTTGTGCGCCAGTGTGAAGACAGCTTCTTCAAGAACCGCACGCGGCCTTGCCTGCAATACCAGATCAAACGTTGCAAGGCGCCTTGCGTGGGCCTGGTGGAGCCGCAGGAGTACGCCGAGGATGTGCGCCATTCGGTGATGTTCCTCGAAGGACGCAGCAACGCGCTGACCGACGAGCTTTCCACGGCCATGGAGCAGGCGGCCAGTACCCTGGATTTTGAGCAGGCAGCGGAGTTGCGCGACCAGATCTCCTTGCTGCGCCGTGTCCAGGACCAGCAAAGCATGGAAGGTGGCACTGGCGATGTGGACGTGATTGCGGCCTTCGTCAACCCAGGCGGCGCCTGTGTACACCTGATCAGCGTGCGCGGCGGGCGAGTGCTGGGCAGCAAGAATTTCTTCCCGCAGACCGGCATCGACGAGGAAGTGGCCGAAGTCATGGCCGCTTTCCTGGGCCAGTACTATGTGAGCAGCCCTGAGCGCGACCTGCCGTCGGAGCTGATCGTCAATGTGGTGCACGAAGACTTCCCCACCTTGATCGAAGCGATCCATGAACTTCGCGGCCGGGAGCTGGACATCAGCCACCGTGTACGCGGCACCCGAGCGCGCTGGCAGCAACTGGCGGTGACCAACGCCGAGCAAGCCCTGAGCGCACGTCTGGCTAATCGACAGCATGTGGCCGCACGTTTCGACGCCCTGGCCGAAGTCCTTAATCTGGACGAGCCGCCACAGCGCCTGGAGTGCTACGACATCAGCCACTCCAGCGGCGAGGCCACCGTAGCCTCCTGCGTTGTGTTCGGGCCGGAAGGGCCAATCAAGTCCGACTATCGGCGCTACAACATCGAAGGCGTGACCCCCGGCGACGACTACGCCGCCATGCATCAGGCGCTCACGCGCCGCTTCAGTAAGTTGAAGGACGGGGAGGGCAAGTTGCCAGATATCCTCCTGGTCGATGGCGGCAAGGGCCAGCTGTCCATGGCCCGCGACGTGCTCAACGAGCTGGCGGTACCTGATCTGATCCTGCTGGGCGTGGCCAAGGGCGCCACGCGCAAGGCCGGTTTCGAGACGTTGTACTTGAATGATGCCGCCCATGAGTTCACTTTGAAGGGCGATTCGCCCGCGCTGCATTTGATCCAACAAATTCGCGACGAAGCCCACCGTTTCGCCATTACCGGCCACCGCGCCCGCCGCGGCAAAACCCGGCGAACCTCAACCCTGGAAGGGGTGGCAGGGGTCGGCCCGACGCGACGTCGCGACTTGCTTAAACATTTTGGTGGCTTGCAGGAGCTGTCCCGTGCCAGCATTGACGAGATAGCCAAAGCACCCGGTATCAGTAAAAAGCTCGCTGAGCTGATTTATGCGAATCTGCACAGCGAATAGAATGCCTTTCCACCTCGTAGCCAGTTGTGCCGATGAATATCCCTAATCTGATCACCGTTCTACGCGTCCTGCTTATCCCGATTTTCATTTTGCTGTTCTATTTGCCGTACGAATGGAGCTACCTGGCCTCCAGTTCAGTGTTCGCCTTTGCGGCCGCCACCGACTGGCTCGACGGCTACCTGGCCCGCCGCCTGGAACAGAGCACGCCCTTCGGCGCCTTCCTGGACCCTGTGGCCGACAAACTCATGGTGGCCGTCGCCCTGGTCCTGCTGGTGCAGGAGCACGGCAACCTGTGGCTGACCCTGCCGGCCGCCGTGATCATCGGCCGCGAGATCGTCGTCTCGGCGCTGCGCGAATGGATGGCCGAAATCGGCGCCCGCGCCCATGTCGCCGTGTCCAACATGGGCAAATGGAAAACCGCCGCGCAGATGCTCGCGCTGGTCATCCTGCTGGCCAACCCGTCTGACTTCTCCTTCTGGGTCCTTCTGGGCTACGCCTTGCTGCTCATCGCCGCCGGCTTGACCCTGTGGTCGATGCTCCAGTACCTGCGCGCCGCCTGGCCGCATCTGCGCACCGAGGTTGAAAAGAAATAAAACTTTTTTGAATCAAGAGGTTGACGGGTGCTCAGGATTCTATAGAATGCGCATCACCAAGCGGGAATAGCTCAGTTGGTAGAGCACGACCTTGCCAAGGTCGGGGTCGCGAGTTCGAGTCTCGTTTCCCGCTCCAAGTATTGATCCACAGATGTCCATAGGGCGCTGGGGATAGCGAAATAGACGCTTCGGCGT
>NZ_JADDUM010000113.1 GCF_015163715.1 Pseudomonas cyclaminis
GCCCAGGGCGCCGATACCTCGTCGGTGTCGGCGGCGACCATCGAAGCCATCCGCTGCTCCATGGATGGCGTGCGCACCCGCGAGAACCAGGCACTCAGCTCCAAGCTCTCGACCCTCTCCAACGCCATTGCCGGCGGCCCGTACATCGGCCTGCTCGGCACGGTGCTGGGGATCATGGTGGTGTTCCTCGGCACGGCCATGGCCGGTGACGTCAACATCAACGCCATCGCCCCCGGCATGGCGGCCGCCTTGCTGGCCACGGCCATGGGCCTGTTCGTCGCGATCCCGGCGCTGTTTGGCTACAACCGCCTGATCACGCGCAACAAGGAAGTCAGCGCCGACATGCGCGTGTTTGTCGACGAGTTCATCACCCGCCTGGCGGAGATGCACGGCGAGAGCCAGCACAGTGAAACCGCGCACCGCCGCGAGCATCACGCGTCGGTTCCGGCCTGAGGAGAATTGCCATGGCTTCCGTAAATACCTCCCACGACGATGACGATGATGCGGCCGTCGACAGTATCAACATCACGCCCCTGGTGGACGTGCTGATGGTGGTGCTGGTGATGTTCATCCTCACCGCTACGGCCCAGGTCTCGGGCATCCAGATCCATCTGCCCAAGGCCAGTGCGTCGGTGTCGTTGTCGGAGGCCAAGACCAAGGCGATCTCCGTCAACGACGGCGGCCAGGTGTTCCTGGATGCCTACCCGGTGACCCTCGGCGAATTGGAAGAACGCCTGCGCATCGAGAAAGCGCTGAACCCGGATTTTCCGGTGATCGTGCGCGGCGACGCCATGGTGCAGTACCAGAAGGTGATCGAAGTGCTCGACTTGCTGCGCCGGCTGGAGCTGTCCCAGGTCGGGCTGGTCACCGGCAAACCGAGCCAGGGCTGAGTCATGACTGCACAGATCCCGATCTCGCCGTTGCCGGTCAAGAAAACGCCACCGCTGCGCCCGCTGAAGTGGGGCGCCGGCCTGCTGCTGGCGGCCGTGGCGGCCTGGTTTTTATGGCAGTGGGCCAATGACATGAGTGGCGTACGCCGCGAAGCGCCGAAGGTGCCGACGATTATTCCGTTGCCGCCACCGCCACCGCCGCCCCCGGAAAAGCCCAAGGAACCCGAGCCTCAGGTGGAAGAAAAAATCCCTGAGCCGGTGCCTACCCCGGAACCGGAAGAGGTCAAGCCGGCCGAGGAAGCACCGCCGTCACCGGCCGATGACCTGGCCAACCCGATGCAGATCGATGGTGACGCCCAGTCGGGCAACGACGGTTTCAACATCGGTGCCGGCAAGGGCGGCGGCATGGCCGGTTCCGGTGGTGGTGGCCTTGGCGCGGGTACCTACAAGCAGTACCTGGCCGGGGTGTTTCAACGCTTGCTGCGCGAAGACCCGGAGTTACGCAAAAAGGCTTACACGGTGCAGGCGGACTTGTGGCTGAACGCCGAAGGCGAGGTCACCCGTGCGCAGTTGGCCAAGTCCAGCGGCGATGCGGACACCGACGCTCAGGTCCTGGCCGCCTTGCGTGCGCCCCATGCCACACAACGGGTGCCGGCCTCGGTGACGATGCCGGTACGCCTGTCCCTCAAGGGCCGACGCCCGGATTGAACGAATCCTTTTTCAACGGTTTTTTACAGGAGTTGCGTACACATGATTTCCCCCGTGAATCGACTGACCCTGGCGGTTGGCATGGTCATCGCGACCCTGGTCGGCCAGGCGGTGGCAGCCCCGGTTGCCCCCTCGGAAAACGTCACCATCAACCTGATCCGCCTGCTGGTGCAGCAGGGTGTGCTGACCCAGGACACCGCCAACGGCCTGATTGCCCAGGCCGAAAAAGAAGCCTTGCAGGCACGCCAGGCCAATGCGGCGCCGGTGGTTGCCAGCGGCCCGGCCGCAGCGCCGGGCGATGTGCGCGTGCAGTACGTGCCGCAAGCGGTGCGTGACCAGATCCGTGACCAGGTGAAGGCCGAAGTCATGGCCACCGCCAAGCAGGAAAACTGGGCCCAACCCAACACCTTCCCGGATTGGGTGTCACGGGTGAGTTTTGATGGCGATATCCGTCTGCGCGACGAGTCGCGGTACTTTTCGGGCAAGAACGACGACACCATCACCGACTACGCCAAGCTCAACGATTCGGGCCCGTATGACGTCAATCCCGGCACCAATACGCGGTTCCCGCCGTTGCTCAATACCCGCGAGGACCGCGAAAACCTGTTCCGCCTGCGCGCCCGCCTGGGCATGAAAGCGGTGATTTCGCCGGAATGGACCGCCGGCATCCGCCTGGGTACCGGTTCGGACAACAACCCTGTATCCACCACCCAGACCCTGGGCGGTGGGTTCGGCAAGAAAGACATCTGGCTCGACCAGGGTTACCTGAGCTGGAAAGCCTCCGACGCGGTGACGCTGACCGGCGGGCGCATCGGCAACCCGTTCTATTCCACCGACATGATGTATTCCAACGACCTCAATTTCGACGGCGTGGCGGCGATTTTCAATCACAGCCTCAACAGCGAGTGGGGCCTGTTCGGCACCCTTGGCGCATTCCCGGTCGAGTACACGTCCGACACCGCCAGCAGCAACGGTGTGGACAAGGAAGACAGCGACACCAAATGGCTGTTTGGCGGGCAGATCGGCGCGGACTGGAAGATCAACCGCAGCAACAAACTCAAGCTTGCCGCCGCCTACTACCAGTTCCAGGACATCGAAGGCGAGCGTTCCGGCCCTTGCGAACCGTGGAAAGGTCAGCCCGGCTGCGACACAGACGGCTCGCGTGTGGCCTTCATGCAAAAGGGCAACAGCGTGTTCAACCTGCGCAACATTACGCCCAACCCGGCCACGCCTGGCCTCACGCCGGAGCCGCAATACGTCGGCCTGGCCTCCAAATTCAACGTGCTGGACCTCAACGCCGTCTGGGACAGCGAGTTGCCCAGCGACTTGAAGCTGCGCAGCCAGGGCAACTTCATCCACAACCTGGCCTACGACAAGGGCGAAATGCTCAAGCGCAGCGAAGGCCAGATCGTCAACAACCTCAACAGCGACGGCCAGTTTGAAAGTGGCGGTAATGCGCTGATGGTCTCGTTCACCCTGGGCAGCGCGCTGGAGATGCGCAAGCGTGGCGACTGGAACGTGCTGGCCGGCTACAAGTACATCCAGCCTGACGCCTTGCCCGACGGCTTCAATGACTCCTCGTTTCACCTGGGCGGCACCAACGCCAAGGGTTATTTCATTGGCGCCAACTACGGCATCGAAAAGAACATCTACGCCAGCGCACGTTGGTTGAGCGCGTCCGAAGTGTATGGCCAGCCGTTTGAAGTGGATGTGATGCAACTGGAACTCAACACGCGCTTTTGATGCGCACGGAGATGCCACATGAACACGCGAATCTGCGGGTTGCTGTTGTTGTTTGTCGCCAGCGGCGCCTGCGCCGAAGGCATGGAGGAGCGCCTGCGTACCCAACTGCGCAGCACCACCCAGCAATTGCAGGCGTTGCAAAGCGAGCAGGCCCAGGCCAGTGCCGCACGCATCGCTGCTGAAACCCAGGCCAGGCAGGCCCAGGCCCAGATCAAGCAATTGACGGCTGAGTTGGAAAAGACCCGTGGCGTGGCTGAGCAACTGGCCGGTCAGCAACAAAACCTGCACAGCCAGGCGCAAGCCCAGGTGAATGCGAGCAATGAGCAGATCGGCAAGTTCAAGAAGGCCTATGACGAGTTGCTGGTGCTGGCCAAGGGCAAGGAGGCCGAGCGCGCCCGTTTGCAGGCGCAATTGGGCGAACGTGACACACAAGTGCAGCAATGTTCAGTCAAGAATCAACAGATGTACGGCGTGGCCCAGCAGTTGCTCGCCGCCTACGAAAAAATCGATGTGGCCGAGGTGATGAGTATCCGCCAGCCCTTCGCCAGCAGCACGCGGGTCAAGTTCGAAGAACTGGCCCAGGGTTTTGGCGACGATTTGTACAAGAGCCGTTTTGATGCGCCCCAGGCGGGCGTCACCCACTGATCGACAAGGAAGAACAGACCATGAGCGAATTGATCACCAGCGTTAGCGTCCAGAGCCTCACCGAGCTGTTGCAGGAAGCCGGCTACCGGGTCAACCAGTCCGAACAGAACGGCATCGTGCAGTTGCTCAGCGCCAGCCAGGGCATCGGTTTTGCGGTGCGCTTCGGCAACCCGACGGCCGAGCAGGGCAGCTATGTGGACTTCACCTACAGCTGCGCGTTGCGAGTCCAGGGCGAGTTGCCTGAAGGCCTGGCCCAGGTATGGAACGCCTCGCGCCGCTTTGCGCGGTTGTCGGTGCAGGGTGAATTCCTGTTGATGGAAATGGACGTGGTGGTGGCCGGCGTCGGCGCCACGCACCTGCGCAGTCAGTTGGAACTGTGGGACCGTCTGTTGCAGGAATTCATTGTTTATCTGCGTGAGTACAGTCAGCAAGCGGCGCAGTTGCGGGCCGCAGCGGTTGGGGAAGAGGCGCCTGTCCTGTGAAAAAGCCGACACTGATGGTCGGCGCGGGGGCGCTGGCCTTGCTGGTGGTGGCTGTGGCGTTGAGCCTGCGACCCGGCAGCGACCCGGTGGCGGCGCAACCGCCGGCGCCGGTGATCAACCCGGCGTCAACCGGGCCGGCGGTGGCGCGCCTGGGTAACCAGCAGATCGACCTGGCGGAACTGAAAAGCGTGCTCGCCAGCCTGCCGGCCGAATCCCGTGAGCAATTGCGCGGCAATCGCGGCGCCCTGGAAACCTGGATCCGCTCGCGCCTGGCGCAAAAAGCCGTACTCGAACAGGCCGACGCCCAGGGCTGGCGCCAACGCCCGGAGGTGGAGCAACAGACCCGCGCCGCCAGCGAGCAGATCGTGTTTCGCGACTACATGCTGTCGGTCAGCCAAGTCCCGGCCGATTACCCCAGCGCTGCCGAATTGCAACAGGCCTACGACAGCGGCAAGGCGCAATGGGTGACGCCGCCGTTGTATCGGGTGAGCCAGATTTTCCTCGCGGTGAATGACCCGCAAACCCTCGACGCCGTGCGTCGCCAGGCTCAGGAGTTGAGCCGCAAGGCCCAGGCGGCACCAGCCGATTTCGCGGCCTTGGCCACGCAGTTTTCCCAGGACCCGGACAGCGCCGCGCGCGGAGGTGACTCGGGGATGCAGCCGTTGCAGCAACTGGTGCCGCAAGTGCGTGAGGCCGTGTTGCGACTCAAGGTCGGTGCGGTGTCGGACGTGGTGCAGAGCCCGGCGGGGTTTCATGTGCTCAAGTTGATCGGCCAGCAACCGGCGCGCACGGCAACCCTCGATGAACTGCGTGAACGCTTGACCCAGGCCCTGCGTGCCCAGCGTCAGGAGCAGATCGCCAAGGCCTACCTGGAAGGCATGCTCAACACCGCGACCTTGAGCATCGACGGTACCGAGCTGAACAAAGTGTTGGAGTAACACGCGTCAACCCGCATCGGATGCATAGACCAACAAGACAGGGAGTCTCCTATGGCATTACTGGAACCGTCCAACCCTCAGGGCCCTGCCGCCTATCGCGCAGTGGCCGAGCCGCGCAGCCATTGGCTGGCCCTGGCCCATGAAATCGACCCGGAGGTGGCGCGCTACTTTCTGGTGAGTGCGCGCTGCGGCTGCTTCATGCAGGCCGCGCGCAGCCTGAATATCAAGGCGACGCTGCTGCGCAAGCGCCTGGCGCAGCTGGAAGCACACCTGCGCCATTCGTTGTTCAGCTATCAGGGCAACGGCCTGGTGCTCAGTCGCGACGGCCAGCAATTACAAGCGCAACTGATCGCCCTGGCCCACGAGCGACGCCTGCCGGTGGTGGAACAGCCGCTGATCCGCGTGGCGGTGGCCGAGCCGATCCTGCATGACATCCTCGGCCGCGACCTGATCGCCTTGCTGCGCCGCAACGCCAGCGTGCGCCTGGAAATCATCTCCATCGACAGCCAATTGTCCCTGCAAGCGGTGGACGTTGATGTGGTGGTGTGGCTGGCGGACAGCGACAGCCCGGTGCCCGGCCCGAGCTTTATCACCGAACCGCCAAGGGCCCTGGCGCGCCTGCACTATTTGCCGCACATCGCCAAGCGCTACTCGCGGCTGACCACGCGCCCGGACAGCGTTGAAGACCTGGATGACTACATGCTGGTGCAATGGCAACCCGACGCCCAGGTCGACGTCTTGCAGCCATGGAACCAGGTGGTGGAGCAGCGCCTGGCCGCCGTGGTGCAGGTGCATGCCTATTCGTTGATGCTGGAGATGATCCGCTGCGGTGCATGTATCGGTTTGCTGCCGCACTACATGAGCAGCTTCGACCGCGGGCTGGTGGCGTTACCGGAGTTGTTGGCCGAAAGCATGCAGCGCCAGGTGTGGCTGGCGGTGAATGCCCAGGTGTGCCACCCCGAGGCGGTGCAGATGATTGTGGCGTTGATCGTCAGCACGTTCGAGGGGCGGCGGGAGTGGTTTGATTAGCGTTGCGCCGCAGCGACAACTGGGCCAGGCTTGCAGGCCTTACCTCGTTGGAGTGATCTGCGTGCAGGCCACCCGTTTGACCCTTATCTGCCATGCGGCCACTGCGTATCAAAAACATGCGCGTTTTGCCGATGACGAGCCGGTGGCCATGGACTGGCAAGGCGCGGCGCTATCCCTGGCCGGTCGTTACAGCAAAAGCCCACGCCTGCTGTGCGCGCCCGAAGCCCGAACCCTGCAGACGGCGCGGTTGTTCGGCGCTGATCCGGTGGTCGAAGCGGCCCTGCGCGATGCTGATTTGGGTCGTTGGAAAGGCCTGGACATCACGCAAGTGAAGCCAGATGAACTGAGTGCATGGCTCACCGACAGCACCTGCGCGCCCCACGGCGGTGAATCGGTAGACCAGCTCTGCACGCGGGTGGCACGGTGGATGAAATCCCTCGAAAGCCAGCCGGGTCATGTCGTGGCCGTCACTCACCCGTTTGTGATCCGCGCCGCGCTGTTGCAGGTCATGCAATGTCCGGTGTCGATGTTCTATCAGATTGACGTCGAACCGCTGTCCGCCACCGAGCTGCGCTTCAACACCGTGTGGCGCCTGCGCCTGGAAACTCACGCCCAGGCGCGGGATCATGGCAAAATCCACGCCCCGCAATGAGAGCAACCCATGAAACGCATCCTCATCATCGGCATTGGCGCCGGCAACCCTGACTACATCACGATGCAGGCTGTGAAGGCGCTGAACCGCACCGACGTGTTTTTCCTGATGGACAAGGGCCAGAGCAAAGACAAGCTGATCGACCTGCGCCGCGAAATCTGCGAGACCTATATCACCGAGCCCGGCTACCGGTTTGTCGAGGCCGAATGCCCCGAGCGTGTACGCGGTGAAATCGACTACACCACGGCGGTGCAGGACCTCAACCGTGACAAGCAGGCCACCTTCGAGCGCATGATCAATGAGGAAATGGCTGACGGCGAAGTCGGCGCGTTCCTGGCCTGGGGCGACCCGGCGTTGTACGACAGCACCATTCGTATCCTGCAGGCGATTCTGGCCAGTGGCCGGTGCGCGTTCGAATTTGAAGTGATCCCCGGCATCACCAGCGTGCAGGCCCTGGCGGCCCAGCATAAGGTGGCGCTGAACCGTATCGGCAAGTCCGTCGAAATCACCACGGGACGCCGGTTGGCGGCGGGGCAGGCCAGCGATGCCGACACCTTGGTGGTCATGCTGGATGCCGAAGATTCCTACCGCACGGTGGCGGATCAGGATCTGGATATTTACTGGGGCGCCTACCTGGGCACGCCCGATGAAATCCTGATCAGCGGCAAAGTGAGCGACGTGGCTGAAGAGATCGAACGGGTGCGCAAGGCCGCGCGCCTGGCCAATGGCTGGATCATGGACACGTATTTACTGCGCAAACCCTGAGGTAACGTCCCATGCTTAAACTGTTCTCCCTCGCGCTTGCCCTAGTGGCCAGTGTTGCTCAGGCCGATGCTGAACTGCACACCGATTTGCCGCTGTCGTACCTGGAGCAGACCCAGGGCGATGCGCGCAACCAGCCCCTGGTGATCTTTTTGCACGGGTTTGGCAGTGACGAGCAAGACCTGTTTGGCATCAAGGACGCGTTGCCGTCCACCTGGACCTACCTCTCTGTGCGTGCGCCGATGCCGGTGCAGCCCAGTGGCTTCCGCTGGTTTACCAAGACGCCGGGTAACGGTGATTACGATGGTGTGACGGCCGATTTGCAGAGCAGCGCCGCGCTCATCAACGACTTTGTGGCCAAGGCTACCGACAAATATCACACCCGACCTGATCGGGTGTTCCTGGTGGGGTTCAGCCAGGGCGCGATCATGTCCTACGAGGTGGCGTTACGTGATCCCACGTTGGTGCGTGGCATTGCGGCGTTGAGTGGCAGCCTGCTGCCCGTGCTCAAGGCAGAGCTGAAGCCGGATGAGCGATTGGGCGGGCTGGCGATTTTTATTGGCCATGGCACGCAGGACCAGGCGCTGCCCTATGCGTCGGCGACGCGGGCGAACGAGGTATTGGTGGGGCTGGGGTTGAAGCCTGAGTTCCATGGCTATGGGGGGATGAACCACACGGTCAGCGAGGCGGAAGTGCAGGACTTGAAGGCTTGGCTGGAAACGAATTTGAAGTGAGCGCGCTAAATAAAGGTGGGAGGGGGCTTGCTCCCGTGACGGTCTGGCAGATGACCAAGCCTCGTTGGGTGTACTCAGACCCATCGCCATCGGGGGCAAAGTCGAATCGTCGCACCGCCCCTCCCACACTCAAACCGCGTGAAGCCGACTTATTGAGCCGCAGATTTCGTACGGCGCGCGCAGTTTGCTG
>NZ_JADDUM010000114.1 GCF_015163715.1 Pseudomonas cyclaminis
TGCCGAAGATCGACCTGACCGTCACCGACGCGGACAACGCCAGCTCCCACAGCACTGGCCAGCCGACCGTGACGTTGGTCGACGACACCCCAATCGCCAGCAACGGCTCCATCCAGGGCAACGAAGACACGTCGATCGAATTGACCTGGGCGACCTTCGGTGTCAGCGATGAAGACTCCGCCAACCCGAAAGTGGTGTTCACCAACCTGCCGGCCGGTTCGATCGAGTACAACGTCAACGGCGTGTGGGTCGCGCTGACCGCGTCTGATCTGAAAACCGCCACCTCGGCCGGCAAGTCGTTCAGCCAGGCTGATTTCGATAGCCACAACGTGCGCTACACCCCGGCGGCCAACGAGTCGGGCGATAACAGCTTCAGCGGCACAGGTGTGGGCAACAAGCAGAGCGATTACACCCAGCTGAAATTCCAGGCTACCGACGGCAATTCCTACAGCGACACCAAGATCATCACCGTGGATATCCACCCGGTGGCGGACGTGCCTGTGGTGACGGTTGGCGCGTTCGGCGCTGTGCCTACAGGCCTGGTCATTCAAACCTGGACCGGCGGTACTCTGCGCACCGACCTGGGCACCAACGGTAACGGTGTGGTCAACTCCAGCGATCTGATCCGCGTGATCGACGCCAAGACGGCCGCCAGCGCCCTCACCACCGGCGTGACCAGCAGTGTCAGCAACAGCAATGTGGCAGACGGCACCGCGACCAAGGTCTCCGGCCTGATCTACCTGGAAGCCGGCAAGAGCTACACCTTCACCGGTACGGCCGACGACAGCCTGGCCATTACCGTGGGTGGCAAGTTGGTTGCCACTGAGACCTGGAGCAAGGGCAGCGCGATTACCGGTTCGAGCTACACGCCGACCGAGTCGGGTTACTACACCCTCGACGTCTACCACTACAACCAGGCCGGCGCGGGCAACTACGACGTCAATGTGTCGATCAACAATGGCGTGTCGATGTCCCTGGGCAACAGCGGCGTGCAGACTTACACCAGTGTGGACGCGTTGAAAGCCGCCGGTGCGGTGCTCGGCGATAGCCATATCGTCAACGGCGAAGGCTATTACACCGGCTACGTCTACAACCGTGGCCTGGAAGACACTGCGATCAAGGTCAGCCCGATTACCACCACATTTGTCGACAACGATGGTTCGGAGTCGCACAAGGTGGAAGTCAGCGGCTTGCCAGCCGGTACCGTGATCACCGATGGCACCACGAGCATCACTTCCAATGGCAGCGGCACGCTCTACGATGTCAGCACCTGGAACCTGAAAACCCTGACGGTTACGCCGGCCAAGGATTCGACCGCCAGCTTCGACATCACCGTGAAAGCCACGGCCACCGAGTTGAGCACCGGCGCTTCGGCGGTGACGACCGGCAAAGTGAGCATCGTGGTCACGGCGGTCAACGACGCGCCGACCCTGGATCTGAGCACTGCCGACGTGCTGTCGCCACCGGCTACAACACCTCGTACACCGAACGCAGCACCAACGGTGTTGCGATCACCGGCAGCGTGGCCATCGCTGACGTCGACAGCACCCAGATGCAAAGTGCGACCATCACCCTGAAAAACGCCAGTTCGGGCGATGTGTTGAGCTCCAGCCTGGTAGCGGTGGGTGGTAACTACAAAGGCATCACCGTGACCAGCGTCGGGACTGACGTCAGCGGCAAGATCGTGCTGACCCTGTCGGGCACGGCGGACGCGGCGACCTACAAGACGCTGCTTGAGTCGTTCCAGTACTCCAGCACCAGCAAGTACCCGACGCTGGGTGATCGCACCATTGATGTCTCGGTGACTGACAATGAGGGTGGCAACAGCCTGAGTTCGTTGGCGGCAACGACCACCATCACGGTCAAGCCTCAGGTCTACACCCCCGTCACGGAAGGCGGCGCGGCGGTGGACACCATCGACCTGGGTAACAGCTCGGCGAACAACGTCGTGGTGGGTGACAAAGGGGGTATCACCACGCCGGGCACCAACTACAACATCGCGTTCCTCGTCGACACCTCGGGCAGTATCGGTAGTACCGCCATGAAGTCGATCAAGGCTCAACTGGCAAGCGTGTTCGATACGTTGATCGCCAATGCTGGCAGTAAAGATGCGGGCGTAGTGAAAGTGTTGCTGGTCGATTTCGACACTCGGGTCGAGGCGCAGGTCTCGGTCAACCTGGCTGACAAAACTGCCGCCAAAGCAGCCTTGCAGGCGGTATTGACCCAGATGACGTCCAGCTCGAGCGACATGACCAACTATCAGGATGCGTTCAAAGCGGCGACTGACTGGTTCAAGAGCAGCGACGCCACGAGCAACAAGGGCGCAACCAACCTGACGTACTTCATTACTGACGCGCGCCGAACGTGTACACCGATGTGCGGGGCAACCCGACCCTGGGGACGAAAGACTATTACGGATGGGGGGCGAACGTTAACTTTGACAGTGTTGTCACCAACGCTACCTACGTCTTGGGTCAGAGCAACTCGCTCTATGCGAGGGTCAATGGCTCGACGCAAGTCATTGTCGATGGTGATGGCAAAGTCTATTCCTACGATGGCTACGGGAACCGGATGTACGAAG
This sequence comes from Pseudomonas cyclaminis, assembly GCF_015163715.1. GTDB lineage: Bacteria > Pseudomonadota > Gammaproteobacteria > Pseudomonadales > Pseudomonadaceae > Aquipseudomonas > Aquipseudomonas cyclaminis. Next base: position 2,582 of record NZ_JADDUM010000114.1, read on the forward strand.
GCACCGTGGTGGCCAACAGCAGCGGCGGCTTTGACGTTGCGTCGGTCTACAACAACTCCAACACCGCATTGGCAAACGGCAAGACGGCCTACAACGATCTGGTCAACGCGGTTCCAGGCAAGGTTGTCGTCGAGGCCATCGGTCTGGGCAGCGACATTGATGGCACCGTGCTCAAACAGTTTGATACCGACAAAACGGTCAGCACCATCGACACCGCGAAGCTGGCGGACACCATTACCGGCCACACCGCCGATACCGGTGCCGACAACGTTTCCGGCGGTTCGGGCAACGACATCATCTTCGGCGACCTGATCAGCTACAAAGGCCAGGAAGGCAGCGCGGCACTCAAGGCATTCGCTGCCGAGAAGCTGGCGACCACAGTCGATCAGATCGACGACCGCACTCTGCATCAGTACATCTCTGAGCACGTGCAGGACGTCGGTGCTTTGGCCAACGCGTCGAACATCTACGGCACCAGCGATGGCGGCGACACCCTGATCGGCAACGCCGGCGATGACATCCTGTTCGGCCAGGGCGGTAACGACACGCTCTCCGGCGGCGCAGGCAATGACATCCTGGTGGGCGGCAAGGGTAACGACATCCTCACCGGCGGCGCGGGTGCCGACACCTTTGTGTGGCTCAAAGGCGACACCAACACCAGCAGTGGCTTTGATCGCATCACTGACTTCAAGCATGGCGAAGGCGACAAGCTGGACCTGTCCGACTTGCTGCAAGGCAATAACGACACCAACCTGTCGAGCTACCTGAGGTTGACCACCGACTCGTCGGGCAACTCGACGCTGAGCGTGAGCAGCACCGGGTCGTTCACCGGCACCAACGGCGGTACGGCTGATGTGACGATCAAGGTGGACGGCGCGAGCTGGGGCAGTGGCGCCGCCGCGATCAATACCCTGATCGCCGGTGGCGACCTGACCGTCAAGCACCACGACTGATCACCAGCGGGGCGTCAATCTTTCGGGATTGGCGCCCCTTTGGCATGCGCTTTGGGGAAATGTGTGTAATCTCTGTGGGAGCCGTGCGCGGCGCCTGCAGGGATTTTTTATTGGGAGAGGGCTGATGTTCTACGTGCAACGCGATCAATACAACGCTTTGGTGCGTGTCGAGGCGCAGGCCTTCGCAGAAGCCACTGAGACGCTACCGGCTGACCATCATGATATCCAGGCGTGGTTTGCCGACGATGAGATTGAGAACAGCCTCAAGCAGCTCAAGAGCAGTGACCTTGAGATGATCCGCGTACTGGACGACTTGATCCAGGTGCTGATCACCAAGAACGTGATGAGCATCACCGACTTGCCGCCGGCGGCGCAGACCAAGTTCCTGGAGCGTACCCATGCCCGGGCGGCGTTGGGTGGCTTGAGCGAGCTGATCAATGACGATGAAACCGGCCTGATCTGACGCGCACCTCCTTCACGGCGTGAGCGTCAAGGAGGCGTGATTATTCAGTGCTCCACTTCCAGGGCGCCGGTTCACCGACCAGTTGGCCTTGCACCCCTTCAATCCCCATCTCGCGGATTACCCGCAACTCACCCTCGGTTTCCACGCGCTCGGCAATCAGCGGCAGGTCAATGCTGTGGGCCGCACGCTGGATGGCCTCGATAAAGAAGCGCTTGTGGCTTTCCTGATCAATATCGCGGATGTAACTGCCGTCGATCTTGAGGTAGGCCAGGCCCAGATGCGCCAAGTTACCGATCATGCTGAAGCGCCCGCCGAAACGCTGCAGCCCAAGGCTGTAGCCGAGGCCGCGCATGCGCCGGATCAAACGCTCCAGCTGCGTCTGTTCGGGTACTTGTTCTTCACCGATTTCCAGGGTCAGGCGTTCGCCCAACAGTGGGTGTTGGGCCAGGCGTTCGAACATGTGCTCCAGGGCTTGCGGGTCGTTCAGGGTTGCAGCCGACAGATTCAGCGCGACCGATTGGTTGTGTTGGCCCAAGTGGGCGATCACCAGATCGAGCATTACCTGGTCGAGCCGCGCGGTCCAACCGAAGCGCTCCAGCCATGGCAGGAAGTGTCCGGCGGCAATGGTCTGGTCCTGGCTGTCGAGCAGGCGCGACAGCACCTTGTAATGCAGGACCTGGCGGATATCGCTGCTGCTCACCACCGGCTGGAAGAACAGGCGGAAGCGACCCTGGCTCAGGGCGTTGTCGAGCAGGGTGTGCCAGCTGTGCGGGTCGTCACTGACGGTGTCGAGGGTTTGATGGGTCAGGCACACCCAGCTTTGCAGGCTGTTGGCTTCGGCCTGGGTGAGCGCCTGGTCAGCCAGCATCAGCAGGTCTGCCGAGGCGTCGCCGGGGTTGTAAGGGGCCAGGCCGATGTAGGCCACGGTGGGCATGTCGGTGGCGCCGGTTTCGTGCAGGCTCTGCAAGGTGGCATCCAGTTCCTGGGCCAACTGCACGGCCTCGTCACGCACCAGGCCCGGCGCGAGCACGGCAAATTCGCCGCCACGGCTGCGGGTGATCAGGTTGTGGGTTTCCGGGTATTTGGCGCAGGTGCGCACCAGTTGCTGGCTGACGGCTTGCAGCAACTGGTCAGTGCGCTGTCCGCCCAGACGCTGATTGAGGCCGCCCAGGTCGTTGACCCGCAGCATCAGCAGGTAGCCTGAGCTGGACTCTTCCAGGTTGCTGACTCGCGATTGCAGTTGCATCTCGAAATAGCGACGGTTGGCCAGCCCGGTCAGGCTGTCCTGGTAGGACTCCACCCGCAGCTTCTCGCTGCGCTCGGTCTGCTCGTGGAACAGCGCCTTGAGCTTCTCCACCATCTGGTTCATGGCCTGCACCACGCGGCGCAGTTCCGGGGTGCGGGGCAGGTCGGGCAAGCTGAGGAACTCTCGACGTGCGATAGCGTGGGACTGCTCCACCATATAGTCCAAGGGCCTGAGCTGACGACGCAGCAACAGCGCGCCCAGTACCGCACTCACCGCGCCACAGACCAGCAGCCAAACCAGGCTGCCCAGCGCGCTTTGCCAGAGTTTGGCCAGGGCAAACATCGGGTGACTGACCACTTCAACCCGCGCTGCCTGCTGCCAGCCACGGCTGACGATGGCATCGCCGCCGGCCGGCGCGAGGCCGATCATCTTGACGAACCAGGCCGGCACGCTGCTGGCATCCGGCTCGGCGGCACGCTCCACCAGCACCTGGTCATTGCTCAGGTCCACCACGCGAATGCTCGCGTAGTAGCCACTGTCAAAGATCGAGCTGACCATCAGTTCGGTCATTGCCGGGTCATCGATGTTCGGCGTCAGCGACAGGGCCAGCGCCGTCGCCGCGTCCTGGGCGTGGGAGCGCAACTGGTTGACGTACTGGGTCCGCGAACTTTCCAGGCTGACGAAGAAGCTACCGCTGAACGCGACCACCAGGAACACGCAGATAGCGATCAGCAATTGTTTGAACAGTGACATCGTAGCTCCTGTTAATTATCCGAACTGGCCGGAAACCCTTCAGCGGTCATTTTTTTCAAGACGTCCAGCCAGCGTGACAGACGCTTGGTGTCACCGACTTTTTTGTTCCCCCCGGCGCCGGTCAGCCACAGCCCTTCACCGTTGAACGCGTAAACCGGCAGCAGGTCTGCGCGCTGGCTGGCGGGCAAAATGGGGTCCATCAGGCTGTCAAGCACCAAGGGCATGGCTTCGGGGCTGGCATAGTACGTCAGCACCATGTGTGCGCGATTCTGGCGTAAGGCTTTAACGTAGGTAATCCGCAGTTTTTCGGCGGGCACCCCCAAGTGACGCAGGCTGAAGTACTTGGCGATGGCGTAGTCTTCGCAATCGCCAGCGCCTTTCCACAGGGATTGAATAGGGGTCGCCCAATAATCAATTTCGTGCCACAGGTCGATGTCTTCTTCGTAGCGCAACTGGCGGTTGAAGAACAGATTCACCACTTTGAGCTGCTCAGCCTCACTCACCTGCTTCTGCGTCGCCAGCAATTGTTGCCAGGCATCAATGCGCTGGCGGCCCGGACCCAGTGGTCCATAAAGCGACTCGGCGCGGCGGCTGATCTGGCTGAAATCCCAATCGGCGAGCAAATCGCCCAGCAGGCCGCCACCCAGCAACAGCGTGATGGCGAGGCCGTACAGAATCCGAGGGAGTTTAAAGCGTATCGCCACTGCGATTACCCAAGCTTGCAGCATTGAAGGTGCGGCAATGGTGCGGTGATATAGGGTAAAAAACAATGGCACGATGAAATCACCGCCATTGAATTGTAGTAATGGTCCGTCAGTAAATTGGCTAATTTCCGCTCGTCTGAAAGGGCGGCTCGGGTTTCATCAAAATAATGACACTTCCTTAGCGCTGTCACAGAATGAAGCAATGAAAACGCCTACAAAAAGACCTGCGGTGAAGCCGTACCTTGCCGACCTTTCCACGTCTTTATATGGCGCCGTGAAGGAGCTCCGGCCATGAGCCGCACTGATGATCTATTTGCCCTGTTCGGCAAGAGCGTTTCCCGCGACCCCACGGGAAGAAACGCCCGCCTGCATTTTTTTGGCAGCATTCCTTTCGACGATGGCACACGTGTGAACCAGAAAGAGGGTTCGCGCTTTGGTGCCCATGCCTCCCACGCCAATGAACATCACCACCATGAACCATTGACCGCGCTGCGCCCGACGGTAGTCGCGCTGGTGTCGGTCAATGGCGGCGTTGGCCGCAGTACGCTGGCTACGGCGCTGAGCAGCGGTCTGCAGCGTCTGGGTGAGTCGGTCGTGGCGCTGGACCTGGATCCCCAGAACGCGTTGCGCCAGCACTTCGGCGTGGATCATGAGCTTCCCGGCCTGGCCCGCAGCAGCCTGCTCAACGCGCCATGGAACACCATCCTGCAATCGGGTTTTGCCGGTTGCCAGGTGATTCCCTTCGGCGACACGGACACCCAGCAGCAGGAAAACCTGCAACGCTGGTTGACGCGTGAGCCGAAGTGGCTGGCCCAGCGCCTGGCGGCATTGGACCTGAGCGAACGGCACACCGTGATCGTCGATACCCCCGCAGGTAACAACGTCTACCTCCATCAAGCGTTGAGCGTGGCCGACATCGTGCTGGTCGTCGCCCAACCGAACGCCGCCTGTCTCGGCACGTTGGATCAACTGGATGCGCTGCTGGCACCTCACCTTGAGCGTGCACGTCCACCGCGTTGCCACTTGGTGATCAACCAGCTGGATGAAAACTCGGCGTTCAACCTGGACATGCTTGATGCGTTCAAGCTGCGCCGCAGTGAGTACCCTCTGGAAGTCATACACCGCGATCCGGCGATCAGCGAAGGCCTGGCCTTTTCTACCGACCCTCTGGACAACACGGTTACAAGCCTGGCTGGTGACGACATCAACGACCTTTGCCGGTTACTGATCGCTCGCAAAAAACGCCTGTAAAGCGCGGGTTATACGCTTAACGCCAGATGCTTATGCACAATCGGTCGGATGCGGTTGTCATGAAATAGCCGTTTTGTGGAGCCGTTCTCAACACACTGCAACTGCCTGTTTTACGTGCGTTTTATGGTGTGAGTAAAAAATGAACAGCGTGGCTTTTGGCCTGTAGCGTAGAAGGCTACAGGCTCTGTAAAGAATTCATCAACAGAGTTATCCACAGGCTGAGGTGCGACAATTTCGCCCTTTAATCGCGCTCGGCAAGCACCAACAAGTTGCGCGGTGTCAACGCCGGGTCGCAGAAGCTGCCTACTTCAACCCTGTAGCCTCGCTCGCTGAGAAACAGTGCCCGATCCAGTACCAGCCACACCTCCAGCGGGCGCCGAAACAGACCGCGCACCAACTCCAGATTCCTGACCTCAGCCAAACGCTGCCAACCGTGCGCCTCCAGTGCCGCCCAATCCTGTTCGCCTGTGGATAACCCTTTGAGGCTGGTCAGCTCGCGGCAGTAGTCGGCGAACGGTTCGTCCAGCCAGCGGGTAGGCAGGGACGGCGTGGGCAGGTACTCGTCGCAGCCGCGTAACTGGCGTTGCAACTGATCGAAACCGAGGCGCCGGGCCATGGATGTATCCCGTTGCAGGCGCACGCGTTTGCCGGCGGTGACGGTTTCGCTGAGGGGCAGGCCGAGGTCGTCGACTGACAGCTGCAAGGTGGAAGCGCGGGCGGCTACGGACAGCGGCTGGTAGGTGTGTGCATGGGTTCGGTTATAGCAGCACGGCGCCAATGCCAGTTGCTTGCAGCCGGCGGCGCTGGCCACTTGCAGCAGTCGCACGTGCAGGTCGCCGCAGGCATGCAGGGCGACGGGGGTGTGTTCGGCGCTGATGGCGACATCTGCCATCACGTCTTGCAAACGATGGGTGACGGGCAGGCCGTGGTGCTCGCTCAAGGCTTGGCCGGACGCGATCAGGGCCGGGTCGTATTCCAGGCAGGTCAGTTGTTGGTCTGTGTGCAGCAGGCGGCGGCCAAGGTGGCCTTTACCGGCGCACCAGTCCAGCCAATGCCGGGGTGTGTGCGCAAAGTGCAGCGCTGCACCGAAGGCTTCGATCTGTTGCCATTTGCGGCCGGGTACATCGACATTCAGGCGATGCGCGGCGGGATGCAGGGGCTGTGTCGGCAACTTATCCACAGTACTGAGTTGCAGCGCCTTTAAGGCTAGCTGTGGAAAAGGGGCGGGGGCGGCCAGGTCATGGGGCCGGTTGTGGCTGGCTTCAGCCTCGGCCAGCGAGCGTTGGCGCAGCCACCGGGCCAGTTCGGGGTATTGGTTTTCCCAGGGTAACTGGTTATGCGTGAAGGGCCGTGGTCGCCACAGCCCTTGATGCTCGATCAGAAACGCATCCAGCGCCCGGAAGCGCGCTTCAACGTCCCTGGCAGGCATCGACGCGCAGCCAGCGTTCCAGCAGTTTGAAGCCGCGTACCAGCAGGAACGAGATCAACAGGTAGAACACGCCGGCGGTGAAGAACATTTCCACCGTCAGGTAGTTGCGCGCAATGATCGTGCGCGCCATGCCGGTCAGTTCCAGCAGGGTCACGGTGCTCGCCAGTGAACTGGCCTTGAGCATCAGGATCACTTCGTTGCTATAGGCCGGCAAACCGATGCGCGCCGCACGCGGCAGGATGATGTAGAACAGGGTCTTGGGCCTGGACATGCCCAGCGCCCGGGCTGCTTCAATTTCCCCAGGCGGAATGGCCTGGATGGCGCCGCGCAGGATCTCGGCGATATAGGCCGCGGTGTGCAGCGTCATGGTGGCGGTGGCACACCAGAACGGGTCGCGCAGGTATTTCCACATGAAGCTTGAGCGGATGCTGTCGAATTGGGCCAGGCCGTAATAGACCAGGAACAACTGCACCAGCAGCGGCGTACCACGGAAGAAGAAAATGTAGGCGTAGGGCAGCGAGCGCACATACCAGCGCTTGGACGAACGTGCGATACCCAGCGGAATGGCCAGGATCAAACCCAGGATCACGGCGATGCTGACCAGTTCCAGAGTCAGGATGGCGCCCTGGATAAACTTCGGCAGCCACTTGATGATGACTTCCCATTCCATTACGTCGTCCTCACGAAGCCGCGGGCGGCGCGTTTTTCCAGGTAGTGCATAGCCACCATCGACAGTGAGGTCAGGCCCAGGTAAATGAACGCGGCGACCATGTAGAAAGTGAACGGCTGTTTGGTGACGGTGACGGCGATCTGCGCATGACGCATGATTTCTTCGAGGCCGATGACCGTGACCAGTGCGGTGTCTTTCATCAGGATCAGGAACAGGTTGCCCAGCCCAGGCAGGGCGATGCGCCACATCTGCGGCAGGATCAAGCGGGTAAAGATGCGGAACTTCGACAGGCCCAACGCCACGCCGGCTTCCCGGTGGCCCTTGGGAATGGAGATGATTGCACCGCGCAGTACCTCGGTGGCGTAGGCGCCGAAACACAGCCCCAGCGCAATGACGCCGGCGGTGAAGGCGCTCAGGGACAGGTCGGGAATGTTGAACAGCTCACCCAGTTCGCGCATGGCGTTGATGGTGCCGAAGTAAATCAGCAACACCCACAACAGTTCCGGCACGCCGCGAACGATGGTCGAGTAGGTCCCGCCCAGCCATTGCAGAGGCTTGGACGCAGAAGTCTTGGCCAAGGCCCCGGCCAGGCCGAGGACCAGCCCCAGGCATAAGGCCGTGAGCGCCAGTTTGACGGTCATCAGCGCGCCGGCAGCAAGCGCGGGGCCGAATCCGTAGAGATCGAAATTCATGGTGTTTTCATATCGCGGCAGGCATTGCTGGAAGCCGACGCGCTCAGGTGAGCGCGCCGGTCAGGCCGTTCAGGTCATTCGATGCTGAACGGGAAGTACTTGTCGTTGATCTTCTTGTAGGTGCCGTCTGCCTTGATCTCTGCCAGGGCTTTGTTCAGGCGCTCGCGCAGTGGGTCACCCTTGCGCACGGCGATACCGATCTTGTCGCTTTCTACAACCGGGTCACCCTTGAACTCGTAGGCTGAACCGTCTTTGCTCTTGAGCCACTCGTACTGCACGTACTTGTCGGCGAGGATGCCGTCGAGGCGGCCGGACGTCAGGTCGAGGTAGGCGTTTTCCTGGGTGTCGTAGAGCTTGGCTTCGGTTTCCGGCAGCTTGTCTTCCAGGTAGGTACCGGCCAGCGTCGCACGCTGTGCACCGATGACCTTGTCTTTCAGGTAAGCGGCGTCGGTCTTGAAGTCTTCAGTGGCTTTAGGTGCGATGAACTGCAGCTTGTTGGAGTAGTACGGGTCGGTGAAGTCGACGGCTTGCTTGCGTTCATCGGTGATGGACAGCGAGGACACCAGGAAGTCGAACTTCTTGGCGTTCAGGGCCGGGATGATGCCGTCCCAGTCGGACACGAACACTTCGCACTTTTCGATTTTCATCTTGGCGCACAGGGCGTCGCCGATGTCTTTGTCGAAGCCGACGACGTTGCCGCTGGCGTCTTTATTGTTGAAGGGCGGGTAGGCCGCTTCGATCCCCATTTTCAAGGTTTCTGCCATGGCCGTGGCGCTGAACGCCATCGAGACGGCCGCGGCCAGAAGGAATTTTTTATAGTTCTGCATGCATGTTGCTCCGTTAGCGGTTGCTGGACATGAATTGTTTGCAGCGCGCCGAAAGCGGGTTTTCAAACACCTGCTGTGGCGATCCTTGCTCTTCGATCAGGCCTTGGTGCAGAAACACCACTTCACTGGACACCTGACGGGCGAAGCCCATTTCATGGGTGACCAGCAGCATGGTGCGACCTTCCTCGGCCAGCGCGCGGATCACATTAAGTACTTCCTGGACCATTTCCGGGTCAAGGGCAGAAGTGGGCTCGTCAAACAGGATGACTTTAGGCTGCATCGCCAGGGTGCGCGCAATGGCGGCCCGTTGTTGCTGGCCGCCGGACAATTGCGCCGGGTAGGCGTGGCGCTTGTCGGCGATGCGACCTTGTCCAGCAGGGCTTCGGCCACTTCTATGGCTTCGGCCTTGCTCTGGCCGAGCACACGGCGGGGCGCCTCGATGATGTTGTCGAGGATGCTCATGTGCGGCCACAGGTTAAAGTTTTGAAACACAAAACCGATTTCGCTGCGCAGGCGGTTGATCTGCTTGCCGTCGGCGGCCATCAACTCACCGTTTTTCGCGGCCTTGAGCTTGAGTTCTTCGCCGGCCACCAGGATCTGGCCCTGGTGTGGGTTTTCCAGCAGGTTGATGCAACGCAGGAACGTGGACTTGCCGGAACCGGAGGAACCCAGGATCGAGATCACATCGCCGTCGCGAGCGGTCAGCGAGATACCTTTGAGTACCTCCAGCTCACCATAGCGTTTATGCAAGTTGCGGATTTCAAGCGCGGGCGTGGCCTCGGCCATGTGCGGTCCTCATTGTGTGCGTTGCGATCCTGCTGTTGGGTCGCCTTCCTGGCGAGGCGCCAAGCTAGCATAGCGCCCGGACGACACCAACAGCCCCGCGGAGGGTAAACAGACGGTGTGCGGCAGGGTGTCGCATCGGCACAGCAGCGTGTCGCGCCATCAACAACCGAACAACCGTTTGAACCCGGTAAACCGCAGGCTTCGCGTAAAAAAGGGCGCGATGGTGCCAGCTTTGGCCGGGTGTTGGAAGGGTTAAACGGGCAAACGGTACCTATCAGCCCCTTTATGGCGCGTCACGTACTTTTTGTGTGTGTTTTTGGTGCGCTTGTTCGTCTTGAATGTGAGTCGCACGGTAACGCTATAGCGGAATGCCATTGTTCTCAATGACTTGCGATGACTGACGAATCGTCCTACAGCCCGCGTCAATCGCGACTCCGTAACATTTTGGCGCAAATCTTGCGTAAAAAATAAAGAACGCCCTGTTGGTTTCTTTTCACGAGGAAGACCCCAGGCCGGGCGGACCGTTTTCGCAATTCCTCGCAAAGGTGTGTCAATGAGTAGTACGCAAAGCTCCAATGACCTCGAACAGGGGCTCAAACCGCGTCACGTCACCATGCTGTCGATTGCCGGCGTTATTGGTGCCGGTTTGTTTGTTGGCTCCGGCCACGCGATTGCTGCCGCCGGCCCCGCTGTCCTGTTGGCATATGCCGCTGCGGGTACGCTGGTGGTATTGGTGATGCGCATGCTGGCCGAGATGGCCGTGGCGTCGCCGGATACCGGTTCGTTTTCCACCTACGCCGACCGTGCGATCGGTCACTGGGCCGGTTTCACCATCGGCTGGCTGTACTGGTGGTTCTGGGTGCTGGTGATTCCGTTGGAAGCCAACGCTGCTGCGACCATCCTCCACGCTTGGTTCCCGGACGTGGCCATCTGGGCCTTCACCCTGATCATCACGTTGCTGCTCACGGCGACCAACCTGTTCAGCGTGAAGAACTACGGCGAGTTCGAGTTCTGGTTTGCCCTGATCAAGGTCGTGGCGATCGTGGGCTTTGTGATCCTTGGCCTGGCCGCCATCTTCGGCTTCCTGCCGACCAGCCAAGTCAGTGGCGTTTCACACCTGTTCGACACCCAAGGCTTTATGCCGAACGGCATGGGCGCCGTATTGGCTGCGATCCTGACCACCATGTTCTCGTTCATGGGCACCGAGATCGTCACCATTGCGGCGGCCGAATCGAAGAACCCAGGCCAGCAAATCACCAAGGCCACCAACTCGGTGATCTGGCGGATTGGCTTGTTCTACCTGCTGTCGATCTTCATCGTCGTGTCCCTGGTGCCGTGGAACGATCCGACCCTGGCGGCGGTAGGTTCCTACCAGACCGTGCTGGAACGCATGGGCATTCCGAATGCCAAGCTGATCGTCGACCTGGTGGTATTGGTTGCCGTGACCAGTTGCCTGAACTCGGCGCTGTACACCGCTTCGCGCATGCTGTTCTCCCTGGGCCGTCGCGGTGACGCACCGGCCGTGGCCAAGCGCACCAACAAGAGCGGCACGCCGTACTGGGCGGTGTTGCTGTCCACCGGTGCTGCGTTCCTGGCGGTGTTTGCCAACTATGTGGCGCCGGCGGCGGTGTTCGAATTCCTGCTGGCCAGCTCCGGCGCCATCGCGTTGCTGGTGTACTTGGTGATCGCGGTGTCGCAACTGCGCATGCGTCAGAAGCGTACGGCGGCGGGCGAGAAAATCGTCTTCAAGATGTGGCTGTTCCCTGGCCTGACCTATGCGGTGATGGTGTTTATCGTGGGTACGTTGACCATCATGCTGTTCCAGGAAGCGCATCGGGTCGAGATTATCGCGACGGGGGTGTTGAGCTTGCTGGTAGTGGCGGCGGGGTTGTTTGTAGCGAGCCGTCGCAAGGCGCAGAGAGCGGGCGCTGCGGTGCTTAACTGACGAAATGCGGTAAAAAATGTGGGAGGGGGGGCTTGCCTCCTCCCACATTGGGTTCTGCATCAGTCTTGCGAGTTGGTCAGCGCTTGGGACGCCGCCAGGTAATCCGCCTGGAACTCTGGCGATTCGATCCACGCCAGCGCAGCCGCTTCATCGTCACTGTCCGTGGCCCACTGCCGATACTCGATCAGCGCCGCCAGGATAAAGTCCGTGGCTTCTTCTTCGCCTTCCTGTTCCAGCACCAGCGCCAGCAGCGGGTGCGCCAGGAATGCTGCGCACAGCGCCTGTTGGCTGGTTTCGCCAGCGGTGCGCATTTCCACGAACAGCTCGGTCAGATCCACCGACTCAAGGTCAATGCGGCTGTCATCACCTGCAAACGCATCCGGCTTGGTCGCCACGGCGCGTTGAGTACGGTTTTGCTTGGCCTTGGTCTTTGCCCGCTGGGCACGTTTTTGCTGCTTGTTCGGCGAGGCCATGGGCTCAACGTCCTAAGGTTCTGGGTCAGGGTGGGTATTGAAGCGCAGGTTCGAGGAAATCCCAAGGGTATCCTCAGTTAATAGGCAATGTTGGGGTGTGACGCTTGTTTTATTGCTTCAGGGGCTGCTGTCCGAGTTTTTATTTTTTAGTAACAGTTAGCCGATTTGCCAGCACTTGTTCATGGGTTGGCGGAGTCATTAACCTTCGGCGCTTGCTCTTCAGGCTGGTAGAGCAGCCCGGCTTGCCACCTTCGCAAAACCATACATCTGAGAGAAACGACAGCGAACCATGGACAGATTAGACTGGCAGGCATCCAATACGGAGGTCTCTATGAGCATCCCACTTTCTCCTATCGTTTCGGAGTTTGAAACAGAAGAGCAGGCCGCGAGCTATGACCGTTGGTTTCAGGCCAAGGTGCAGGCGTCAATTGATGATCCGCGCCCAAGTATTCCGCACGACCATGTCATGGCTGAGATGCAAGCGTTGATTGAGGCAAAGCGTAAAGAGCGTGATGCAAGTTGAGTGGCGGCCCGAGGCGCGGGCTGATCTCAGACAAATTCTGGAATACATTCTTGGTCGCAATCTGGCAGCAGCCAGCAATTTGAACGATCCACGCCCGTCAAGAATATCCTTCCAGCTCTAGTGGGCTATTTAGCTCGACCTTAAGGCAGTAGGCTCACACTTTTGCTGCCAGCCAGAGCCTCCTTCATGTCCCGCGATACCCTTGAACACAACCAGATCCCAATCTACTTCGTCGCCATCCTGCTGGCTGTGGCTGTCGGCCTGCTTGCGCCCTTGTTTGCACGCACCCTCAGCGTATTGATCACCCCCGCCATTGCAGTGCTGATGTATGCAATGTTCCTGCAGATCCCTTTTCTGGATCTGCGCGAGGGCTTGAGCAACAAGCGCTTCCTGTCGGCGTTGTTGCTGGCCAATTTCATTCTGGTGCCGCTGCTGGTGTGGGTCTTGACCCATGGCCTGCTGGAGCGCCCGGCGTTGCTGGTGGGCGTGTTGCTGGTGTTGCTGACGCCGTGCATCGACTACGTGGTGGTGTTTACCCATATCGGCAAAGGCGATTCGCGGTTGATGCTGGCGGCGACGCCGGTGCTGTTGTTGCTGCAGTTGGCGCTGTTGCCGGTGTACCTGGGGGTGATGCTGGGCGCGCAGTCCGAGGTGGTGGTGTCGGCGGGGCCGTTTGTGCAAGCGTTCGTGTGGTTGATCGTGGTGCCGATGGTGCTGGCGGTGCTGACGATATCCCTGGCGCGACGCTCCGCAGTTATCAATACGTGGAACAACGTCTGGGCCTGGTTACCGGTGCCGGCCATGGCATGGGTGCTGTTTGTGGTGATCGGCTCGCAAGTCACCTCGGTGGTGCGCGATATTGGCCTGTTGGTGCCCGTGATTCCGGTCTACCTGGGTTTTGTGCTGCTGGCGCCGCTGATGGGGATGCTGGCGGCGCGGCTGTTCGCGCTACCTGCGCTCACGGCGCGGGCCGTGACGTTCAGCGCCTCCACGCGCAATTCGCTGGTGGTTTTGCCACTGGCACTGGCCCTGCCCGAAGACGTGCGCGGGTTGGCCGCCACGGCGGTGATCCTGCAGACCTTGGTCGAGTTGGTGGCCGAATTGGTCTATGTGCGCCTTATTCCTCGGTTGGTGTGGCCCGCAGGTCGGTAACCGGGTGAATGTTCAGGTCTGTTCAGGCGCTATTCAGGGGCGTGCTCGGCAACATAAGCCGGCGCTCCCCACCTGACAGGTCTACCGATGGATCACCGCAACCGTTTTCGCCTGGAATCCCTGGGTATTTTCCTGTTTGCCTTAGGGCTGTTCACCTTTGGAATCTGGGATCAACAGCCCCAGGGATTTGATGGACGCTGGGCGCTATTCCTGCAGGAAATGTTTCGCCATGGCGCGAGCCTTTTCCCCACCACCTACGGCCAGCCCTACGCGGACTACCCTGGCACCGCGACCTTCTTCAGCTTTGTGTTTGCCCGGTTATTCGGTGCACCCAATCACTTGGCGAATGTACTACCCACCGCAATGGCGTCCGCTGGGGTGGTTGCGCTGCTCTATCGCTTGCTGGTCCCTGCGAGTCGGCAGTGGGCGCTGCTCGCCGTTTTGTTGACCCTGCTCACCACTCAACTGCTGGAGAAGTCCCGTTCGGTGTGCCTGGACCAGATGGTTGCGTTGCTTTGCGTGGGCAGTTTCTACCTGCTGCACAGCGGCGAGCGCGTGGGTTCACGACTGAGGCAGTTGGCGGTGTTCCCGTTGTTCGTCCTCGGCTTTGCCGTGCGTGGGCCATTGGGCTTGATTGAGGTCTGCGGCGTGGTCTGTGTGTATTGGGCGCTTGGCAATCCTCGGGAGCGGGTCAGGCAGGTGCTGATTCACGGCCTTGTTGGTCTGGTGTTGTTGGCGGCCTGTTGGTGGTTGCTGATAAAGCTGGCGCGCATCGGTGGTGGCGATGCATTTGCTGATGAGGTGTTCAGGATGCAGGTGGGCGGGCGCCTGGATGAAAGCGGCGAGCCGTTCTATTTCTATCTTCAATTGAGTTTGTATCGCTACTTCCCTGTGGTGCCGCTGGCGCTGGCCACGCTGGTTGCATTGCGTCATCGCTGGCATGAACGGTTTGATGGGCAGGTGCAATTGGCTGTGCGCCTCGGTGCCTGCGGGTTGATGATTTTGCTCGGGTTGTCGCTGCCGCACTTCAAGCGCGCCTATTACATCTTGCCCATGGTGCCGATGTTTGCTGCTGTCGCTGCCTATGGGCTCCTACAGGCGCAAGGGTGGCTTGCGGGCGTGCGCCGCTGCTACGAAGGGCTTGTCACAGCGCTACCGGCGTTGTGTGTGGTTGTAGTCTTTGTCTGCCGGCATGGGTGGCAGAAGCACGGTTACTGGCCAGACGTTTCGCTGCCGTTGCTGGTCGGCGTGCTGGTGTTGCTGCAAGTCGCTGCGTTGATTGCTTGGCGGCGCTTGGGGCGGCTGGTGTCGCTCAGCTTGATTGCATTGGCGGCGCAGTGGTTACTGCTGGTGGCTGTGGTGGAGCCGGCCAAGGACTTGCAGTTCGATACCCGGCAGTTTGTCAGCCAAGTTGAAGCGCTGCGTGCAACGCAGCCGGGGCCTCTGGTGTTTATCGACCTCGGTCGGGATACGTGGGCGGTGCGCTACATGATGAACCTGGATCACGACGAGCAGCCGGTATTCATCGGCGGTCGTGAGCTTGGGCAATTAGCCGATGTACCTCGGCCAGCCTGGGTGGTCGTGGCGCGCAAGGAAACCGCGTTGCTGGCGGGGACGCCGCTGGAGCACCAGAGCCCGGATTTTGAAGGTCGGTTAAACGACAATCCATTGATGGTGTTTTTGTTGAGGTGAGTCAGCCGGTCAGCAAAAAGCCTGCGTTCAGCAGGCTTTTTGTCGAATACGGATTACGCGGTTTCCAGCTGAGGGATCTGCATGCCGATCTTGGCCGAGGCAAAGTTCATGTCGCCGCTGGCAATGGACTGAGCCTTGAAGCCTTGGCCGATCAGATCCTTGATGTAGAGCTTGTTGTAGATGAACGCGAAGACGATGTTGCTGACGCCCATGGTGATCATCGCAATGACGAACTGGATCAAGCCATATTTCACGTCGCCGCGAAACAGTGCCGGGAAGCAACCGAAAAAGAAGGTTGTCCACGAAAAACCGACTGGAGCTTCCTTCATCGCGCCCGTATTCGGGTTTTTGAAAATGATCGATGTGTATGCCATTTATTTCTCCATGTGCCCGTATGAGTAAGCGATACGCCGGGCTGCGCATCGCCGGATGATGTGTCCTTGTTCCGCTGCTCTTGCGCGCAGGCTCTCACCGTTTGGGCATGACCCAAGGTGGTGTAGAAGTGGGGGTGTGGAGTTGCAGCGTTTTGGGCGAGGAGCGCGGGGATACTGGATCCGCCGTCGTTGCCTGTTCCGATGCTACGTGGCAATGGCTGACGGGTTACAGGAGGGATGCATCCGCATACTGTTATTCGCCTACCTTGGCACATTTTGAATCATATCATAGCGCTACTAGTGCGCGGGTAACAGGAGGGGGCGTCAGGGTTAAATCCCAGGCAACAAAAAACCCGCACTTGGCGGGTTTCTTGTGTGTTTCAGATGACGTTTGCACCACCTGAAACTAATTAGTGGTGCCCAGAGACGGAATCGAACCGCCGACACTGGAATCGAACTTGTAACCCCTTTGTTTACGTGGCTTGTGGGCCGACGTAGGTGCAAAAGTGTACCAGTCCTGTGTACCAGATTCTAGGATTTACCGGGTTCTCATCGGTCTTATTCGTCTTGGGGTGTGAGGGGCAGGCGGGGGGGCTTTCGGGTTGATGGGATACTCCGCTCCACAGCCTGTGCAGCGAAACTTCCCGGAGTCAGTGCGATTGTCCTGTAGCGGGTGGATTTGCTGCTTGTTGAAGCAGCCAGGGCAAGCGTAGTGCGGCGGGCTGCTCTTGAATTGGTTTACGACAGCACCACCATTGGTTTGGACGAGTTCGTAATCCTTCGCACGCGTTGACCACGACTCCAGTACCTGCAATCGGCGCTGCAAATCCTCCCGCTCATTTTGCAATCGATTGAGTTCTTCACGGAGTGTAAACATGCCATCTTGGGCCTGGCCCAGGCGCTCAAGTGCTTCACTTATTTTTGCCTTTGCGTCCGAGTCTACTTTTGCGTCGTAAGCCGCGTTCAGGAGCCCTTTGGTAAGGGTAAGGCCTTGGAAGGCTGCACTTATAGTAGCGATGTCGATCATGGCGCTATCCCTAACTAGTTGAGTGTCGCACCGTCGGGGGGGGCCAGTACGGCCACCATCAACGAGCTATAAAACTTAAACCTATCACCTAACCTAATTGATTCCGGTCGAGCATTGGCTGCGAACCGTCTTGACTAATCCATGAGTCGGAACCAATCTCGGAGACTAAGTTTGAGTCTTAGTATCTCGTCTTCGGCCAATACGCTGCAGTGAGCTATTGGGTTTCTTAGTGAATTGAGATTGAACATTACTTTGTCCATCGCCTTAACATTGTTGAGGATGCCGGAAAAAACTTGCCAGTTGGAACGTATGATCTCCCCGAGCTCACCAAAATTAGTATAGTCAAGTGGGTCCGATGAACGAGGTGTGATGCCGGAATCTCGCTCTCTCTGTATTCGCTTTCTAACATCCCCTACGATTTGTTGTGGAATTACCTTGTCACTCCACCATTCGGGACCGTGCGTTAGGGCAAGCAACTCCGTTATCTGGCTTCTTATTGTTTTTTCAAGGCAGTAGAACAGTTCGTAACTATGCGCCATCTCCGCAGCTTCATCACGTAGCGCTTTTGCAAATTGAGGGAAGTAAGCTCTCTCTATATCACTCTGCGTTTCTTCTCGTGATGCAGCGTTGTCTCGCAATGATAAGTCTAACCTTTTCTCCAGTTGATCAATTTCTGACTCAATCAGCATGTTAGTCATTCCGAAGGATTTAACTTGTTCTTCAAATGCCATTGCTAATCTCCCAGAATGTGCTCTTTCAAACTCTTGAATATGGCATTAAAAACCTCAATGTCTTTTGTGGCTGGTAGGTTGAGATTTATTGTGTACGCAAGATTGATCCCTTTTGCGCTTTGCTGGTGAGAGGACGTTTGTATCGGTGGTGGGAGAAGAGGTGGCTCTGAGGAGTGGATTCTGCTAACTATCGGATCTCCGGATTCACTTCCGTCATCATTTGCAGTATCAAAGTCAGCTATTTTCCGTAACGCATTAATGGTTGCTATAGTGAACTTAGTTGCAGACGACGCTTTTTCTCCTCCAGTGCACTCAACAACCATGCCACGTATTTGCTCGTCACTCGCATCATGAAGATATTCATTCATTTCGTACAAGCGTTGGTAAAGCTTTCTGAATGCTTTGCCTACCGCTATTCTCGATTTTTCGGGGTTTCTAAATTCTTTATATAAATCGGTAGGAGAGCCGTCACTTGCGACAAATCCCATTTTTTTCAACAGGGGAATACACCCTGCGGCGGTGCCACCTTTCATGCCTAGTTTTGTCGAGACAAAGTCCTGAGTGAATCTCTCCGGAGTTGAGGCGGTCTTTATCTTCTCCAGCATATTTACTAGCGTACCAACGGAGTTACTGTACGGGAGGTTTTCGGCCATTGTAGATGTCCTTTTGAGGCGTTAGTTTTCGGTCCATGACACCGTGCGCAGCGGCGTGGTTCTATCGATACTACCCCTAAGGTAAGCGAACCTACTCTGCGCCGACAAGTGCGTATTCGAAAACCTCACAAACCATCATCACCCAGATCCTGCGCAGCCCCCGAAGTGCGGCAAAATCTATCTGCAAGGTCAGGTACGCCAGCGACGTGTCGACACTGTCGACCTGGCATAGATAATCGTAGGGCGCGTCTACACCGATATTAGTATAGGTGTGGCTATTTTATAGCAGAAATCTATGAGCCTTTAAGTTATACCAGTGCCTCGATTTCTCCCCCCCTCCCCGGGTAGGTCTGCTGAGGGTAAAGTTCCGGCAGTATCCAATTTCTAAACTCACTCAAAGTATTCAGGATCGCGTAGCTGCGCTATTCCTGGCGTCATTTTGGGGGGCTCGCGGGTCGATTGTGAGGTACGGGTAATTCGAGAGTATGGCGCCCCCATTCGCTTTATGAGCGGGTCGCACAAAACGTGATTCCTTGACGTGCGGGGGCGTGGGCGATGCTTGCCCTTGTTTTCTTTGTATTGCTTGAATCTGGGGATGACGTGTTTATTTGGGTATACCTGAACAGCCACGGATAAGGGTGTGGTCATGCGTATCCGTTTAGGTCTCATTGACCACTCTTGCGACCACGGCTATAGTGACCACACTTATACGACCACAGGACCTTCACTCCATGTTCATCCGTGCCTACCTCCGCGCCTCCACCGCCGAACAAGACGCCACAAGGGCAAAACAGTCGTTGGTGGACTTCGCCAAGTACCACGGGCACCCCATAGCCACGACCTACATCGAGAACGTAAGCGGAGCGTCCCTACAGCGGCCTCAACTTTTCCGCTTGTTGGACGACGCTCACCCCGGGGACGTGCTCCTGATTGAACAGGTAGACCGGCTATCACGTCTGACGGAGGACGACTGGAAGAAACTCCTGATGGTCATCAAAGCCAAGGGCGTTAAGGTCGTGTCTCTGGACTTGCCGACGTCACACGTGGCCATGGCACCGGCTAACACGAATAACGCCGCTGACGCCTTCACAGGACGCGTCATAGAGGCCGTCAACGCCATGTTGTTGGACATGCTCGCAGCTGTAGCCAGGAAGGATTACGAAGATCGTCTCCGGCGTCAGCGGCAGGGCATTGAGAAGGCCAAGAACGACAAGCGTTACGTGGGTAAGTCTATCGACCAAGACAAGCACAAACGCATTCTGGCGTGCTTGGCGAAGGGTATGGGCATCCGTGAAACAGCATTAGCCACCGGCACCAGTACGGCGACTGTGCAACGAGCCAAGCGCCTATCAACCACTGCCGTGACCACGTCTTTACCAACCTGATATTTCACGAGCGGGGGGGTTGCCATTTACTGAGTGGTTTTTCTATGGGGCTCTCGTTAACCAAAAACCCCCAAATAATCCCTTACCATTTACCAATTTGGTAACTCCATTTTTATCTGACGGAACCCTGAGAGCCTTTATTATAAAGGCCTGTAGCCATTTTGTTCCAGTGCTATCCATGTCACCCTTTCTAGATAAACAATTTCGTATAGTGCTTACTGGAACGACATTCACAAACAGAGGCATCCTCCAATGGACGCTATTGCAAATCTAGCCAAGGCTCTGTCCCACGCTGACCCAGCCGTTTTGATTACCTGTGTATCCATCGTCGCCCTGGTTGTTCTTTCCCAAGTGGTCAGGCACCTGACTAATTCGAAGAAGGACTAATCGCAATGGCTTATGCGTTCAGCAAATTGCTTACTGGATGGACCCGGGAAAATGGATGTGACCTGCGGGCGTTCCCGGCCGGACCTTCGACTGGGGCAAGCATCTCAGCTCTGAAGTGTCTTCTGGCTATAGCCGTGCAGGCGGATTTCAAGACGGACTCGGCAATCGTTTCCTACAACGACTTCGAAACCCTTACAGGTCTCTCCCGGCCAATGATTAGGAAAGGGCTCGATGTCTTGAGTGACCTAAAGCTCATCCGTGTACAGGGCGGTTACGCCCATAAATATACGGTGCAGCCAATCAAAGACACCTACTGGGCGAAAATCCCAACAGAGCTACTGAAACGAAACCTGAAGGACATTGGGAATCGCGGGGTCGTGTGCTTGGGGGCCTTGAAAATCTATATTCTGCTCGCCGCTAGGCGGAATAATGACTACGACTGGACTGCACAAACGTATGAACACCTCGAGCAAGCCACTGGCGTCAGGCGAGCGGATATTCGGGCATGCCTGTCCATGCTTTATTCTGCGCGGCTGCTCCATGCAGACACTGTCACCTTGGAAGGGCGAGACCAGTTCCAGGCTTACTTCATCCGTGGTCTAACTATCAAAGACCCACGTTTGGGGAGGACCGTTGAGGAAGATGTCGCCTATGCCAGAGGTCGACAGGTTTGAACGTCCTATGCAGTGGTGGCATAAGGCTGAAATTCGTAGGTCAGCACCAACCAGCCCGGGGCGCACCCGGGAAGGTTCGGTCTGTTACCTGATGGCCTAAGCCATGAATCGTCAGAACCCAGGGATAACCAGGGCGACGATCCGAATGCCCCAATAAAGCGCCTTTAGCACCCGTCCTTGGGAATTACCGCCATTCCTTGTACAACCGCACCTGGCATTCCGTCTGGTACACCTCAAACACCCATCCCCTGCGAACAAACTCACCCTGCCCGGACCACTATGGCGGGGCGCTTGTGTTTGCTATCACGATCCCCAAGGAACACTCATCCATGTACCGCAACATCCCCTCAACCCTTGTCCGGTTCAATTTGCATATGCGCCGTGACCATGTCCAACGTCTTGCGCAACTTGCCCAGTGCCTAGTGAAGAAGAAAGGCCGCGACGTCCGCTTGGCCGAAGCTATCGAGCTCGCCCTAGTTGCTGGGCTTCACTGGAAGGACACCGACCTCCTGGATTTGGCCATGCCCGACCAAGCTGCACCCTACTGGCTCCAGGTAGGACCCGTAAGGCGTCCAGGTAGCGTCATCGCCCCCCGCTCCATCGAGCTGTAAGGGGGCCACATGGGAAACTTATCCACGACGACAGCCACCACCTCCACCACAGCAAAAGTCACCATTGCCCAGCTCTGCCGCTCCAAAGACTTCCAAGTACGGTCGAAGCTCTGTCTTCACACGGTTCAACGATACGCAACGGCTATCAAGGCGGGGCAGGTATTACCACCGCTCCAAGTTGCTTTGGTTGACGGCGTACCTTGCCTTGTTGACGGCTATCACCGAGCTGAAGCCCTGGAGTACCTGGGCTACCTGGAAGCGGAGGCGGTCATCACCGAAACCACCAGGGACGATGCTCAATGGATGGCAGCCAATGCCAACCTGACCCACGGGCTCCCCCTGAAATCCCGTGAGCTGCGGGAGGTCTTCAAGGTCTACATGCGCACTGGTCGCTACAAGAAGGGTCGAGGGCAGTGGAAGTCCTACCGTGAAATAGCCCAGGATTTAGGCCGACCACACACCACCATCCGGCTCTGGATGGAGAAGGACTTCAAGAAACTGTTCAACCAATACGGCGACGCCAATCGAAGGGCCAAGGGGGACGACAGCGTCCGCCCACCACCTCCTCCAGGAGACGCAAGGGCCGCTATTGACCACCTCGACGCCGTCCGCAACGCCTTCCAGGAAACAGCCTGCCCTGAGGCACGCGAGGCCATACGGGTCTACCTCAAAGCTCTCAGTGACGATCTGCTGGCTGACTGGAAAAACAGGATGGCCGACTTCTAACGTTTTCCCCTCCAGCCCATGCCATACGGGCTTCTGAGCCTCTACTGTTCAATTTGTACACCCCGTACCGACACCAGAAGGGCGCAGCCCAGAAAAAACGTGGTTTGCAGCGAATCCAAGTAAACATTGAACCCCTGCTGGGGGAATGACGTACCCGCGTCTGCCCCCCCCTGTAGCTTTCAGGGCGGCAGAAGACCGGCCTTGCGGGCTAAGCTTGGATACTTCTTCAGCTCGTCTGCCATACGGGATATTGGAGCTTTGCCGTAGGTGTCCCCCACGTTCGAGGCGGCATGACCGGTCAGCCAGTCATGTACTTCCTTAGGTATGCCGACTTCGCGGCACAGGGTCTTGAAGGCATGGCGGAAGCCGTGGGAGGGCATAGCGGTCGTCTGGAGGCAGACCACCTCCTGAAGGTACTTGTCCCAGGACTTACCCACGGCGTGGCCCAGTCCATCCTTATGTGGCTTCAACTGCGGGAAAAGGCGGCCGGCGGCGGGTAGGCTTTCCCTGTAGTCGAGAAGGCCGAGGGCAAGAAGATCATCATGCAGCGGCACTCTGCGGCGACTGCTGGCGGTCTTCAAGGACTTGCCCTCACCTGGGCGAATGGCGATGCACCAAGCGCCGGACAGCGCGTCCTGCTCTACGTCGGATACCAGGAGCTGGGCGACCTCCTCGCGGCGGGCTCCTGTGTAGGCCATCAGTAGTGGTAGCCAGTACAAGGCCTGTCCGTAGTCTGCACGCTGGGGGACCCACGCTCCTTGGAATAGGGGGCTGCTGAAGATGGACACCAGTTCCGCCTGAGTGTACCCCTTCTCATGGGCCTCCTGATGGAGGGCCCCTTTGTTGATTGCGTTACGGAGGTCGCGCAGTACGCCGGATGCGGCTACCGGGTCCACGTCGATAGCTTCCAGACGGTCGCAGGCGAACTTGAAGACTGTGGACAGGGCTGCCAGTTTCTTCCGTATGGTCGGGAGTTGCATTGTCGACGCACCGCCCTGGCCAACTTGGGAGCGGAGGTTTTCCACAGTCAGCCCAGGCTTCCAGCGGCCTTTTGGGAGTTGGCCGAGGGACACGCGGAAGTTGTGGATGGTGGTTTTGGAGACCTGGGCGGCCGGAACGTCGCCTATCAGGAAGATAAGGCGCTGCATGCCGTCCTGGTATTCAGCTATGGTCTTCGAAATATCACCTAAGCCGGCAGCGTCCTGGCGTTTGGACTCGGCCCATATGGCGAAGACCTCCGATAGCCGTAGCCCCATCCCAGAGCGCTTCTCTGGGGCGGTCTCGTGCGAAAGGGGAAGCGACGCAGAGGTAGTGTCAGGGGTCGCACGCCAATCGCCGTGGTGGCGCTTCATGGCGGTCTCACAAAGGGTTCGCCACGCATGGAAGAACTCCATGTAGAGGGCTGTGTAGGTTGAGGTAGTAGGTGAGGGGACAGGATGGCCTAAAGGGCGGAGAGTCTCGCGCATGGCTTCGGTCAATATGACCTGAAGACTACCGGCCTCATCTTCCATCACGTCTTCCGGCAGAACTTTTTCCCCTCCGGATGTAGCGAGGAACACGGATATGCGCTCTGGGTCGCGTTCCCACACCTTCAGTTCTGCGCTAATCCAGCGGTCAGCCAGTTTTGGGGCGTCCGTGGGGAGTAGGGAGGACTCTCCCTTCAAGGATGCGCGGGCGAGGGCAAGAGCAGCTTCGCAACGGGCCGCTTCCTCGATAAACGGGATGCGCGCTTCAGACAGTACCTTGGTACCCGTGGAGACTTTCCATTCTCGACCGCGACCAACCAAGGCGCGCAAGTCCACAGGTATGACCTTTCGGTAATAGAAGTTCCCGGTCTTTGGGCATTTGAACGGTTGTGGCATCGCACCCACTTTGTACGCCTCCTTTGTACGACTTCGGGGCGCAGCTTGGAGGTCCAGAAACTAAAAAACCCCTGAGACCTTGCGGAATCAGGGGTTTCGGTATTTGGTGCCCAGAGACGGAATCGAACCGCCGACACGGGGATTTTCAATCCCCTGCTCTACCGACTGAGCTATCTGGGCAACGGGGCGCATTAAACGGGTTTTTCAGGGGGTCGTCAAGCAAGTTTTCAAAAAATATTTAATTATTACCGTCGCTTACGTGCCGACCCCGGTTTTTGATCAATTATTGAGCAGGTGGCACGTAGCCGTCGGCCTTGGCGTAATCCTCGCCGGAAAAGAACTTGTCCATCTCGCCCGCCAGGTATTTGCGGTCTTCGGCGTTCATCATGTTCAGGCGTTTTTCGTTGATCAGCAGGGTCTGGTGTTTCAGCCAGTCGCCCCAGGCTTTGGCGGAGACGTGGTCGTAGATGTCCTGGCCCTTGACGCCTGGGTACGGAGGGCGTTCCAGGGCTGGCAGTTCTTCTTTGTACTTGCGGCACATTACGGTGCGGGTCATGACGACACTCCTGCGTTCAATACTTCAGCCGCGCGCTTCAGCAGTTTCTTCACCGGTGCGGCAAGGCCCAGGCGCGGCGGGGTGGCGAGGTTATACCAGAGCCAGTCGGCCTCGGCCACGTGATGGGCGGATTCCTCGACCTGGACCAGCCAGGGTTCGATGGCCAGCTGGAAGTGGCTGAAGGTGTGGATCAGCCCTGGCAGTTCCTGGTGCTTGCCCAGTTCGAGCGCATGCTGGATGGCCAGGTGATCGAGGTCTTCCAGGTTGTCCAGCTCCGGCAGGCTCCACAGGCCGCCCCACAAGCCGGTGGAGGGGCGACGGTAAAGCAGGATCGCGCCCTCGGCGTTGGCCAGCATCGGCATCAGCGTGCGCTTCTGCGGGATGGTCTTGCGCGGCTTGGGGATCGGGTAGCGTGTCTCAAGGCCGAGCATGTGAGCTTCGCAGCCTTTTTCCAGCGGGCACAGCAGGCAACTGGGTTTGCTGCGCGTGCACAGGGTGGCGCCCATGTCCATCATCGCCTGGGTGTAGGCGTTGACGCGATCATGGGGCGTGAAGCGTTCTGCGGTGGCCCACAGCTGCTTGGCCACCTTGGGTTCGCCTGGGTAACCCTCTTGTGCGGTAAAGCGCGCCAGCACGCGCTTGACGTTGCCGTCGAGGATCGGCGCGCGCAGGCCCATGCTCAGGCTGGCGATCGCGCCGGCGGTGGACAGGCCGATGCCGGGCAGTTCGGTGAGCTTTTCGACATCCCTGGGAAACTCGCCACCGTATTCGGCCACGACGATCTTCGCGGTCTTTTGCAGGTTGCGCGCCCGGGTGTAGTAGCCAAGGCCGGTCCACAGGTGCAGCACTTCGTCCTCCGGCGCAGCGGCCAGGGCTTCGACCGTTGGCAAGGACGCCATGAACCGGTCGAAGTAATTGAGCACGGTGCTCACCTGAGTCTGTTGCAGCATGATCTCCGAGACCCACACCCGGTAAGGCG
The DNA here is from genome assembly GCF_015163715.1 of Pseudomonas cyclaminis. GTDB lineage: Bacteria > Pseudomonadota > Gammaproteobacteria > Pseudomonadales > Pseudomonadaceae > Aquipseudomonas > Aquipseudomonas cyclaminis. Next base: position 28,106 of record NZ_JADDUM010000114.1, read on the forward strand.
TGATGCCCTGCTGCCAGGGCAGGTCATGGCGACCGTGGCGGTCGTACCAGTCGAGCACCGCCTGTGAAAACTGCTCGTTTCTCATCGCTTGAACAGGCCCTTCAATGCATCTTTCAATTGCGGGTTTACCTTGTCGAGCTTCTCTTCCAGCTTCTCGCTGAGCTTGTTACCCGCCGCCTTGATCGCGACCTGGCTCAAGCCGTCCTTGTCCAGGCGGCAGGCCTTGGCGCCCAGCTCCAGCGGGCCACGGCAGCGCAGCGGCACTTCGATGTTGCGGAAATTGGAGCCCACTTCGCAGGCCGGGTCCGGCACTTCGCGCTGGTCACCTTCGACGATGATGCCGACGCGGTAGTCCATGCCCAGTACGCGCAGGTCGATATCACCGTTGCCGTTGACCGCCAGGCCGGGGATGCGCACTTTCAGGTCGGGGTTGTTGGCCACGCCGTTACGGAAGGTCAGGTTGCCCTTCAATTCCTGGAAAGGTGTGTCTTTGCCGCGCTGTTCGCCGCTCAGGGTTTTGCGATTGAGCATGGCGATGCCAGTGCACAGTTGCTGTTCAAGGTTGGCATTGAGCAGCACACCGTTGTTGATCACAAAGCTGGCAGTGCCGTTGAGGCTGTCGATCAGCGCCTTTTGGCTATTGCCACGGCCGCTGAGGTTGCTGTCGAGAGTGACCTGGCCTTTCACGGGCGGCGTTTGCCCCTGGGCTTGCAGGATGCGTTCGACCGGGACCTGCTTGATCCGGCTTTGCAGTGCCAGCACTGGAATGTCCTGGCGCACATCGAGCGTGCCATTGGCCTGGAAGCTGCCGTTGTAGAGGCCGCCGCTCAGGGTGTCGAGCTTGAGTTGGCCGTCGATGCCGGACGCTTTGAGCACGGCATCCTGGATCGGCAATTTGCTCAGGGTCAGTTGGCCGAAAGCAAGGTCGGCATTCACGTCCAGCTTGCGCAGATGGGCCAGGGGCAGCAGTTTGTCAGTGCTCCAGGCGCCTTTGGTCGGTGCATCCGGCAGCGGTGTGGTCCCGCCGGCGGCCATGGCGCCGGCTTCGCTGTTCTGTACTTCGGCCTGGCGGGCGGCGGTCGCGCCCTTGGCGGATTCGGACTTGGCCGGCAGGTAGTTGTCGGCGTTGAAGGTATCGCCCTTGAGTTGCACGCGCAGCGACTGCTTGGCGAAATCATCCACGGCGACGCGGCCGGTGAAGGTGCTGCCGTCGAGCTTCAGGTTCAGGTCTTCCAGCGCCAGGCTGGTCGGCGTGCCCTGGAGGCGGCTGACCAGTTCGACCTTGCTCAGGCTGCCTTCGGCCATTGGTGGCAGGGGGTTGCCGACGCTGTCGAGGAACTTGGCCAGGTCGAACTGGGCGATGGACAGGGCGCCACTGAGCTGCGGAGTCTTGTCCAGATCGTTGACCTTCAGCTCACCCAGTGCGCGCAACTGGTTGGCCGAGAGTTTCAGGTTGGTCCATTCGGCGATGTTGGCCGCTTGGTCCACCAGCAACTGGCCCTGGGTGGAAAAGGTCACGGTCTTGCCTTGCAGCGGTTCGCCGGTGGCTTCGCCGCTGATGCGCATGTCTTCGAACTGATAGCGCTTGAGGGCGCGCTGGATGCGCAGATTGCCATTGAGCTCGGTCTTGACGCGCATCACCGGCTGGTTGCTGCCGAAGAATGCGGTGAGCTTCACCGGAATGCTGGCGCCTTCGTGCACGGCGCCGGCGCTCAACTGGATGCTTTCGGCGCTGAATTGCTTGCCGGTCTGCTCATCGTTGTATTCAACGCGGGCGTTGTTGATCGTCAGGCTGTCGATGTCCAGGCGGATGGGCTGTGCAGGCTTCTCCGGCTTGGCCTCGGGGGCCGGCTCTGCTGGAGCTGGCGCAGTGCTGGCGGTGGCATCGGGCACATTCTTGCCGATGTCTTCCCAGTTGCCATGGCCCTGCTTGTCGCGGTTGAGGCGCAGGTTGAGGCCTTCGACACGCACATCGCTCATCTGCACTTCGCGGCGCAGCAGCGGCAGTACGCGCACCGACAGGCCGAGCATCTGCAGGTCGGCGAAGGGCTGGGTTGGCGCGGTCAGGGTCGCCACGCTGGCTTCGTGCAGTTCAAGGCCGAGCCAGGGGAACAGGCTCCAGCCGATATCGCCATTGAGCGTCAGCTCGATGTGGGCCTTGTCGCGGGCAATCTGGCGAATCTCTTCTTTGTAGTCGTTGGGATCGAAAAGATGGGTCAGGGCAAAGCCCAGAGCCACAATGATCAGCAACAGCCCGAGAAGTACCAGACCCAGGATTTTGCCGAACGCTTTCATGGGCGAGTCCTTGTATGTCGATTTCAAAATTTAGCCGAAGAGTATAACGCCCGATGGCCGGCGTCAGGTCACCGATCGTTACATTGTATCTACGGGCGAGGAGGGCGGGATTCTGGCGTCAATAAAATAGAATCTCCTGAAAAAGTGATATCAGTTTGGTTTTTCTGACATCCGCAGATGCTAATCTCTGCGTGTTCGTCCGCCTTCTGCGACGTATCGTCGCGCCAAAATGGAGCTTCACTCAACAAAAACGGCCACGCTCTGCGTGCTAGGCCGAGGGGGAGAGCGCCTGACGGACGCATACTAATAACTGGGGGAAACACCAATGAGCACTAGCACTGTGGCCGGTTCTACCGCCGCACAGCCAGCGTTCCTGTCCAAGGAACGCATCATCGCCAAGCCCGGGTTCAACCGCTGGCTGGTTCCACCGGCCGCCCTGGCCATCCACCTCTGCATCGGCATGGCCTACGGGTTTTCGGTGTTCTGGCTACCGCTGTCCAAGGCGCTGGGTATCACCAAGCCGGTTGCCTGCGCGCCGGACATGAGCTTTATCGCCCAAGTCTTCTCGTCCCAGTGTGACTGGCCTATCTCCATGCTGGGCTGGATCTACACCCTGTTCTTCATCTTCCTGGGCTGCTCGGCAGCGATCTGGGGCGGCTGGCTGGAACATGCCGGGCCACGCAAGGCCGGTGTTGTATCGGCGCTGTGCTGGTGCGGTGGCCTGTTGATCTCGGCGCTGGGCATCTATACCCACCAGATCTGGCTGATGTGGATCGGTTCCGGCGTGATTGGCGGTATCGGCCTGGGCCTGGGCTATATCTCGCCCGTGTCGACCTTGATCAAGTGGTTCCCGGACAAGCGTGGCATGGCCACCGGCATGGCGATCATGGGTTTCGGCGGCGGCGCGATGGTCGGTGCACCCTTGGCCGCAGCGCTGATGGGGCACTTCGCTTCGCCGACCAGCGTGGGCGTATGGCAGAGCTTCCTGGTGATGGCGGCGATCTACTTCGTGTTCATGATCGGCGGCGCACTGTCCTACCGCGTGCCACCGACCGGCTGGAAGCCTGAGGGCTGGACCGCGCCGGCGAAAAAAGCCAGCAATGCGATGATCACCCACCGTCACGTACACGTGAACGTGGCTTGGAAAACCCCGCAATTCCGCCTGGTATGGCTGGTGTTGTGCCTGAACGTATCGGCCGGTATCGGCATCCTCGGCATGGCTTCGCCGCTGCTGCAGGAAGTGTTTGGCGGCAAGTTGCTGGGTGTGGACGTGCCGTTCGGTCAACTGGACGCCGGGCAACTGGCCTCCATCGCGGCCATCGCTGCAGGCTTCACCGGTTTGCTGAGCCTGTTCAACATTGGCGGCCGGTTCTTCTGGGCTTCGTTCTCCGACTACCTGGGCCGTAAAAATACCTACTTCGTGTTCTTCGCCCTGGGCTTTGCCCTGTACGCGCTGATCCCGAACCTGGGTCACCTGGGTAACGTGGCGCTGTTCGTGGCGGCGTTCTGCATCATCCTGTCGATGTACGGCGGTGGTTTTGCGACGGTGCCGGCTTACCTGGCGGACCTGTTCGGTACGCAAATGGTCGGCGCGATCCACGGTCGCCTTTTGACCGCATGGGCCGCGGCGGGCGTGCTGGGCCCGGTGTTGGTGAACTACCTGCGTGAATATCAGTTGAGCATCGGTGTAGAACGCGCCGCAGCCTACGACATCACCTTGTACATCCTCGCCGGCCTCCTGGTGTTGGGCTTCATCTGTAACCTGCTGGTGCGTCCAGTGGCCGACAAGTACTTCATGACCGACGCGGAACTTGCCGCCGAACAGGCGCTGGGCCATGACAAAGGTGCTGATGCCAGCACATCCCTGGAGTGGAAAGCAGCTCCCGGCACGGTGCCAATGGCGATCGCCGCCTGGCTGGTGGTGGGTATTCCGCTGGCGTGGGGTGTGTGGGTGACCCTGCAGAAGACGGCTGTACTGTTCCACTAACACTGCAAAACCCTCGTGG
>NZ_JADDUM010000115.1 GCF_015163715.1 Pseudomonas cyclaminis
GGTCAGACCACGATTAGTGCACCAATGTATATTGGTGGTCTGACTCCTATTTCTGCTATTTCTGTGACCCCTATTTCTTCATAAGGTGGAAAAGAAACCGTGTATTTACATAGCAAGGAGTGGCCATGAGAAAAAATGAACCCTGGTGGGTAGCTGTTTATCTGCCTTGCGCCTCGGCGTTAGCGCTAGTGTCTATGTGTGCATTTTTTCAGATAGCGGGTTATTGGCTGAGTGGTGGTGAGGATATTATTAGCCTCTTGGAGGCGCATGCATTGTTCTATCTGCAAATGGCCGTGGCTGGATTTGCTTTAGGTCTCGTGCTTTGGTTTTTTAATGTCCGTTAGTGTTCCTGTAATAGAAGAGACATCTTGGTTAGGGTGTGACGCTGACCGGTGATCTATTAATTTAAACTGGCTCACTGTTGTTTAGTGCATGGGACTGGTTACCACAACCCGGATAATCGGCGCGCTGAGTTATTTTCTCTCTTCAAGGATGATCGATGAATCCCCGTATTCCCACACTACTGGCGCGCACGTTGAGTATCGGCTGTCGAGTCGCGCAAGGGTTGTGCCTGCTGGTAATGGCCGTCAGTGCCACTGCGTTCATGCTGGTCTGGGTCTACTTCGATAGGCGTGCGTCAATGTTGGGCTCGGCGGCGGCCGGTGTTCTGTGGTGCGCCATCGGGCTGTTGTTCGCGTTTGTGTTTGAACAGCCTCGCACGCCGCGGGCAACGGTGCGATTTATGGTCAGTCGGGTTGCTGCGGTGGTGGTGCTCGCAGCAGCGGCCGCCTATGTGGTCGGCCGGTTTTGGATTGAGCCCTAGCCCATTGCGAGTCGCCCGGGTCATCGGCACGCCTTGCAGGCAATGACGGGATGGGCGGCACAGGCCGCCCGGTTTAACTCACGCCGGGTTGGCGTTGAGCCTGCGACTGATCGCATCCAACAAATCACAACCGTCACGCAACGGAATCGCCAGCAGATGGGCGAAGTCCTGCAGCACTACGGCGTCGCTGCTGAGCTGTTCGCGAAAGGCCAGGTTTTCCAGCAGTTGGGTGACGGCTTGGATGCGGTGCACAGCGGCGTCATGAAGCACGTCGAGGGGCGCCTGGGTGTCGATAAGCAGGGCGGGAACGGTGCAGTCGTGGCCGGTCAGGGGCATGTAGCGGTTCATAGGTAAAAACCTCGGTCAGTAGAGTGAGGCTGTCACCTATCGTCGCCAAACGAATGGGTGACAGCTGTACGCAGGTTGGCGAACCGGGACCGAGTTCCGGCAGACCCGAAGGTCTCCCGCGCACAGCTGCCATAGAGAGCAGCAATGCGGGTACGGAAACTCCTGCAATCAAGCAGAAAGCTCTCGCATACGGTCAACGGATCGCCAAATCCGATCGCCCTGTTGGACGACGGCCGGACTATAAGCCCCCCGCCCAAACCCACGCAAGGCATAGCCCCCCCCGCCGACCCGGGCCCGCTCCCCGCTAACACCGCCGTATTGTGATCGACTACACATCTTTGCGACACAATCCCGAACCTTTTCGTACATTCGAAGGTCTGTAACCCCGCCCACCCGCACGCGGTCGGGCTGCATGGACTGCAGCGTTTTCAAAAACATTAAGGATTGATGTGAGCTTTTTCCCCTTATTCCCTTCTTCGCCACTGCCTTGTGCGGTGCGAATAGTCGCGCCTGTGTATTTCGCAAACGCGCCGAGGGCATGCCTCTGGGTCCTTTGACCCCTCACTCGATACACCTACTGCCGCCGGGCCTGTTGGCGGCTTTGACCTGTAGTTCATGGAGTTTGAAATGAAGCGTAAGCAGTTCCAGAAAAGCCTGTTGGCAATCATGGTCGGCGCCATCAGCACGCAGGTGCTCGCGGTGGAAGTGGACCTTGGAGCGGGCAAGACCCAGTTTGTCAGCGAGACCTACAACGAGTCGCTGATCCTCACCGGGCAAACCACCCAGGTGACCACACCGACCAGTGCGCCCCCTGCCGGGCTGGGTGTCGCTGATACCCACATCCAGGGTTCGTTGATCAACCGCGCTGACATCACGCTGAATGCCGACGGCTACACCGTGCGAGGCTTTGCCTTGGACCCGATGTACTGGACCGGCCCGCCCAACCTCAGCCCGGGCTCTGTCACCGGTGACGTGGTGCAGGCTGGCAACATCCTGATGAACAACGGTGGCGACGAAGGCCTGGAAATCGGCAAGACCAATATCGGCGGCAGCGTGATCAACTCCGGCACGATCATTTCAACGGCACCGTCGGCGCCTGCACCGCCGCCGTTCTACATTGGCGGGGGCGAGGGCATTTACCTGCACGGCACCACCATCGGCGGCGACGTGTCCAACACCGGCCTGATCGACATGGCTGGCGAAGGCGCGATTGGCATCGTGCTGGACCGCGACAACAACACCCCGACCACCATCGGCGGCAAGATCCTCAACTCCGGCACTGTCCGGGCGACAGGTGAAGGCGCCTGGGGCATCGAAGTGGAAACCGATACCAGCCCGCTGCGTATCGAAAACAGCGGCTTGATTTCTGCCAACGGCAATGACGCCAAAGGCATATTTTTTTATAACGGCACCATCGATTACATCCTCAACACCGGCACGCTTGAGGCCAAGGGCACCAATGCCAATGCCTTTGAGTTCCTGGAGGCCACCTTCGCCCAGAACAGCGCGAGCGGTTCGCGTGGCATCGTCAACCGTGGCACGGTCATCGCCGATGGCACGGCGATTCTGGTCGGCCCCGATCAAGTGTCATCGTTTGAGATCAACCAGCAAGCCGGCGAAATCCGTAGCAACGCCGGTACCGCCATCGATGCGCGCAACCTGGCAACCCTGAACTGGACCGGTGGCGACATCATCGGCGACGTGCTCAACCTGAGCGCGGTGAATATCGACGGCCAGGCGGGTTTCACCGGCAACCGCATCATCGCGCCGGTGTCGATCAACTCAGGCTCACTGAACCTCTCGGCCCCTGGCACCGCTATCACCGGCAATCTCAATGTGGCCAGCGGCGCGGGCATTGATATGCACCTGTCCGACAGCGTCGTGCCGACCACGCCGTACCTGACCGTCAACGGTGCCGCCACGTTTGCCCAGGCATCCAAGCTGACCGTCAGCGCCCAGCCAGGCGACTTCGCCAGCACTGATAACGGCACCCAATACACCCTGTTGCAAGCCACCAGCGTGCAAGACAACGGCTTGTCCGTGGGCAGCTCTTCAGCGCTGCTGGACGTGCTCAGCTATTCGTCCGATGCGCAAACGGTCAAGGCCGTGGTGGCGGTGAAAGACAACGTGCAAGTGCAGCAGGACCTGGCCGGTGTCGGTGCCAGTGCGTCGACCGCGACGGTGCTCAATACCTTCAAGAACGGCGTGCTGAGCCGACTCAGCGCGGACGATCAAGTCTTCCAGGCCCTGGCCAACGCCGGCACTGCGGAGCAACTGGCGCAGATCGGCGACCAGCTCAAGCCGGACGTCAACCGCGGTGCCCTCGACGTGGCGTTGTCCGGCCAAACCGTGGTCAACGGTGCGATCTTCAATCGCCTCACCGAGCAGCGCGCAGCCAAAAAAGCCGGCGGCGTGTGGGTGCAGGGCCTGAGCAGCAACATGGACCAGGATGGTCGCGGCGGCAGCAACGGTTATTCGGCCAACAGCAGCGGCATGGCGGTGGGTGTGGACAGCCGTGTGAGCGACACCACCACCCTGGGCGTGGCCTACAGCTACCTCAATTCGAATATCCATTCGGACCTGGGCAACAAGACCGACGTCGAAGGCCACGCGCTGTCGCTGTACGGTAACTGGTCGCTGCAAGACTGGTTTGTCGACGGCAGCCTCAGCTATGGCCACAACGAGAACGACAGCAAGCGCCACATCGCCGGCACCACGGCCAAGGGCAGTTACGACAGCAATGTGTTGTCGGCCAGCGTGATCGGCGGTTACAGCTTCAAGCCGTCGCAAGCGGTGGTGATCGAACCTCGCGTTGCCGCGCGTTATTCCAACGTGCGCATGGATGGCTACGACGAGAAAGGCTCTTCGGCCGCGCTGAGCACCCAGTCGCAGCGTTATGAAGTGGGTGAGTTGGGCGCGGGCGTACGCCTGGCCGGCAACCTGCCGATGGGCGCTGGCAGCTTGCAGCCGGAAGCGACCTTGATGGCCTATCACGACCTGATGGGTGACCGCGTGGCGCAAACCTCCAGCTTCGTGGCCGGTGGTTCGGCGTTTACCGTGACCGGTGCATCGGTGGCGCGTGACAGCTACGAGGCCAGTGTGGGTGTGAACTACCAGGTGTCGGACTTCAGCGTGGGCGCTGCCTACACGCGTCAGGCACGCAGTGGCTTTGATGCTGACGGCGTGATGCTCAAAGCGCGCTACGCCTTCTAAACGCAGCACTTCTGTAGTGAGCGGGCGGTGCGACGATTCGACAAGCCCGCTCACCACAAAAGCCCCTGTGGGCTGGTTGCCTTGGGTTGATCAGAGCAACTTGCGCTGCACCGCCTCATCCAACGTACTGCGCGTCAGCGCCTCGACCACTTCCCGCGTGTCGCTCTGGAACGGGAGGCCCACGATCAGCACCAGATGCATCCAGTGCGCACCGATTCGCTCTTTTTGACGCGGCCCAGTTCCTTGCCATCCTTGTCCTTGAACACCGTCTCCAGGGTGAAGATGTTTTTCGCCGTGGTCGGGATAACGAAGAACGTGAAACCGGTGATGAACGCCGACACCGGGCTATATTCCTCGTTGTTGTGCAGCGTGGCGTCCACGTAGATGTCCGAGTCGACCTTGTCGGTGCTCACCCGCGAAAAACGCTGGGAGTCACGATACGAATCGGCCACGGCTTTTTCCCACAGAACCACCGGTGCGCCGATGGCTGCGTTGCCCGGGCCGCCGTTGACGTGGTTCTGCGCGGTGGTGTGCACATACGCCGTGGGCTTTTGCTCCGGTGCGTTGGCGGTCGGTGGCCAGGTCTGTACGGCGGGCAGTTCGTGCTGCGAGTAGGACACGCAACCGGTCAGCAAGACCGCTGCGAGTACCAGGCTGTGTTTGATCAATCCTTTCATGCTTCGCTCCTTGAAATTACGGTTTGGCCAGGTTGGCAGTGGCGGTGTCGAGCAGTTGCCCGACCAGTTTGGTCAGCTGTTGGCCGCCCATTGAAGGCGCCCAATATTGGCCGCTGTAAAGTCCGACGTTGTGCTCGAACTTGATCGAGTCCTTGGCCTTGGCCAGCTCTTTACCAGTGCGGTCGACAATCACCAGATCGCCGGCCACCTCGAAGCTGTCGACGTAGATCGGGCCGTTGACCCAGATCCAGATGGTCAGCGTCAGCAGCGCGCCGGGCACGTACGCCGGGTGCGGTGCGCGATGGCCTTTGAGGGCGGTCATGTTGAATTTCAGCGTCACGTCCTGCTCGCCCAGGCGTACCGGGTACTCGGTGACTTGCTTGAAGTAACCCGCCGTGCGCACGTACTGGGTGATCTGGGCCGTCAGGGAGCTGCTGATGGCAGCCTTGTTGGCCTCGTTGACGTCGGCGGCGCTCACCGCCACATCAGCAATTTGCGCACTGCGCGTGCTGCTGACAGCTACGGGGTGGAGCGGGGCGGCGATAGGGCCGGTGACGGTGTAGGAAACGCAGCCGGTCATCGACAGCGCGGTGAGCAGGGCCGAAGCCCGGAGGAAAACTTTAAACACGCAATATCCCTATTAATAAACAGACCCAACACAGTGTCTCGACCGGATGGTACACAACTTGAGAAATGTGCGGCGGCGCACGCAGGCGACCAAAAGCCCTTGAGAAGCCCTCTCAACTCCGTAAAATGCGCCGATTGTTTAAAGCACGATACTTTTCAGGGACGAATTCAGACATGCGCGCGTTTGCCGTATTCCTCGTTGCCTGCCTGATGGCAGGCTGCGCCTCCAAGCCGGATTACTATATTTCTCCGGCGCCGGTGACCATTCCCAAGACTGCCACTTACTGGCTCGATACCTTCGATGTTGAGGTGGTGGGCAAAAACGAGCGCTTTTTGCCGGATGACAAGGTGCGCCAGCAACTGGGCGTCGATCTGGTCGACCGCCTGCTCAGCGCCAAGCGTTATGCGACCAGCAAGGAAAAAGCTGACTATCTGCTGGATGTGAGCATCGTCTATACGCGCCATATCCCGGACTCCAAAGGCGGTCTCTCGACATTGATTGTCGATGACAACACCATTTTGGCCGCTGTCGATTTCAGCTATCAGGTCAAGGTCAAGAAGGGCGGCGGCGAGGTGCTGCATTTTGCCAAGACGCGTAACAACCTTGTGCCGGCTGGCGTAATGGGTGAAGCGCAAAAATGGAGGACCATGGGCGGTATCATCACCAACTCCGGTAACTCCAGCGTCGAGCGTTTTTATACCGGCGTTTTGAGTCGCGACATCGTCGATGACCTGCGCGCCATTCCTTCTCGTTAATGCTGTCTACACCGATTTCTCACTCCAGGAGCACTACGTGAAAACACTCTCCAAAATCCTGCTGTCAGGCCTCACCGCCGCAGCGCTGCTGACTGTGGCCGGTTGCGCCACCGAAAGCAATCGCGCCATGCCGGTGGAGCAAGTTGCCAGCGCCCACGTTGCCTATTCCGGCGTGCGCGTGCCGATTGCCGTAGGCAAGTTCGACAACCGCTCCAGCTACATGCGCGGCATCTTCTCCGATGGCGTCGACCGTCTCGGTGGCCAGGCCAAGACCATCCTCATCACCCACCTGCAGCAAACCAACCGCTTCAGCGTGCTGGACCGCGACAACATGGGCGAAATCTCCCAGGAAGCCGCGATCAAAGGCACCGCGCAGAAGCTCAAGGGCGCTGACTATGTGGTAACCGGCGACGTGACCGAATTCGGCCGCAAAGAAACCGGCGACCGCCAGCTGTTCGGCATCCTCGGCCGTGGCAAGACCCAAGTGGCCTACGCCAAAGTTGCACTGAATATCGTCAACATCAGCACCTCCGAAGTGGTGTATTCCACCCAGGGCGCCGGTGAATACGCGCTGTCCAACCGTGAAGTGGTCGGCTTCGGCGGCACAGCCAGCTACGACTCAACCCTCAATGGCAAGGTCCTGGACCTGGCCATGCGCGAAGCGATCAACCGCCTGGTCGACGGCATCAACGCCGGCGCCTGGAACCCGCGCAACTGATCAGCAACACCTCAAGGAGCAGTACACGGATGAGCAAGGCAGTGAAGTTGGCGCTGATGCTGACAGCAATCGTGGCAGTCGCCGGGTGCCACACGGCGCCCCAACCCCTGTATCAATGGGAAAGCTACCAGCCGCAGGTTTATGAGTACTTCAAGGGCGAGCCCAAGGAAGCGCAGGTCGAGGCATTGGAACGCGATCTGCAAAAGATCAACGCCAGTGGCCGCAAGGCGCCGCCGGGTTACCACGCGCACCTGGGCATGCTGTACCTGAGCATGGGCAAGGATGACCAGATGGTGCAGGAATTTCGCACCGAGAAGGCCCTGTTTCCTGAGTCCGCCGCCTACATGGACTTTCTGCTGAAAAACGCCAAGACCGGAGTGGCCACCAAATGAGCCTGTTAAAACTCACTGGCGCCCTGCTGGCCCTGGCTTTGCTCGGCGGTTGTGCGACGCCCAAGACCGTGGATTACACGGCTTATAAACAGGCGCGGCCGAAGTCGATCCTGGTGCTGCCACCGATCAACGAATCCCCGGAAGTGCAGGCCTCGTACAGCCTGGTCTCGCAAGTGACCTACCCGCTGGCCGAAGCCGGTTACTACGTGTTGCCGATTGCTCTGGTGGACGAAACCTTCCGCCAGAACGGTCTGACCACCGCCAACGATATCCAGGGCCTGGCGCCGACCAAGCTGCATGACATCTTTGGCGCGGACGCGGCGCTGTACATCACCGTCAGCGAGTACGGCACCAAGTACATGCTGATTACCAGCGACACCGCCGTGACCGCCTCGGCCAAACTGGTCGACCTGCGCACCGGCACCACCTTGTGGACCGGCACCGCACGCGCGTCCAGCGAGGAAGGCAACAACAACGGCGGTGGCCTGGTGGGCATGTTGATTACGGCGGCGGTCAAGCAGGTGATCAACAGTTCCACCGATGCAGCGCACCCGATTGCCGGTATCACCAGTGCGCGCCTGCTGTCGCCGGGGCAACGTGCGGGGATTTTGTACGGGCCGCGTAATCCGAAGTACGGTACGGACTGAGCACGCGGCATCGCTTGGAATATGGCCCTCCTCAACCTCGCGGTCGGGGAGGGCCGTTTTCAATACCTTGTGCGAATGCCGTTATGCCAGGCCATCGATATCTGTGGGTCTTATCGGTCGGGTGCTCTTCACCAGGAAGTCGGTCTTGCGATTCCCGGTTAGATCCACGCCTATAAAGTAGCGACCCGTTCGCGTGTTGTACTTCACTATCGTATCGCCGATACGGCCGGTGTAGGCCTCGACCAATGTAAAGGGTGAATTGGCTTCTTTACTCACTCCCGTCAGGTCGATCCTGTCCTTTGCGCTGACGAAATCCTTGAGCACTTGAGCATTGGAATAGGTCGACTCACTGGCCTTTTCAAAGAAGAAGCGTGCCTTCGGCGGTGTCGGCGTGACGGGCGGGGTCACCGGTGGGGTGATATCTGTACGGGTGTCGCGACGATGGTGAATCAGCGGTGGGGTGCTGACAACATCCCCAGGCTTGACCTGTCCGTGAGTCTTGATCAGCAAGTCGGCTGTCCCATTGCCATTCAGGTCGATGGACACCGATCCAGTGCCGCTTTTGGCATCGTAGGACAGCAGAGTGTCCCCGGCTTTGCCGGTTAACCTGTCGACAAAGTTCAGTGTCGTCGCTTTGGCGTTTTTTAAGGCGGCGTGCACGTTGATGGTGTCGGTGCCACTGGTGAAGTCCATGATGATATCGGGGGCTTGGGGGGTGGAGTCGCTCGCCTGGTTGTAGATGAAGGTGTTCGCACCGCCTCCTCCGCGTAATCGATCCGCGCCGCCCCCTCCTGTGAGTTGGTTATTGGCCGTGTTGCCGATCAGCGTATCCTGGCCTGAACCACCAATGGCATTTTCGATGGTGCAGTCCCTGGCGATGGAAAGATTGCCCTGGAACCCGCCGACATCGGAAAACGAGCCCGCCCTGAGGTTTATGACTTGATTGGCGCTGTAGCCCGATACATCCACGGTGTCGTTGCCTGCGCCGTCCCAAATGCAACCGACGAATTTGTCCTGGCTGGAACGCAGCGTGTAGTAATCACGCTGGGTGTTGGAGTTGAAGCCGTAGGTGTTGTCTTCTTTGCGAGTCTCGCGATTGACACCGTATTTTTGCTGGATGGCAGAGATGTCATCCATCATGGGGGCCTTGGGTTTGGCACCCAGGTTTTTGCCGCTGCTGCGGTCATTGAAATAGCTCATCGCCGTGTGCGCGCTTGAATCTTGAGCATAGACGCGTTGGTTCTCGTTGGCCGTGAAGGCGTAGACACCAGGGTGGCTTAACCCCAGGGCGTGCCCAATTTCATGGGTAATGACCACTCGTGTCGCCATCCGCGGGTTATAACGGGTTCTGCCACCCCCACCGCCATTGGGTGTTGGGTATGCGCCGTCCGCGCTCGGGACGTTGGCGATCTCAAACGTCAGCCTGCCTTCTGCTGCGCCACCGTTTTCGGTGAAGGCCAGATTGGCGACATCTCCCCAGGACTCAATGGAGCGCCGCGCTTCTTGTTTTTGCGTTTCGGTGAAGCGGCTATTGTTGAAAGAGTAAGAAATTTCTATCTTGTTATTTCTATTCTTGTCCTGCCAGGACGGCGTTCTGTGAGTGAGCTGCGCTATGGTTTGCTGTTTATCAAAAGCCCGCTTCCTTATCTTGGCGATGTGAGGATCGTCTGGGCGCAGTGAGGTGTCGTTGGCATCGCTGTCGCGGTAAGAGGGTGGGCTCTGTGGCCCACTGGGGTGAGAGTAATCGACCGTTCCCGAGTGCCGATGCGGTGTGGCCACTGCTGCGGGCGAAGCGGTGTTTTGTGTGATCGGCGAAATCACCTCGGGAGAGGGAAACAGGGAGACGCTGGCGGGTACTTTCATTGTAGTAATGACCTATGAATGGCTTGGCTTGGTCCTTTTTCAATGCATGTAGGCAATATCCATTTGCGGGCCGTTAAATTGGCATTGGCGTTATTGCGCTGCCAACCGTTTATGTGTCGCTGAATCAGCGTTTCCTGATGTTGCTCACATGGTGTTGCGCCCATTAATGTGTTTGCTTTTGTGTGGTTTCCATCCGAGGGCTGAGCCAGCGCCAGCGTGGTTATTTCCAGGTTGCGATTGGTTTCGAAAGCGCCGGGCAGACATAAAAAGTTAGATATATGGAGTGACACGGAGAAACACTTTCATAGGGCTTGCAGAAAAAGTACGGCGCTAAACCCGAACCCTGCATGCGTTGCGTCTGAAGGTATGAACGTAACATTCATGTCCGAGGTTCAGCCCAATGCTCCGTCCTGATCCGCTGCTTATGCGTCATGTCATTCAAGGCGTCGCACTCACCGCACTCGCGACGCTGGCTGGCTGCGAGCCGCACTCGCCGCGCGATAACGCCAGCTCCGTCGCCCTGGCGCCTGAGTCGCAATACCTGCCCGCCAGCACCGAAGGTGCCTTGGTGAAGCGAGCGGTAGCCCCTGCACCCAGAGTGTCTGGTTTGATGCGCAGTGATGCAGTGGCCATGGACTACCGCAGCGAACCCCGTGAGCAATACGCTAACCTGCCGGACAACCCGGTGCACCGCGTGGCCGAAACACCGGTCTCCACCTTCAGCGTCGATGTCGACACCGGCAGCTACGCCAACGTACGACGTTTCCTCAACCAAGGCAGTCTGCCGCCCGAAGGCGCTGTGCGATTGGAGGAAATGGTCAACTACTTCCCCTACCGCTACGCACTGCCCAGCGACGGCTCACCGTTTGGCGTAACCACCGAACTCGCTGCCACACCGTGGAACCCGCACACTCAACTGCTGCGCATCGGCATCAAGGCGTCCGACCGTGCCGTGGCGGAGCTGGCGCCGGCCAACCTGGTGTTCCTGGTGGACGTGTCCGGTTCCATGGACCGCCGTGAAGGCTTGCCGTTGGTGCAAGGCACGCTGAAATTGCTGGTGGATCAGTTGCGTGATCAGGACCGGGTTGCATTGGTGGTGTATGCCGGTGAGTCCCGCGTGGTGCTCAAGCCCACCTCGGGGCGCGACAAGGCCAAGATCCGCAATGCCATTGATCAACTCACCGCTGGCGGCTCCACCGCCGGTGCGTCCGGTATCCAATTGGCTTACCAGATGGCCCGCGAAGGCTTTATCGACAAGGGCATCAACCGCATCCTGCTGGCTACCGACGGTGACTTCAACGTGGGCATCAGCGACTTCGACAGCCTCAAGCAGATGGCCGCCGAGCAGCGTAAAAGCGGCGTCTCGCTGACCACCCTCGGCTTCGGTGTGGATAACTACAACGAACACCTGATGGAACAACTGGCCGATGCGGGCGACGGCAACTACGCCTACATCGACACCCTGCGCGAAGCCCGCAAAGTGCTGGTGGACCAACTCAGTTCCACCCTGGCCGTGGTGGCGCGGGATGTGAAACTTCAGGTGGAATTCAACCCGGCCCAGGTCAGCGAATATCGCTTGCTGGGCTATGAAAACCGCGCCTTGAAGCGTGAGGATTTCAACAACGACAAGGTCGACGCCGGCGAAATTGGCGCAGGGCATACCGTGACCGCGCTGTACGAAATCGTACCGAAGGGCGAGAAGGGCTGGTTGGAGCCGTTGCGCTACGCCAGCGCGCCTGCGGCCGAAGCTAAGTCCGATGAACTGGCGATGCTGCGCGTGCGCTACAAGCCTGCGGCAGGCGGTGATAGCCGCTTGATCGAGCGGCCTATCAGCCAAGACACCACCAAGGCCAGTGACGACCTGCGCTTCGCGGCGGCGGTAGCCGCCTTCGCCCAACAGCTCAAGGGCGATGGCCGCTACACTGGCAGCATGAGCTTGAAGGACACCGCCGCCCTGGCCCGCTCGGCGCGGGCCGATGACCCGTTCGGCCTGCGCAATGAATTCGTACAGCTGGTGGAATTGGCCCAAAGCCTCAAGCCCTGATCTCAAACACGATAAAGATCAAATGTGGGAGGGGGCTTGCCCCCGATGGCGGTTTATCAGTAACAGATGGGTTGACTGTTCAACTGCTACCGGTGGCAAGCCCTCTCCCACACTTAATCCTGCTTTGACTGACAGAAGGAGCTCTACACGTACATGGCTGTTCCCGATGATCCACCCAGCGACGAATCCCTGCTGGCCCGCTACCGCACCGGCGACGCCGCCGCGTTCGAAGTCTTGTATGCGCGGCATCGCCAGGGCCTTTACCGTTTCCTCGTATCCCTCTGCAACAAGGCCGAACTGGCCGAGGAGATCTACCAGGAAACCTGGCTCAGCCTGATTCGCAGCAACACCCAGCCACAAGGCCGGGCGAGCTTTCGCACGTGGTTGTTCCAGATTGCCCGCAACCGCCTGATCGACCACTGGCGCAAGCACGGCATCCATAACCCGCTGCACGACAGCTACGACGAGCAACTGCACGCCCAGGCCGACGACAGCGCCGGCCCCGAGCAACAGCTGAGCCTGAGCCGCGATCAGGCGCGCCTCGACACCGCCCTGCAAGCCTTGCCCGAAGACCAGCGCGAAGTCTTCCTGCTCCGCCTGCACGGCGACCTCGAAGTGCCCCAGATCGCCGCGCTCACCAACGCCCCGCTGGAAACCGTAAAAAGCCGCTTGCGCTACGCCTTGCAGAAACTGCGTCGTCTGCTGGCCGAAGAGGTACCTGTATGACCGACTCCCGACACACCCCAGACAATGACGACGAACTGCTCCAGCATTTTCGTCAACACAGCATGGGCGAGCCGCCCGCGTCCCTCGACGCCTTCATCCTCAACACCGCCCGCCGCGAAGCCCTGGCGCCGCAACCGAACCTGTGGCAACGCTGGCTGCAAGCCTGCCAACGCCCGCGCTGGCAAATGGCATTCGCCACCGTGGCAGGCCTGGCGTTGATGATCGGCGTGGTGATGCGCGAGCCGGTGCCGCAACCCGAAATCTCCACGGCGACGTTCTCCGCCTTGCACGAAGAAACCGCCCGGCCGGCACCTCAGGCGTTATCCGCCCCAGCACCGATGGCCCGCATCGCCGCCGCGCCCAAGGCCGAAAGTGCGCCGGTTCAGGCTGAAATTGCCGGCGCGATGGCGGATCAGTCCATGGCAAAAATGAGCAAGCGCGCACCGGTTGCCCTGCCTTCGTTGGAGGAGGGGCTGCGGGAAATTATCCGGTTGCGTGAAGCGGGGCAAACCAAAGCGGCGGACGAACAGTTGCTGGCGTTGCACAAACGCTTTCCCAAGGAAGATCTGCCGGTACGCCTGGAGGCGCTGCAAAAGCGTTGAGCTGGTGCCCACAAAAAAGCCCCAGGCCTGTCGGCCTGGGGCTTTTTCACACCCCGCCGTACTGCTGGTGCCAAGCCACCGTATCGGTGACGGTCTGCTCCAGCGCACGAAAGCTCAGACCAAGCTCCTTTTCACTCTTGCGGTGGTTGAACGAGGTGCGGTGCTCCTCGCGTATCAACAGCCGCAGGGTCGCCATGCTCAGCAAAATGGGTTTACCGGTGAGGTAGGCGTAGGTCTCTTGCACGGCGGCCAACAGGTAGAGCACGGGCAGTGGCAGTTGTCGGGACGGTGTTTTCACATCGGCAATACGTCCCAGCAGCGGGACTAACTGGCGCATGGTCAAGTTGCGGCCGGCCGCGAGATAACGTTCGCCGCGTCGCCCGTACTGGGCGGCAGCAATGTGTGCCAAGGCCACATCGCGGGCGTCGACCAGCGAAAAGGTGCCGGGGATCAGCCCCGGCAGCTTGCCATTGATCACGTCCTTGACCAATTGCCCCGAGGACGTCGGCCCACGGTCGCCCGGCCCCCACATCCAGCCAGGCAGTACCATACACGCGCCCATCCGGGGATGGGTTTGCAGAAACCTCATCACTTCACGCTCAGCGAGGATTTTGCTGCGGTAGTAGTCATCCGCATCGGCTTCGGCGCGCAGGCACGTCTCATCGATGGGCGTACCGGGTGCGCCGTCGAGCACGGCAATCGAAGAGGTGTGCACAAACCGTCTGACCCCTGCGTCGTAGGCATGCTGGAGCAATGCGCGTGTGCCGGTCACGTTGATCCTTTCGAGCGCGTCCCAGTGGCTGCCGCCCTTGTAGTTATCGCGAAAGAACGCCGCGCAGTGAAACACCGTGTCGCAGCCCTGCAGCGCCGACGCAAAGGCGCCGACATCGGCCATGTCGCCCACCACCCATTCCACCCCCGGCAGGTCACTGAACTGCTGTTCAGCCTTGGTTTGCGAGCGCACCAGGGCCTTGACCGCGTAGCCGCGTGCAACCAACTCGCGGACCAGGTTGTTGCCCAGCAAACCTGTGGCTCCGGTCACGAACGTACTGTGCAGACGGTGGGGATTTGAGTTCATTCAGGCCATACCAAGTGTTTAGAAGGCCGCTAGATATACCGCTGAGACCACGCGTGAAAAACGGCGACTGCTGCATAATGGCTTTGCATATTTGCAGACCAGGGATGAGCACGGGTATGGCGTCGCAAGCAAATTGGGATGATCTTCGTCTGCTGTTGGCCGTGTCGCGGCGTGGCAGTTTTCTGCAAGCGGGTCAGTTGCTGGGGGTGGCGGCGTCCACCGTTTCCCGGCGCTTGACCCAATTGGAAGCCGCCCTGGGGGAGCCGCTGGTGGAGCGCGGCGTCGAGGGATGCTGGCTGACCTCGCGCGGGCAATCGTTGGTGGACGTCGCGCTGGCGGCCGAGGCCGCCTGCGCCGCCAGACGACGGTCGAGGGGGACGGGACGCAGGCCGCGCTGAGCGGCACGGTACGGGTGAGTGCCGGCGAAGGCTTTTCGGCCTCGATACTGGAAGCGGCCAATCGTTTTACCGCCCTGCACCCTGGCTGTGCCGTGGAATTACTGGTCACCACCGACTTTCACAAGATCGTGCGCGGCGTGGCTGACATCGCCGTGCGCACCGCGCATCTGGGCGAACCTTCGTTGATCTATCGAGCGCTGGGCACACTCGACTACGGCGTGTTCGCGCAGGCTGCTTACCTGCAGCGGTGCCCAGCGCACACCCCGGCCACGGCGGCCAGTATCGCCTTGCTGCCGCCGCTGGACCTGTTGCCGCCCATGCGCGCGGCGAAGGCGGCGGGGCTGGACCATGCCGCGATCCGCGTGAGTTCGTTCAGCGTGCAGCTTGAATCGGTGAGGCGCGGCATGGGCGTCGCGGTGCTGCCGCGTCTCCTGGCAGAGGGCCTGAGCGAAATTTTCCCGGAGATTGAACTGCCGTCGCTGGACGTCTACCTGGTCACCCGGCCCCAGGCGTTGAAACAGGCGCATATCCACGGGTTTTTCATCCTGCTGGAGCAGGTGTTGCGCGAGGCCCTGGCAGCATAGAAATCGACATAAAGCTCAAACTCCTCACTACAACAACCCGTCTCAACGCCGAGCATCGATGGCCATGCGCACCGCCAGGCCGGCCAGCACCGTGCCCATCAGCAGCGCTGGACCAACTGCCATACCGGCTTGCCCGCCAGGAACGCCGCGATGGAACCCGCCATGATCGCGATCACCGCGTTGACGCTCACGCTGATCATGATCTGGGTACAACCCAGCACGATGGACTGCATCAGCACACTGCCGTGGCCGGTGGGGGTGATGAACTGGGGCAGCAACGACAGGTACATCACCGCAACTTTCGGGTTCAACAGGTTGGTCACAAAACCCATCGTGAACAATTTGCGTGGCCCGTCGCGCGGCAGCTCACGCACATGAAACGCCGAGCGCCCGCCCGGCTTGAGCGCTTGCCAGGCCAGGTACAACAGGTAGAGCGCGCCGCCGAGCCTGAGCGCGTCATACGCATACGGCACCGTCATCAGCAGCGCGGTGATACCCAGCGCCGCACACAGCATGTACACGACAAAACCCAACGCCACACCGCCCAGCGAAATCAGCCCGGCCAGCGGCCCCTGGCAGATCGATCGCGAGATCAGGTAGATCATGTTCGGGCCGGGCGTGAGCACCATCCCGAGCGAAATCAGTCCATACGCCAGCAGGTTTGACAGTTCGGGCATGGGTTAACTCCTGTAGGTACTTCGTTGCGCGGGTTGGATGCGCCTGATGGTAGGGCGGTCGGAGGGCGCGCGTTAGATACAGATGGAAGGACAAAACGTCATACAGGCGCGGTGGGCTGATTTAGACCGCGAGACGCAACGTCTCAGCGTCTCGTCGCGGCCTCGTGCGCGCTGACATGGCGCGTCTCATTAGACCGCGATAACGGCCATCCCCGGATACCCATCGGCGCGCTCTAAAAAACGCCAGCCCAGGGTTTTTTGCGGACCTGGCACCGGCCTTGCTCTGGCTCTGGCAACCCGCCCGATGCGCCGGTACCCGCCGTTTCAAGGAGACTTCTCGATGAGCCTTTCGAACAACCCGCAACGCAGCATGCGTGCCGCTGTCTGGCACGGCCGTCAAGATATCCGCGTCTAAGACGTTCCCCTGCCCGTTTCGCCGCCTGCCGGTTGGGTGCAGATCCGCGTGCAAGGCTTCAGCGTCGGCGAACCGGTGGCGGCCGATGCCTGCCAGCATTGCGGCATCTGCTACTACTGCACCCACGGGCTGTACAACATCTGCGAGAACCTGGCCTTCACCGGCCTGATGAACAATGGCGCCTTCGCCGAGCTCGTCAACGTGCCGGCCAACCTGCTGTACAAATTGCCGGCGAACTTCCCGGCCGAAGCCGGGGCACTCATCGAGCCGTTGGCGGTGGGCATGCACGCGGTGAAAAAAGCCGGCAGCCTGCTCGGGCAAAACGTCGTGGTGGTCGGCGCCGGCACCATCGGCCTGTGCACCATCATGTGCGCCAAGGCGGCGGGCGCGGCGCAGGTGATCGCCCTGGAAATGTCCGGCGCGCGCAAAACCAAGGCCCATGAAGTGGGCGCGACCCACGTGCTCGATCCCAACCAATGCGACGCCTTGGCCGAAGTCCGCCGCCTCACGGGCGGGCTCGGTGCCGATGTCAGTTTTGAATGCATCGGCAACAAGCACACGGCCAAACTCGCCATCGACCTGATCCGCAAGGCCGGCAAATGCGTGCTGGTGGGGATCTTCGAAGAGCCCAGCGAATTCAACTTTTTCGAACTGGTGGCGACGGAAAAACAGGTGCTGGGGGCGCTGGCCTACAACGGCGAGTTCGCCGACGTGATCGCGTTTATTGCCGATGGCCGGCTGGATATCACGCCGCTGGTGACGGGGCGTATTCAGTTGGAGCAGATCGTCGGCCAGGGCTTCGAGGAACTGGTCAAAAACAAGGAACACAATGTGAAGATCATTGTGTCGCCGGCTCGGGTCTGAGGGGCGCAAGTGAGGCAGGATTCATTGTCTGCCTCCTTTGCCCGTCGAAATCACCCTGAGGTCGCGCGTGAGCGTGAAGTGGCGATGACCGCACCGCTGATGATCAACACCGCGGGAATCATCAGGATCGGCCTGGCATCGCTTTGCCCCATGGCGATCAGCAGCAGCGTGGAGAACAGCGGCGCCAGGTAAGACAGCGCGCCAAGCATCGACAGGTTGCCGTGCTTGGTCGCGTGGTCCCAGGCGAAAAAAGCCAGGCCGACCGGGCCCAGCCCCAGGCCGATGATTGCTCCCCACTGGCCTGGGTCCGGCCGCACCGTGGTTTCGAAAGCCAGATGGCAGAGCCCTCCAGCTACCGCCACCAGCCCGCAAATCCCCCCGATGATGCTGCTCGGAACATGGCTGAAGCGCCGATTGAACACCGAATAGATCGCCCAGACCCAGGCGCAGGCAAAGGCAGCGGCGTAACCCATCACCGGCATCGACGCACTGTCATTCCGCGCCCGCAACTGCATGATGAAGGCCGTCCCCGCTAAGCCGAGCAAAGCGCCGAGCAACTGGCGCTTGCGCAACGATTCGCCGGGGGCATAGCTCGACAACAGCACGATCAACAGCGGCCACAAAAAAGCAATCAGACTGGCTTCAGCCGCAGGTGCGGCTTTCAGGGCAAAGAAATACAACGCGTGATAAACGAAGATACCCGCAAACCCCGTTGCCCACACCGGCCAGGGCTGGCGCCAACTGCTGAACCCGGCAGCGCCACGCAGCCCCAGCATGCACAGGCTGGCCACGAACGCGACCGCGAAGCTCGACGCCAACAACTGAAAGGCCGGGATCCCGGCGGTCAAGGTGGTCAGGAGCGCCAAAGACGCCCACAAAAACACGGCAATCACCCCAATCAGCGTCGCACCGACGGCGCCCTTGGCAAGAGTGATGGATGGGTTGGAAGTGCTCATGCAAACCCCTCTGCGGATAAACCTCAAGCGGGAACAATAGAAAGCTCAGGCGAGCGAGTATTGATCAGACCCGCCAAAAAATTGTTCAGGGCTGCTATTTTTTTCAGTGGTGTCGCGCTTGTTTACGCACAGCGGCCGGCGTCATATCGCGCGCTTTCTTCAAGGCATGGGTTAACGCGCTCTGGTCGGCGTACCCGGCGCGATGCGCAATATCAATGATCGACAAAGACGTCTGG
Source organism: Pseudomonas cyclaminis (assembly GCF_015163715.1). Taxonomy (GTDB): domain Bacteria; phylum Pseudomonadota; class Gammaproteobacteria; order Pseudomonadales; family Pseudomonadaceae; genus Aquipseudomonas; species Aquipseudomonas cyclaminis. The sequence goes on from NZ_JADDUM010000115.1 coordinate 18,645, forward strand.
CGCAGCAGGTCAACGGCCAGATTCAAGCGCAAATTCGCGATATGCGCGAACGGGGTTGTATGCAGATGCTGCCCAAACAACACATATAATCGCCGTTCGCTGGTGCCCGCATAGCGCGCAATATCACGCACTGTCAGAGCGTTGCCCAGGTGCTGCTCAATATAGGCCAACGCCTTCGCGAGGATAAGCTGCCCAAGGTCATTTGGCGCCACGTCGGGCTGTAGCAAAGAGCCCAACAGCAACCGACTCCATGACTCGGCCATCGCAAGTGAACCGATCAACCGTGCCCCGTTGCTGCTGGCATAATCGAGCAAATGCCGTATATCCGGCCTGACCGCAAAAAAGCGCTTGTCATTGAGCAGGTCAAATTCCGCGGCAGCGCTTTTATGCGCTTCGCCACGGCCAGTGGGCACATCCACCACCAGGAAACTGTTATGGGTGTCGGCCAGAAAGGTATGCCGGGAGCCCGCAGAAATCACCACGCCCTGGCCCGCATCAACCTTGCCACCTCGCCCGTCGACTTCAATCTCCATCGACCCGGATTGGGAGAGCACTATTTGATGGAAGTCATGCTGGTGAAGCTCGACCTGACCGGAGTAGGAGCGTAGCCAGAGAGCGAAGGGTTGGGGGGTGGGGGTGCTCATCCGTGGGGGCTCCGGAGGGTGAGGGGGTATCGTACTTAGTGGTTTGTTTGGATGCCAGGCTATCGTTGGGTGGGATTTGCGGAGGGGAGGTAGTGGGGAGCTGCAGAAACAAGAAAGCCCGCACGGGGCGGGCTTCTTTGGGTGTTTCGTAGACTGTCTGAGACAGCCAGAAACTAGTATATGGTGCACCCGGCGGGATTCGAACCCACGACCCCTGCCTTCGGAGGGCAGTACTCTATCCAGCTGAGCTACGGATGCTTGTGCGGGCGACATCATACCCATGTCGACCTTGGGCGTCCATGCCGGTCTTTGGCCGCTTTCTGGTAGGAATTTCCTGAACAAAGGCCCTGCACCGCGCACCTGGGGAAACCGCGCTGAAACCCGCCTCCGCTACGCTGATCAGATAAACCCGGCAAATGCGCCGTTTTCGTTCTTTTTTTCGAACAGACTATTGCCCTGTACCCCCATTGATCCTAGGATTCGTTTGAGATTTCAAACGCTCTGTCTCCCGTGCGCATTTAACTTCCTCGCGTGCTGAGGCTGATTTCCCTGACGGCAGCCCACAAGGCGCCTTTCAACAACTCTAATTCGCTCCGCGTGCGCGCGGTGCTGTTAAGGAAAGCCGACATGCAGCTCAAAGATTCCCAGTTGTTCCGCCAACAAGCCTTTATCGATGGCGCTTGGGTCGATGCGGACAATGGTCAAACCATCAAGGTCAACAACCCTGCCACGGGCGAGATTCTCGGCACCGTGCCAAAGATGGGCGCCGCGGAAACCCGCCGTGCCATCGAAGCCGCCGACAAGGCCTTGCCGGCCTGGCGCGCACTGACTGCCAAGGAGCGCGCCAACAAGCTGCGCCGTTGGTTCGAACTTCTGATCGAAAACCAGGACGACCTCGGCCGCCTGATGACCCTCGAACAAGGCAAGCCGCTGGCTGAAGCCAAGGGCGAAATCGTCTACGCCGCGTCCTTTATCGAGTGGTTCGCCGAAGAGGCCAAGCGCATCTACGGTGATGTGATCCCCGGCCACCAGCCCGACAAGCGCCTGATCGTGATCAAGCAGCCAATCGGCGTGACCGCTGCCATCACCCCGTGGAACTTCCCGGCGGCCATGATCACCCGTAAAGCCGGCCCGGCCCTGGCCGCCGGTTGCACTATGGTGATCAAGCCTGCGTCGCAAACCCCGTTCTCGGCCCTGGCCCTGGTTGAGCTGGCGCACCGTGCTGGCATCCCGAAAGGTGTGTTGAGCGTGGTTACCGGCAGCGCCGGCGACATCGGCGGCGAGCTGACCAGCAACCCGATCGTGCGTAAATTGTCCTTCACTGGCTCGACCGAAATCGGTCGCCAGCTGATGGCCGAATGCGCCAAGGACATCAAGAAAGTCTCCCTGGAACTGGGCGGCAACGCGCCGTTCATCGTGTTCGACGACGCGGACCTGGATAAGGCCGTCGAAGGCGCGATCATTTCCAAGTACCGCAACAACGGCCAGACCTGCGTCTGCGCCAACCGCCTGTATATCCAGGATTCGGTGTACGACGCGTTCGCCGAAAAACTCAAGGTGGCCGTGGCCAAGCTCAAGATCGGCAACGGTCTGGAAGACGGCACCACCACCGGCCCGCTGATCGACGAAAAAGCCGTGGCCAAGGTTCAGGAACACATCGCTGATGCCCTGAGCAAAGGCGCGAAACTGTTGGCCGGTGGCAAGGTGATGGAAGGCAATTTCTTCGAGCCGACCATCCTGGTCGACGTGCCGAAAAACGCCGCTGTCGCCAAGGAAGAAACCTTCGGCCCACTGGCGCCGCTGTTCCGTTTCAAAGACGAAGCTGAAGTGATCGCGATGTCCAACGACACCGAGTTCGGCCTGGCCTCGTACTTCTATGCGCGTGACCTGGGCCGCGTGTTCCGTGTGGCTGAAGCCCTGGAATACGGCATGGTCGGCGTCAACACCGGGTTGATCTCCAACGAAGTGGCGCCGTTCGGCGGCATCAAGGCCTCGGGCCTGGGCCGTGAAGGCTCCAAGTACGGGATCGAGGATTACCTGGAAATCAAATACCTCTGCCTGGGCATCTAAGCCCCGGTTTGGCATGGCTGTAAACGCAAAGGGCACGAGAGCGCTGACCCTTTGCGTGTTTCGAGACGTTATTCGTAGTGGCCGGGAAAGCTGTGGCAGTCGATCATCGCATGCTGCCGTAGTTGCCTCCCCGCCACGTATTCCTTGAACCACGCCACCCGATGAGTGGCGAATGAGGACTTTATGAGCAAGACCAACGCATCCCTGATGAAACGCCGCGAAGCTGCTGTACCACGCGGTGTTGGCCAGATTCACCCGATCTTCGCCGAATCCGCGAAGAACGCCACCGTGACCGACGTTGAAGGTCGCGAGTTCATCGACTTCGCCGGCGGTATCGCCGTGCTGAACACCGGCCACGTGCACCCGAAAATCATCGCCGCCGTGACCGAGCAACTGAACAAGCTGACCCACACCTGCTTCCAGGTATTGGCCTACGAGCCGTACGTAGAAGTGTGCGAAAAGATCAACGCCAAGGTGCCAGGTGATTTCGTCAAGAAAACCCTGCTGGTCACCACCGGTTCCGAAGCCGTCGAAAACGCCGTGAAAATCGCCCGTGCTGCCACTGGCCGTGCTGGCGTGATCGCCTTCACCGGTGCTTACCACGGCCGCACCATGATGACCCTGGGTCTCACCGGTAAAGTCGTGCCTTACTCGGCCGGCATGGGCCTGATGCCTGGCGGCGTGTTCCGCGCGCTGTACCCGAACGAGCTGCACGGCGTGAGCGACGACGATTCCATCGCCAGCATCGAACGCATCTTCAAGAACGATGCCGAGCCGCGTGATATCGCTGCCATCATCATCGAGCCGGTACAGGGCGAAGGCGGTTTCTACGTCGCGCCTAAATCGTTCATGAAGCGCCTGCGCGAGTTGTGCGACAAGCACGGCATCCTGCTGATCGCCGACGAAGTGCAAACCGGTGCCGGCCGTACCGGTACCTTCTTTGCCATGGAACAGATGGGCGTTGCCGCCGACCTGACCACCTTCGCCAAATCCATCGCCGGTGGCTTCCCGCTGGCCGGTGTGTGCGGCAAGGCTGAATACATGGACGCCATCGCGCCAGGCGGCCTGGGCGGCACCTACGCCGGCAGCCCGATCGCCTGCGCCGCTGCGCTGGCGGTGATGGAGGTGTTCGAAGAAGAGCACCTGCTGGACCGCTGCAAGGCAGTGGGCGAGCGCCTGGTGACTGGCCTCAAGGCTATCCAGGCCAAGTACCCGGTGATCGGCGAAGTCCGTGCCCTGGGCGCGATGATCGCCGTCGAGCTGTTCGAAGATGGCGACAGCCACAAGCCGAACGCCGCGGCCGTTGCCTCCGTGGTGGCGAAGGCACGCGACAAGGGCCTGATCCTGCTGTCCTGCGGCACCTACGGCAACGTGTTGCGCGTACTGGTCCCGCTGACCTCGCCGGACGAGCAGTTGGACAAAGGCTTGGCGATCATCGAAGAGTGCTTCTCCGAGCTGTAAGCCCGGCGCCTTCCTCGATGTAAAAAACCCGCCTCGGCGGGTTTTTTTATGACGGCCACCCCTGAACCCTGTGG
>NZ_JADDUM010000116.1 GCF_015163715.1 Pseudomonas cyclaminis
CCCCGATGGCGGAGTATCAGTCAGTACATCTGTAGCTGACCCACCGCTATCGGGGGCAAGCCCCCTCCCACATTTGGTTCTATGTTTGACTTTAGAACGGATTACTCGGCAATAAGCCAATCCATCTGCCACCCGCCCTGGGTCTGGCCAAGTTTCCTGGACAGCCACGGCAGCAGCTCACGCAATTCCTCTTCCAGGCCCCACGGTGGGTTGGCAATCGCCAGGCCCGATCCCGTCAGGGTGTTGGGCGTGTCCAGCGGATGCACCAGCAATTCCACACGCAGCAGCTTCGGCGCGCCGTGCCGGCCAGGTCCTGGTAGAAGCGGCGCAGCATGCGCTGGTCTTTCACCGGGTACCAGATCGCCGCAACGGTCTGGCGCATGCGGCTGACGGCTTCCTTGAGGGACGCGGCGCAGCGTTGCATCTCGTCGAGTTTTTCAAACGGCGGGTCGATCAGCATCAGCGCGCGTTTTTCCGGCACCGGCAGCAAGGCTCGCGGTACATGCCAGCCTTCGCCCAAGTGCACTTTGACCCGGCGATCCCCCTTCATGTTGTCCTTGAGCAGCACGCCGTCTTCCGGGTGCTTTTCATTGAGCAGCACGCGGTCCTGTGGGCGCGTCAGGCGCCGCGCCAGCTCCGGCGAGCCTGGGTAGTAGCGCAACTGACCGTCCGGGTTCATCTCGTGCAGCACGCGCATGTAATCGGCCGTCAGCGGCGGCAGGTCGCTTTCGCCCCACAGGCGTGCGATGCCTTCCAGGTACTCACCGGTGCGGTTGGCCTGATCGCCTTGCAGATCGTACAGACCAATCCCGGCGTGGGTGTCGAGGTAGGCGAACGGCTGCTCCTTGCGCGACATCAGAGCGATGAGGCGGGTCAAGGTCAGGTGTTTGAAGACATCGGCGTGGTTGCCGGCGTGAAAGGCGTGACGATAATTCATGGTTGCTCCTGCGCAGGGGGCGAAGTTTACCTTCTACGAGGGCAAAGGTGCAGGGTGGCGTGCCGGGCGGTGCTTATGTCCTAAAGGCAGGATGCGGGCGGAAAAAAATCTAATGGCTGGCCCAGGGCGGATTTATTGTGGCCGTTCACTATCCAGGGAGGTCAATAACAATCATGAAAGACGCCACCATCGCACTGCACCACGCCTTCAAGTCGGACCCCACCACCAAGGCCGTCGCCGTGCCGATCTACCAGAACGTCGCCTTCGAATTCGATAACGCCCAGCACGGTGCCGACCTGTTCAATCTGGACGTGCCCGGCAATATCTACACCCGCATCATGAACCCCACCAATGATGTGCTGGAGCAACGTATCGCCGCCCTCGAAGGGGGTATCGCGGCCCTGGTCGTGTCGGCCGGCAGCGCGGCCATTCACTACGCGATCCAGACGCTCACCCGCGCCGGCGACAATATCGTCACCACCCCGCAACTCTACGGCGGCACCTACACGCTGTTCGCCCATTTGCTGCCGAGCTTTGGCGTCGACGTACGTTTCGCCCGCGACGACAGTGCCGCTGCCATCGCCGAACTGATCGATGACAACACCAAGCTGGTGTATTGCGAAAGCATCGGCAACCCGGCGGGCAATATCATCGACATCGAAGCCCTGGCAGACGTCGCCCATGCCCGTGGTGTGCCGCTGATGGTGGATAACACCGTGGCCACGCCCATCCTGTGCAAGCCGATCCAGTTCGGCGCCGACATCGTTGTGCACTCGCTGACCAAATACATCGGCGGCCACGGCAACTCCCTGGGCGGTGCAATCGTCGACAGCGGCACCTTCCCCTGGACCCAATACCCGGAAAAATTCCCCGGCCTCAACCAGCCCGAGCCGGCTTACCACGGCGTGGTCTACACCGAAAAATTCGGCCCAGCCGCCTTCATCGCCCGCGCCCGTACCGTGCCGTTGCGTAACACCGGCGCTGCCCTGGCGCCCATGAACGCTTTCCTACTGCTGCAAGGCCTGGAAACCCTGGCCCTGCGCATGGAGCGCCATACGGAAAATGCGCTCAAGGTCGCGCAGTTCCTGCAAGGCCATGCCGATGTGGAGTGGGTCAGTTATGCGGGGCTGCCGGATCACCCCCATCACGCATTGGCGCACAAATACCTGCAAGGCAAACCCTCGGCGATCCTGTCCTTCGGCCTGAAGGGCGGGTACGCGGCAGGTGTGCGCTTCTACGATGCACTGCAAATCTTCAAGCGCCTGGTGAACATCGGTGACGCCAAGTCCCTGGCCTGCCACCCCGCGTCCACCACCCATCGACAGATGAACGAACAGGAACAGGCCAAGGCTGGTGTGAAGCCGGAAATGATTCGCCTGTCAGTGGGCATCGAAGCGATTGAAGACTTGATTGACGACCTGCAACAGGCGCTGGGCTCAACTCAACTCTAAGGCCAGGTAATCGGTGAGCGCCTCATGGGTGATATCCGGCCGACGGGCAAAGTAGGCGACCTTGTGCTGCAAGGTCGCCGGTGTGAACGCGGTGTACAAGTCGGGGCGTTGCTCTTGCAGCCATTGCAGCAGGTTGTCGATCAGGGTTTGCGGTGATTGCCCTGCCAAGTGCGCCTGCAGCGATGCAGGGACTCGCCACCAAGGGCTGGCCCTGGCCTCGGTCGCCGGCCCCGTTGCAACCGTGAGCGGTTGGCCATTGATCAGGTACCGCTGAAAAACCGGCAACACGCTTGCGGCCTCATCACCCAACCCCCGCAACATCGGCAGAAACTGGGTGCCATCCCAGAATCGCAAAAACACCTCCTGACCGTCCGGCAGGTAGACCTTGGTCAAACTTTGCAGGTGCGCGATCACGCTTTCCAGCGAACTGGACGACACCGCCAGCCAGCCCCAATCCGTGGCTTCAGTGGTTGCCACCCATTCGAGGAATCCACTGTCAGGCTCGACAATGCCCACGTAAGGCATGACCTCCTCCCATTCTGCGTAAGCCGTGCCAGCCCAGATGGATTGGGGCAGCATTCCGGCGGCGGTGGCTCGCCAGGCGGTAAGCGGCTTGGCGTCGCTGGCAGCGCCCAACACCACGAAGAGCTGCTCATTGGGAAGCAAAGGAGCCTGCGCAAGCCAGGCGCTGGGGACCAACCGTTCAGACATGGGGATAAATTCCTTTTAAGGCTGAGTTGAATGGGTGATATCGCACTGCCCGTTCTTGCAACGCTCACACTCCTCACAAAAGGGCGCACTACGTTTCAAGCTGGCCACCTGCACCAGACTGAGCGGGGCGGGGATTATCGCCAGCAGTTTTTCCTGAATTCCCGGCATCAAGGGCACCGCCGCCGGAGCGGGCCCGCCGCCAAGCTGGATCGGCACGCTGCTGAAAATCCCGCCCGCCGAAAGGGTGATCGATTGCCCGCCGGCCTGAATCGTCACGCTCGCCCCCGCGTCAATAACAACGCTTTGCCCTGCGCCGATCTGAATGGTCTGCCCGGCGCGCATCTGCTGCGAACCACCAACGACCAGATGATCATCCTGCTTGAGTTCGATCAGGCGGTTGCCGTGGGTAATGCGCTGCTCTTCACCTTGCAGTTCATGGTGCGATTCGCCGCCCACCCTGATGCGACGCTGATTGTCGACCTCCACCCGCTGGTCATGCAGCACATGCTGGGTCCAATCCCGCTGGGCGCGCAGGTAGATTTCCTCGGCGCCCTTTCGGTCTTCAATGCGCAGCTCGCTGTAACCGCCGCCACCAGGGCTGCTCTGGCTACGGAAGATGCTGCGGGTCTTGTCTGCGGGCAGGTCAAGGGGCACCGCCGTCGCTGCGTTGGGCAGGCACCCCATCACCAGCGGCATGTCCATATCACCATTGACGAACCCCACCAGCACTTCCATTCCCACTCGCGGAATAAGTACCGCACCATAGCGATCATGGGCCCAACCACTGGCCACCCGCAGCCAGCAGCTGGAATGGTCGTTGTGCTCCCCGAGTCGATCCCAGGCCAGTTGCACCTTGACCCGCCCGTATTCGTCACAATGAATTTCACTGTCGACGGGGCCGGTCACCACAGCGTTTTGATAACCCGCCAATGTCGGCCGCGCTTGCTCGGGCAGGGGCGGGCGAAAGATCACGTCCCACGGTGAGGCAACAAACTCATTGCGATAACCCTGACGAAAATCGCCACCGGCAACCTCGGTCGCGGCCTCCTCCAACACCTGGGGTTGTTTGCCTTCGTGGATGACCTGCGTCACCAGCCACAAGTCATTCCATGCGTCACGCGGGTGACCGGTCAACCTGAGGAAATGGCCGCAGACCAATGCAGAATCATCACCGCTGCCACGGGCAATTCGATAGTCGCTACGGTGCCGCTCCAAAACCCGTTGCGCGAGGTATTTACCGTGGGGCCGACCAGAAAAGCGACCGGGGTACCCCTGCTCTTCAAGCCGTGGCGACTGTGCGCCGGCAACGCCACTCTCCAACACCAGGTTCGGCTTACAGAAGTCGTAGTCGCGCAGGTTGACCGCCGTGGTGCGGGTTGCCAGCTGCACCACAAAGCGCTTGATCGCAGGCGTATCCGCCACCATCCCGGAACCTGGCCGATAGGGCGTCGGCTGGTCTGGCTGGGCGAATACGGTCTGGTCATCGCCAAACACCAGCAGATGCCGCTCGGGCGAGTGCCGGAAGTGATAGTGAATACCCTGCTCGGCACATAGCCGCTGAATGAAGGCCAGGTCGCTTTCACCGAATTGCACGCAATACTCGCGCTCCGGGTAATCACCACTCAGGTGAAACTCCAATTGGTCGGCATGGAGCCCTTGCTCCGCCAGCACCAGCGCCACAATCTGCGGCACTGTCTTGTGCTGGAAAATGCGCTGGTGACTGCTGTGCTGCAGATACGCCAGCTGCGGCACGAGTTGGATCTGATAACGCGTCAGGCGCCGCCCGGAATCGCCCTGCGCCACCCGATAGACCAGGCCATGGATGCCATGCCCCTGTTCGTCGAAACCGAGATAGACCTGGCGATGCAGCAAGCTCTCCAAGTCGAGGTCGGGCTGCTCACTGACCAGCTCGAGGTCAAAACAATAGGGCTGGCTGAGGGTTTCGGCGCCGTGAAACTCAAAAACCTTGAGCTCACTGGGTTCCCCGTCAAGGGTCAGGGTAAAGGCGGGTTGATTGGCAGGAGCGAACATCCGGTGTTTCTCTGCGAGGGGTAGACGGTGGATTCTGCACCACTGCTTTGCCCTGCAGAACGCACGTCCGATAAATCAGTAAAGCCCTACACGCGGGCGTATGAATCGCCCTCAACCCGTGAAAAAACACGCACAAAAAAAGGCCCGCAATCCGTAGGACGCGGGCCTTTTTTTCAATTCATCGGACGCTCAGCGCCAGACGAATTACTTGTTGAGGTTGTAGTCTTTTTCCGCTGCATCAAAACGTTCGATCATGCCGGCCGTCGGTGCGCCCATTTTGCTCACGAAGTAGATCGCCAGGCTAGCGAAGATGAAGCCTGGGATGATTTCGTACAGGCCCAACAGTTCGAAGTGCTTCCACACGATCACGGTGATCGCGCCGACCAGGATACCGGCCAGTGCGCCGTTGCGGGTCATGCCTTTCCAGATCACCGAGATCAGGACCACAGGACCGAATGCGGCGCCGAAACCGGCCCAGGCGTAGCTCACCAGGCCCAGTACACGGTTTTCCGGGTTGGCGGCCATGGCGATGGCGATCAGGGCAACCACCAGCACCATCAGGCGACCGATCCATACCAGTTCGAGCTGGGAGGCGTTCTTGCGCAGGAACGCTTTGTAGAAGTCTTCGGTCAGGGCGCTGGAGCACACCAGCAACTGGCAGCTCAAGGTACTCATTACAGCCGCCAGGATCGCCGACAGCAAGACGCCGGCAACCCACGGATTGAACAGGATTTTGGCCAGCTCGATAAACACACGCTCAGGGTTTTCGGTCACAGGACCGGCCACTTCCGGGTGCGCCGAGAAGTAGGCGATACCGAAGAAGCCCACGGCCACAGTACCGGCCAGGCACAGGATCATCCAGGCCATGGAGATGCGACGCGCCTTGGCGATCGACTTGACCGAATCCGCCGCCATGAAGCGCGCAAGGATATGCGGTTGGCCGAAGTAGCCCAGGCCCCAGCCCATCAGCGAGATCACGCCGATGAAGGTGGTGTTTTTCAGCATGTCGAAACTGGTCGGGTCCTTGGCTTCAATCGCCAGGAAGGTGGTGTCCACACCGCCGGTCGCCAGCAGTACGATGATCGGCGTCAGGATCAACGCGAAGATCATCAGCGTGGCTTGCACGGTATCGGTCCAGCTCACTGCCAGGAAACCACCGATGAAGGTGTAGGCAATAGTCGCCGCAGCACCGGCCCACAGCGCCGTCTCGTAGGACATGCCGAAGGTGCTTTCGAACAGACGGGCACCGGCCACGATGCCGGAAGCGCAGTAGATGGTGAAGAACACCAGGATCACCACCGCAGAGATGATCCGCAGCAGGCCGCTTTTATCTTCGAAACGGCTGGAGAAGTAATCCGGCAGCGTCAGGGCGTCGCCGTTGTGTTCGGTCTGTACCCGCAGGCGACCGGCCACGAACAGCCAGTTGAGGTAAGCACCGACGATCAGGCCGATGGCGATCCAGCTTTCCGACAGACCGGACATGTAGATCGCGCCCGGCAAGCCCATCAACAACCAGCCGCTCATGTCGGAAGCACCGGCGGACAAGGCTGTCACCACGCTACCGAGGCTGCGACCGCCCAGGATGTAATCGGAAAGGTTGTTGGTGGAGCGATAGGCCATCAGGCCGATCAGCACCATTGCTGCGATGTAGATCACGAATGTGATCAAGGTTGGATTGCTAACGCTCATATGAGTGACGCCCTGGCTTTGTTTTTATGTAGCAGCGGTCTGTCAGACGGCCACCCACTGGTCAGTGAGTAAACGTAACTGCGTGCCGCGCATTTATGACTGACGTTTCCCCAGGAAAGCCGTCAGCCGATGAACCCCCGATTTACGGATGGTTGCACCTTGGCCGCGAATGCTATTCAACAAAGCAAATAAGGTGCAACCAGTTTCTTTCGAATAAGTTGCACCTAGATATGAAATCGACAAAACGCCGTGTTCTTGCTCCTTTTCGGAGCAAGAACAGCCGAAGTCAGAAGTAAACGCACCAAGAAAAAGCGGATTCCGTTGACGCCAAATTTATTTCGGATGAACGTCGAAAATTTCATGGATAAAAAGGGTTGCACCCGGTTGCACCTCTTGATGCGCAAAGCTAATCTTGCCGCCAGCTGATGCCACTCGGTAGTGGCACCCATGAGGATAAGAAAATGGCGACGACCACCCTTGGGGTCAAACTTGACGACCCGACCCGCGAACGCCTGAAGGCTGCCGCGACCTCCATTGATCGCACGCCGCACTGGCTGATCAAGCAGGCGATTTTCAATTACCTGGAGAAACTGGAGGGTGGTGCAACCCTGACCGAACTCAATGGTTTGAGCAGCAAGGACGCCGATGATGCAGGCGAGGTCCAAGCCGACCACGCGCACCAGTGCTTCCTTGAGTTCGCCGAGAGCATCCTGCCGCAGTCCGTACTGCGCGCCTCGATCACCGCCGCTTACCGCCGCCCGGAGCCGGAAGTGGTACCGATGCTGATCGAGCAGGCCCGCCTGCCGGCCGCGATGGCCGAAGCTACCAATAAGCTGGCCGCCTCGATTGCCGAGAAACTGCGCAATCAGAAGAGTGCCGGCGGCCGTGCCGGTATTGTTCAGGGCCTGCTGCAAGAATTTTCCCTGTCGTCCCAGGAAGGTGTGGCGCTGATGTGCCTGGCCGAAGCGCTGCTGCGCATCCCGGACAAAGGCACCCGTGACGCGCTGATCCGCGACAAGATCAGCACCGGCAACTGGCACCCACACCTGGGTAACAGCCCGTCGCTGTTCGTCAACGCTGCCACCTGGGGCCTGTTGCTGACCGGCAAACTGGTCGCCACCCATAATGAAGCAGGGCTGACCTCGTCCCTGAGCCGCATCATCGGCAAGAGCGGCGAACCGATGATCCGCAAGGGCGTCGACATGGCCATGCGCCTGATGGGCGAGCAGTTCGTTACCGGCGAAACCATCGCCGAAGCCCTGGCCAACGCGAGCAAGTTCGAAGCCAAAGGCTTCCGCTATTCCTACGACATGCTCGGTGAAGCCGCGCTCACCGAACACGATGCCCAGAAATACCTGGCGTCGTACGAACAAGCCATTCACTCCATCGGCAAAGCCTCTCACGGCCGTGGGATTTATGAAGGCCCGGGCATTTCCATCAAGCTGTCGGCACTGCACCCGCGTTACAGCCGTGCGCAGTACGAGCGTGTGATGGATGAGTTGTACCCGCGCCTGCTGTCCCTGACCCTGCTGGCCAAGCAATACGACATCGGCCTGAACATCGACGCCGAAGAAGCCGACCGCCTGGAGCTGTCCCTGGACCTGCTGGAGCGCCTGTGCTTCGAGCCACAACTGACCGGCTGGAACGGCATCGGTTTCGTGATCCAGGCCTACCAGAAACGTTGCCCGTATGTGATCGACTACGTCATCGACCTGGCGCGCCGCAGCCGCCATCGCCTGATGATCCGCCTGGTAAAAGGTGCGTACTGGGACAGCGAAATCAAGCGCGCCCAGGTCGAAGGCCTGGAAGGCTACCCGGTCTACACCCGCAAGGTGTACACCGACGTTTCCTACATTGCCTGCGCACGCAAACTGCTGTCGGTGCCAGAAGTCATCTACCCGCAGTTCGCCACGCACAACGCCCATACCCTGTCGGCCATCTACCATATCGCCGGTCAGAACTATTACCCCGGCCAGTACGAGTTCCAATGCCTCCACGGCATGGGTGAACCGCTGTACGAGCAGGTTGTAGGCAAGGTATCCGAAGGCAAGTTGAACCGTCCGTGCCGCGTGTACGCACCGGTCGGCACCCACGAAACACTGCTGGCTTACCTGGTACGACGCCTGCTGGAAAACGGCGCCAACACCTCGTTCGTCAATCGCATCGCCGACCAGTCCATCTCCATTCAGGAGCTGGTGGCCGACCCAGTGGCCAGCATCGAGCAAATGGCTACGCAGGAAGGCGGCTTCGGCTTGCCGCACCCGCGTATCCCCTTGCCGCGTGACCTGTACGGCAGCGACCGCGCAAACTCGGCGGGTATCGACCTGGCCAACGAACACCGCCTGGCGTCGCTGTCCTGCGCCTTGCTGGCGACCGCACACAACAACTGGAAAGCCGCGCCGATGCTGGGTTGCGCCTCCAGCGACCAACCGTCTGCGCCGGTATTGAACCCGTCTGACCTGCGTGATGTGGTCGGCCAGGTTCAAGAAGCCACGGTCGAAGACGTCGACAACGCGATTCAATGCGCCATCAACGCTGGCCCGATTTGGCAGGCCACTCCGCCCGCCGAACGCGCTGCGATCCTGGAACGCGCCGCTGACCTGATGGAAAGCGAGATCCAGCCGCTGATGGGCCTGCTGGCTCGCGAAGCCGGCAAGACCTTCGCCAACGCCATCGCCGAAGTGCGTGAAGCCGTGGATTTCCTGCGTTACTACGCCGTGCAGGCCCGCAACGACTTTACCAACGACGCCCACCGCCCATTGGGCCCGGTGGTCTGCATCAGCCCATGGAACTTCCCGCTGGCGATTTTCAGCGGTCAAGTCGCAGCCGCATTGGCCGCCGGCAACCCGGTATTGGCCAAGCCTGCCGAGCAAACCCCGCTGGTGGCCGCACAAGCCGTGCGCATCCTGCTGGAAGCCGGTATTCCGGAAGGCGTGCTGCAACTGCTGCCGGGCCAGGGCGAAAGCGTGGGTGCCCGCCTGGTGGGTGATGAACGCGTCAAAGGCGTGATGTTCACCGGTTCCACCGAAGTGGCGCGCCTGCTGCAACGCAATGTCGCCGGTCGTCTGGATGCCCAGGGCCGTCCGATCCCGCTGATCGCCGAAACCGGTGGCCAGAACGCGATGATCGTGGACTCCTCGGCGCTGACCGAGCAGGTGGTTATCGACGTAGTCTCTTCGGCCTTCGACAGCGCCGGCCAGCGTTGCTCGGCCCTGCGTGTACTGTGCCTGCAGGAGGATTCGGCAGACCGCGTCATCGAAATGCTCAAGGGCGCCATGGCTGAATGCCGCCTCGGCAACCCGGAACGCCTGTCGGTAGACATCGGCCCGGTGATCGACGCCGAAGCCAAGGCAGGCATCGAGAAACACATCCAGGCCATGCGCGACAAAGGCCGCGCTGTGTACCAAGTGGCGATTGCCGATGGTGAAGAGGTCAAGCGCGGCACCTTCGTGATGCCAACCCTGATCGAGCTGGAAAGCTTCGACGAGCTGCAACGCGAGATCTTCGGCCCGGTACTGCACGTGGTGCGCTACAAGCGTAAAGAGATCGACCAGCTGATCGGCCAGATCAACGCATCCGGTTACGGCCTGACCCTGGGCGTGCACACCCGTATCGACGAGACCATCGCCAAGGTGATCGACAACGTCAATGCCGGCAACGTCTACGTGAACCGTAACATCGTGGGTGCCGTGGTCGGCGTGCAACCGTTCGGCGGCGAAGGCCTGTCGGGTACCGGCCCGAAAGCCGGCGGCCCGCTGTACCTGTACCGCCTGCTGTCGACTCGTCCTACCGATGCGATCGAGCAATCCTTCGTACGTGGCGACAAGTTGGCTGCACCGGATGTACGCCTGCGCGACGCCATGAGCCAACCGCTGACCGCCCTGAAAGCCTGGGCCGACAGCCATTCGTTCAGCGAGCTGAGTGCCCTGTGCAGCCAGTTCGCCGCGCAGTCCCAGAGCGGTATCACCCGCCAACTGGCCGGCCCGACCGGCGAGCGCAACAGCTACGCCATCCTGCCCCGCGAGCACGTGTTGTGCCTGGCGGACGTGGAAGGCGATCTGTTGACGCAACTGGCGGCAGTGCTGGCGGTGGGTGGTTCTGCGGTATGGCCGGAAACTGACCTGACCAAAGCCTTGTTCCCACGCCTGCCAAAGGACATTCAGGCGAAGATCAAGCGCGTAGCGGATTGGACCAAGGACGAGGTGGTGTTCGACGCAGTCCTGCATCACGGTGATTCCGACCAACTGCGTGCGGTGTGCCAGCAAGTGGCACAGCGCGGTGGGGCGATTGTCGGCGTGCATGGCTTGTCGCAGGGCGAAACATCCATTGCCTTGGAGCGTCTGGTGATCGAGCGGGCGTTGAGCGTCAACACCGCTGCGGCGGGCGGTAACGCCAGCCTGATGACCATAGGTTAAGCAGCAGCGGCAAGTTTTAAGCTACAAGCTGCAAGTAGAAGCATCGCGCTCTTACTTGTAGCTTGAAGCTTGCAACTTGTGCCGCCCCATCACCCCCATCTATCTTCCTTCCCCGTTTTTATTAGCGCTCCTAGACTGCGGCATACTTTTCCAAAGGTAATCCGCCATGTCCGAGACGCTGCTCAGTTCCCGCAATCTGGCTTTCGAGCTGTACGAAGTCCTCGATGCCGAGGGCCTGACCCAGCGCGAGCGGTTTGCCGAGCACAACCGCGAAACCTTCGATGCCGCCATCAGCACGGCCCGCTCCATCGCCGAAAAATATTTCGCCCCGCATAACCGTAAAAACGACGAAAACGAACCGCGCTACGAAGACGGCCAGGCAATCCTGATCCCGGAAGTCAAACCGGCTGTGGATGCGTTCCTGGAAGCCGGCTTCCTGAATGCCGCCCGCAGTTTCGAAGCCGGTGGCATGCAGTTGCCGACCTTGCTGTCCCAGGCCTGCTTTGCGCACTTCCAGTCCGCCAACGCAGCGTCTACTTCTTACCCGTTCCTGACCATGGGCGCGGCCAACCTGATCGAAAGCTTCGGCACCGAGGAGCAGAAACAACGCTTCCTGCAACCGATGATCGAAGGGCGTTTCTTCGGCACCATGGCCCTGACCGAACCCCACGCGGGCTCATCGCTTTCGGACATTCGTACACGCGCCGAACCTGCGGCCGACGGCAGCTATCGCCTCAAGGGCAACAAGATCTTTATCTCCGGGGGCGACCATCCTCTGTCGGAAAACATCGTGCACATGGTGCTGGCCAAGCTGCCGGACGCGCCGGCCGGGGTGAAGGGCATTTCGCTGTTTATCGTGCCTAAATTCCTGGTCAACGATGACGGCAGCCTCGGTGCACGCAACGACGTGTTGTTGGCCGGACTGTTTCACAAGATGGGCTGGCGCGGCACCACGTCGACGGCACTGAACTTCGGCGATAACGGCAACTGTGTCGGCTATCTGGTGGGCAAGCCACACCAGGGGCTGAGTTGCATGTTCCAGATGATGAACGAAGCGCGCATCGGCGTCGGCATGGGCGCCGTCATGCTCGGTTACGCCGGCTACCTGTACTCCCTGGAATACGCCCGCGAACGCCCACAAGGCCGTCTGCCCGATAGCAAAGATCCTACAACGGCACCGGTCTCGATCATCCAGCACGCCGACATCAAACGCATGCTGCTGACCCAAAAAGCCTACGTAGAAGGCGCCTTCGACCTGGGCCTGTACGCTGCGCGCCTGTTCGATGACACCACCACACTGGCAACCGAGACCGAGCGCAAACAGGCCCACGAACTGCTGGACCTGCTCACGCCCATCGTCAAATCCTGGCCGTCGGAGTTCTGCCTCAAGGCCAACGAACTGGCGATCCAGATCCTCGGCGGCCACGGCTACACCCGCGAATACCCGGTGGAACAGTACTACCGCGACAACCGCCTGAACCCGATCCACGAAGGCACCCACGGCATCCAGTCCCTGGATTTGCTCGGGCGCAAGCTGGCGCAGAATGGCGGCGCGGGGCTAAAGCAACTGATCCGCCTGATCGCCGAAACCGGCGCCCGCGCCCAGGAGTACCCATCACTCACCGCCATGAGAGAACCGCTGGAACACCTGGTAGCGCGCCTGCAACAAGTCACCCTGGGCCTGCTGACGGATCTCGCCCACGGCAAGGTCAACAGCAGCCTGGCGAACTCGGCGCTGTACCTGAAGGTATTCGGGCATACGGTGATTGGCTGGCGCTGGCTGGAACAGGCGATTCGCGCCGAAGAAGGGCTGGCCAGGGGCAATGCGGCGGATGTTGCCTTCTATAAAGGCAAGCTCCAGGCCGCCCGTTACTTCCTGACCTGGGAAGTACCGGGCTGCCATCATGAACTGGCGATTCTGGAGGCACGCGATGATACGTGCCTGGGGATGCAGGATGGGTGGTTCTAATAGCGGCGAAATAGTCTGGGCGTGCGAACTAATGAACTAGAGTTCTAAACTACTGTGATTTCTGACAGTTACCGAGGAGGCTTCTCAAGGGGTAGGCTTTCAGGTGTTGAGAGCGTGTTCACACTGGCTTCCATACCAATGACCAATGACCTACTGCTGCCCATTTTGAGGAATCAACATGAAAACCGCCCCGAAAATTATTCTCGTCGATAAGAGCGGCGATCCTTCGATCGCAAGGGATATAACGCTTGATGAATACTTGATCTCTGCCAACCCAGGCGATGTCCTGGACGTTTTTGGAAATAAGAAAACAGTAATTAACAAAGTTTTCAAATTTAAAGCCAACGACGAATACAGCATCGAAATCGTGTACGAGTAAACATCGGAAAAAGCCTGGCGCGCGCTGAAAAACGTTGCGCACCAGCATACTTTTATTATGGCTGCCCAATCACCTTGGAGATTACATCGACCGTGGCGCTGACTTGCTCTTGGTAACGGTCGAGTTCCTGTTGATGAGCCTGCTGCAATTCGATCTGCTCGGCGCACAGGTTCAGCGCCGCCAGCACCAGTAATTTGTCACCGATCAGGGTCGGGTACTTTTTCTTGGTGGTGGCCAGGGAGGCCTTGAGCATGGTCACGGCGTGCATCAGGGTCTTGTCTTCCCCGGCTGGCGCCTTGATCGAGTAATCCTCTCCGAGAATCGAAACGACCTTTATCCCTTCATTCATGCGCTGACAGGCCCTGCGCTCACACGCTCAACCAACGCCTGGATACGGGCGGCGGTAGCGCCGTGTTTTTCTTCCTGTTCCATCAGGCTCAGTTGCAGGCTGTCGTTCTCATCCTTGGCGCTGGCCAGTTCGGCCTTGAGGGATTCGTTGCTGCCCAGCAGGTCTTGATTCTGCTGTACCAGGTCGCTGACCAGTTGTTCCAATTGGCTGAGGGATGCTTCTAACATTTTGATTTCTCGGGCTTTTTCAAAGGGCGGTGACGATAAAGAAAATTCACCTCGGATGCCAGGGTTATCCCCGGCGCGCAGCCCGATTTTTAAGGGCCGGGCCGCACTTTCGAGCCTTAGTGACTGCATTTACCCGATCTGGTTCCTGAATCGGCCAAACCCCTCGTCAGATGCGACAAAAACGCACATGCCCCTTTAGACTTTAGTCGTACGACCGATAGAGAAGCACACCCCGTCTCACCCCCGCACGGATCGCGCTTCTCCCCAGGATTCCCGCATGTCGCTTCGTAATATGAATATCGCTCCGAGGGCCTTCCTCGGCTTTGCGTTTATTGGTGCACTGATGCTGTTTCTCGGTGTGTTCGCCCTGAACCAGATGAGCAAGATCCGTGGCGCCACCGAAGACATCACCCTGTCCAGCGTGCCAAGCATCCGTGCGCTTGATGAGTTCACCCAACTGACCCTGCGCCTGCGGGTGCTGTCGTACCGCTTGCTGACCAACCGCGAGCCGGACGTGCAGCAAAAGACCCTGGAGTCCTTCGAGCTGCGCAACCAGCAGATCCGCACCGCCCAAGGCGTCTACGAAAAGCTGATCGAAAGCAGCGAAGAGCGCTCCACCTACAACGAATACGTGCGCTTGCTCGGCCAGTACCATCAGATCGAAGAGCGCATGAAGAGCCTGTCCCGCGCCAATCAGGTGGAGGAGTTGCGTACGCTGCTCAATACCGAGCTGCTGAGCAACTCCGAGCAGGTCAACGCAGTGCTCACCCGTTTGCTGGACATCAACAACAAGATGGCCCTGGCGACTAACCAGGAGGCTGAAGACCAATACAACGCGGCCTTCAACCTGGTCGTGGGCCTGCTGGTGATCGCCACGGCGCTGACCATACTGTTTGCCTGGCTGCTGACCCGCAGCATCACCGTCCCCATCGCGCAGGCGCTGGAAGCCGCCGAAGAAGTGGCCGAAGGTAACCTGACGCGGCCGATCAAGGTCGATGGCAACGACGAAGCCGGACGCCTGCTCGCCGCCATGGCCAAGATGCAGGACAAGCTGCGCGACACCCTGCAACGCATCGCCGGTTCTGCCACCCAGTTGGCCTCCGCCGCCGAAGAGCTGAACGCCGTCACCGACGAAAGCGCCCGCGGCCTGACCCAGCAGAACAACGAAATCGAGCAAGCCGCCACCGCCGTCAACGAGATGACCAGCGCCGTCGAAGAAGTTGCGCGCAATGCGGTGAGCACCTCCGAAGCCTCGCGCAATGCCACCTCTTCGGCCGGCGATGGCCGTGACTTGGTCCAGGAAACCGTCAGCGCCATCGAACGCATGAGCGGCGACGTACAAGCCACCGCCACGCTAATTGGCGACCTGGCCAATGAATCGCGGGATATCGGCAAGGTGCTGGACGTGATTCGCGGCCTGGCCGACCAGACCAACCTGCTGGCCCTGAACGCGGCCATCGAAGCGGCGCGCGCCGGTGAAGCCGGGCGCGGGTTTGCGGTGGTGGCCGATGAAGTACGCGCCCTCGCCCATCGCACCCAGCAGTCCACCAGCGAGATCGAGCGGATGATCGGCAGTATCCAGGCCGGCACCGAGCACGCGGTGGATTCGATGCGTAACAGCACCGAACGTGCAGAATCGACACTGAACATCGCCAAAGGCGCAGGGATGTCGCTGGACACCATCAACACGGCGATCGTGGAGATCAATGAACGCAACCTGGTGATCGCCAGCGCAGCGGAAGAGCAGGCGCAGGTGGCACGGGAAGTGGACCGCAACCTGGTGAACATTCGTGACCTGTCGGTGCAGTCGGCGACCGGCGCCAGCCAGACCAGCGCGGCGAGCAGTGAGTTGTCGCGGTTGGCGGTGGATTTGAATGGGATGGTCGGGCGGTTCCGCCTCTAACTGAATGCACTCAGTTAAAAATGTGGGAGGGGGCTTGCCCCAAATGCCAGTCAGTTAAGGAGGAACACTGTAACTGTGGTGAGCGGGCTTGCCCCGCGCTGGGCTGCGAAGCAGC
>NZ_JADDUM010000117.1 GCF_015163715.1 Pseudomonas cyclaminis
GCAACGATTCGACTTGCCCCCGATGGCGGTGTGTCAGCCATGCATGGGCTGACTGACCCATTGCTATCGGGAGCAAGCTCCCTCCCACATTTAGACGGAGTTCGCCTTAAGAACCCGGTCGGCTCTTAGGCCGCCGCGCTCTTGCTTTTGATCGCGAATCGCCCCGTCAACCAACATGTCGGAAATCCTCAGATCACTCAATCCCAACCTGATTGCGCCCATTATGCTTGGCCGTATACAACCCCTTGTCCGCCGCCATGATCAACTGGCGACAATCCGTACCCTGCACCGGCGTCATGGTCGACAGGCCGATGCTGATGGTCAGGCTGGAGCCTTCCGCCGGGGCAATATGCGGGATTTTCAGCGCGGCGACGGCCATGCGCAGCTTCTCAGCCACCAGTCGCGCCCCGCCAGGCGAGGTGTTTGGCAGCACCAGGGCAAACTCTTCCCCCCCGTAACGCGCCGGCAAATCCGAAGGGCGACTGCTGGCTTCACGAATGGTGGTGGCTACTTTGCGCAGGGCTTCGTCACCCTCGACATGGCCAAAGCTGTCGTTATAGGTCTTGAAGAAGTCCACATCGATCATCAACAACGACAACTGCGTCTGATCACGCATGGCCCGCCGCCATTCCAGCTCGAGGTATTCGTCGAAGTGGCGACGATTGGACAACCCGGTCAACCCATCGGAGTTCATCAACCGCTGCAACACAAGATTAGTGTCCAACAGTTGCTGCTGGCTGACCCGCAACGCGCGGTAGGCCGCATCCCGCTGCAACAGCGTCATGTACGACCGTGAGTGATAGCGAATACGCGCAACCAACTCGATGTTATCCGGCAGCTTGACCAAGTAATCATTGGCCCCCGCCGAAAACGCCGCGCTCTTGATCAGCGGGTCTTCCTTGGTCGAAAGCACAATGATCGGGATATTCGCCGTGGCCGGATGATTGCGGTATTCGCGCACCAAGGTCAGGCCATCGAGGCCGGGCATCACCAGATCCTGGAGGATTACCGTCGGTTTGATACGGATAGCCTGGGCAATCGCCTGGTGCGGATCGGCGCAGAAGTGGAAGTCGATGTTTTCTTCATGGGCCAGGCCGCGTCGCACCGCTTCACCGATCATGGCCTGGTCGTCTACCAGCAACACCATGGCGGCATTTTCGTCGGTCTTGATGTCGTCGATCTGTAAATCATTCATCTGCAGTCACCTGAATTACTACCTGCAAGCCAGCATCACGCAAGGTCATGTTCATTGTGCAAAGACCTCCAGCAATCGGGGCGCAATTCTGTCCAGTGGGCGAATTTCAACAGCAGCATCAATCGCCGCCGCCGCTTTGGGCATGCCATACACCGCCGAGCTCTGCTGATCCTGGGCGATGGTCAAATAACCTTGTTCACGCAATAACTTGAGGCCCTGGGCCCCGTCGCGTCCCATGCCGGTCAGCAGTACGCCGACGGCGTCGCCATTCCAGTGGCTGGCCACGCTTTCAAAGAACACGTCGATCGAAGGCCGGTAAATCTCGTTCACCGGTTCTGCGGTATAGGCTAGCGTGCCATTCTTCAATAGACGAATGTGGTGATTGGTGCCGGCCAGCAAGACCACGCCGCTTTGCGGCGGCTCGCCTTCGCGGGCCAGGCGCACCGGCAGCCCGGAAGCGCTGCTGAGCCATTCAGCCATGCCGGCGGCGAACACCTGATCCACATGCTGCACCAGCACAATGGCGGCGGGAAAGTCCCGGGGCAAACCCTTGAGCAGGATTTCCAGGGCAGCCGGGCCACCCGCCGACGAGCCGATAGCCACCAGGCTCTGGCGTTTGCCGGTGGTGCGCAATGATGTGGTTTCGGTGCGCACACGGCTGCCACGCTGGCCGATCAGCCAGCCGATGTTGAGGATTTTGCGCAACAGCGGCGCCGCCGCATCCTTGGGGTTGCCCACGCCGAGGGCCGGCGTGTCCACCACATCCAGGGCGCCGTGCCCCATGGCTTCGAACACCCGGCTCATATTGGCCTGGCGGTCGACGGTCACCAACAGGATCGCGCACGGCGTCTCGGCCATGATCTGCCGCGTGGCTTCCACGCCGTCCATCACCGGCATGATCAGGTCCATCAGGATCAGGTCCGGCGTCAGCTCAGCGCAGCGATGCACTGCGTCCAGGCCATTGCCGGCCACCCACACCACCTCGTGCGCGGGCTCGAAGCTCAAGGCACGGCGCAGCGCTTCGACTGCCAGGGGCATGTCATTGACGATGGCGATCTTCATGCCCGCGCGCCTCCGATCAGCTCCACCACGGCGTCCAACAATGCGTCGTCGTGGAAGCTGGCTTTGGCCAAGTAGTAATCGGCACCGGCGTCCAGCCCACGGCGACGGTCCTCTTCACGGTCTTTGTACGACACCACCATCACCGGCAACGATTGCAGGCGAGTATCACGGCGCAAGAGTGTGACCAATTCAATACCGTCCATGCGAGGCATATCAATGTCAGTGATCAGCAGGTCGAAGTCTTCGGAGCGCAAGGCGTTCCAGCCGTCCATGCCATCGACTGCAACGGCCACTTCGTACCCGCGATTAAGCAGCAATTTACGTTGCAACTCACGCACGGTGAGCGAGTCATCCACCACCAGCACGCGTTTGCGCGGCGCCTCGGTGACCTGCTGGCTGCGCCGGGCGATGCGTTCGAGGCGTCCGGTGTTGAGCAGCTTGTCCACCGAACGCAGCATGTCTTCCACGTCGACAATCAACACCACCGAGCCGTCATCCAGCAAGGCACCGGCGGAAATATCCTGGACCTTGCCCAGGCGGTCATCCAGCGGCAACACCACCAGGGTCCGCTCGCCGATGAAGCGCTCCACGGCGATACCGTACACCGCATCGCGCTCGCGGATCACCACCACTTTCAAGGTCTCGTCATTATTCTGCCCTGGCGGGCGCTGCAACAACTGGCTGGCGGCGACCAGGCCGACATGCCGGCCCTCGTGCCAGAAATGCTGGCGGCCTTCCAGTTGCACTATGTCGTTGGGGGCCAGGTCGCACATGCGTTCGATATGCGCCAGGGGGAATGCGTAGGCTTCTTCGCCGACTTCCACCACCAGGCTGCGCACCACCGACAAGGTCAGCGGCACCTCCAGATGGAAACGGCTGCCCTGCCCCGCCGTCTGCTCCAGCACCACCGCGCCGCGCAGTTGGCGGACCATATGCTGCACCGCATCCAGCCCGACCCCACGCCCGGACACTTCGGTGACCTTGTCCCGCAGGCTGAACCCCGGCAGGAACAGAAACGTGAGCAACTCCTCTTCACTGAGGGTCAGCACCGTCTCCAGAGTGGACAGATGCCGGTCGACGATGGTGCCGCGCAGGCGCTCCAGGTCGACGCCGTTGCCGTCGTCGCTCAGTTCCAGCACCAGTAAACCGGCCTGATGGGAGGCGCGCAGGCGGATCAAGCCTTCGGCGGGTTTACCGGCCAGCAGGCGCTGGTCAGGCATTTCGATGCCGTGGTCGACGGCATTGCGCAATAAATGGGTGAGTGGCGCTTCAAGTTTTTCCAATACGTCGCGGTCGACCTGGGTCTTTTCGCCCTCGATCTCCAGGCGCACTTGCTTGCCCAGGCTGCGGCCGAGGTCACGCACCATGCGCACCTGCCCGGCCAGCACATCGGCAAACGGACGCATGCGACAGGCCAGCGCGGTGTCGTAGAGCACCTGGGCGCGCTGCCCGGCCTGCCAGCCGAACTCATCCAGCTCGGCGGTTTTTTCCGCCAGCAGCGCCTGGGCTTCGCTCAGCAGGCGGCGGGTATCGGCCAGGGCTTCCTGGGCTTCGAGGTTCAGATCCAGAGTCTTGAGCTGGCCGTCCAGGGTATCCAGGGCGCGCACGCTCTGGCTTTGAATGCGTTTGAGGCGCTGCATGCTCGCCAGGTACGGCTTGAGCCGCTGGGTTTCCACCAGGGACTTGCTCGACAGGTCCAGCAGGCTGTTAAGCCGCTCGGCGGTCACGCGCAGTACACGCTCGCCGCCTTCGGTCATGCGTTTGCCCTGGCGCGGCGGATCGCTGGCCACGGGCGGCGCGGGTTCGGGTTCCGGCGGTAGCTCTTCAACCAATGGCGCCGGCACAGCAGGTGGCGGCGCGACCTTGGCGGTCGGCTGAGACGGGTCCAGCAGACGCTCCATCAACGCCACATAAGCTTCGATGTCCGCTGGCCCCACGGTGTTGCCCGGGGTGGCGATGCGCATCAGCAGGTCGGTGCCTTGCAGCAAGGCGTCGATATGTTCAGGTTGCAGGTACAGACGACTTTCCTGGGCGCTGACCAGGCAGTCCTCCATGACATGGGACACGCTGACCCCGGCGTCCACCCCCACGATGCGCGCCGCGCCCTTGAGCGAGTGGGCCGCACGCATGCAGGCTTCCAGTTGGTCGGCCTGGGTCGGGTTGCGCTCCAGGGCCAGCAAGCCCGCACTCAGCACCTGGGTCTGTGCATCGGCTTCCAGGCTGAACAGTTCCAGCAGCGAGGCATCGCGCATCTGGTCGGGGGTCATGTGAGGCTCCGGGTCACGGCGGACAACAATTGCGCCTCGTCCAGCCAACGCAGGCTGCGGCCCTTCCATTGCAACACACCCTGGGTGAACCGTGCGCTGGCCTGGGTGCCGGACGCCGACGCCGCCTGCAAGGTGCGCTCGTCGATAGCATGGATGCCGTCCACTTCGTCCACCGGCACCACCACCGGGCCATCCTGCGCGGCGATGATCAACATGCGCGGCATGATCCGCCCACCGCTGGCGCCATTGCCGGTGTTGTCCAGGCCGAGCAGTTCCACCAATGACAGGCACGCCACCAGCGCTCCCCGCACATTGGCCACGCCGAGCAAGGCGCGGGACCGCTGGTGCGGCAGCGAGTGAATCGGTTGCAACGGGGCCACTTCCACCAGGCAACGGGTAGCGATGCCCAACCATTCTTCGCCGAGACGGAACATCAGCAACGAGCGCGTGATGATCTCTTCGTCGACCTCAGCCGCAGCGGCCGGACGACGGTCGTCCTGCTGCAAGGCGTAGCGATCCAGCAAGCGCGTGGCGGCCGCCGAATACACCGCGCAGTTGCGGCAATGAATATGTTCCACCAGCAGCGGGCAGGACTTGTCGCCGTGGATACCGATGCGGTTCCAGCAGTCGTCGATGGCCTGGGTGTCGGCCAGGGTCAGGTCCAGGCCGGCGGTGTAGAGCGCGTCAGGGCTACTCATCGTTTGGACTCACTGTCTGCTCGCTCGCTGCGGGCGGCCCGCGCCTGCAAACGGCGCGCCCCCGCACTGTCGCCCTGGGATTCGAGCAACGCGGCCAGGTGCATCAAGGCCTGCGGATGCTGGGGTTCCAGGTACAAGGCTTTTCGATAAAAACCCTGGGCTTCCAGGGCGCTGCCGGCCACATCGCTGAGCAGCCCGAGCCAGTAGAACACTTGGGCGGCTGGCGGGTGGCTGTTCAAATACTGCTCGCAGGCGGCACGGGCCTCGGCACTCTTGCCTTCGTTGGCCAGGGTGGCGATACGACTGAGCAAGGTGCTCGCGTCGGAAGGCGGCGGGGCCTTGATCGGCACCACCTGGGCGCTGACGTTGCTGAATGGACGCGGCTTGACGGGCATCGGTGCCGCGATGCGCTGGGGCAGCGGCAGCGGCACGAACACCGGTTCAGGCTGGATCGGTTCGGCGTGCCGGCTGAAGGCAAAGGACTGCGGCACTCCAATCGAACGCATGCCGTGGCGTCCCAACAGGCTGCCCTCGGCCGGGCCGATAAACAGGACGCCGTCCACGTGGGTCAGGCCCTTGAGCACATCGAACACTTGTTTTTGGGTGGGCTGGTCGAAATAGATCAAAAGGTTGCGGCAAAACACGAAGTCATAGCTCGCTTCATTCGCCAGCAGCGTCGGGTCGAGCAGGTTACCGACTTGCAGGCGCACCTGCTCGCGCACGCGGTCGGCGATGTGGAACCCGTCGCCGCGTTCAATGAAGTGGCGGTCGCGAAAGGCGATATCGCTGCCGCGAAACGAGTTCTTGCCATACACGCCGCGCCGCGCACGCTCAACCGACAGCGGGCTGACGTCCAGGCCCAGCACCTTGAACTGGTGCGGCGCCAGACCCGCATCGAGCAAGGCCATGGCAATCGAATAGGGCTCTTCGCCAGTGGAACACGGCAGGCTGAGGATACGCAGTGCACGCATCTGCTTGATCTCGGCCAGACGGGCAATCGCCAATCGGGCCAGGGTCGCAAAGGATTCGGGGTAACGGAAAAACCAGGTCTCGGGGACGATCACCGCTTCGATCAGCGCTTGCTGCTCGTCGTGGGAGCTTTGCAGGTGCTGCCAGTATTCGCCTGGCGTTTGCGCCTGCACAGCCTGGCTGCGCTGGCGCACGGCGCGCTCGATGATGGCCTCGCCGACCGACGCGACGTCCAGGCCGATACGTTCTTTGAGGAAGGCGAAGAAGCGCGGGTCGTTGCTCATACGCTCAGCTCGGCAGAAAACAACAGGGCGCGCACGTCATCGGTGAGCACGTCATTCACGCCAATCCATTGCATCAAGCCCAAGGCATCCTCCCGCACAGGCCCCAGGTAGCGCGCCTGGGGGTTATCCAGGCCATAGGGCTGGAATTCGGCGGGGTCGCAGCGCAGGGTATCGGTGGCCTGTTCGAGGATCAGCCCCAGCCGGCGAGACTCGACCCAAGGTTGCGGCTGGTAATTGACCAGCACCAACCGCGTGCTGGTGCGAGCCTGCGCCGGCGTACCGAAGGTCAGCGCACTCAGGTCGATCACCGGCACCAACGCTGCGCGATGGGCAAAGATGCCAGCCACCCACGCGGGCGCATGGGCGATGGGCTTGAGCGGCAGGCGCGGCAGCACCTCGGCCACTTCGGTGGCCTTGAGGACATAACGTTCGCTACCGATGTGAAACACCAGGAACAACGCCTTTTTCGCTGCCGGGACGGCGCCGCGTTTAGCCGCGAGGTCGCTCATCAGACTTTGAAACGCGACACGCCGCTGCGCAGACCCACCGCAACCTGGCTCAGTTCATCAATCGCAAAGCTGGCCTGGCGCAGGGATTCCACGGTCTGGCTGCTGGCATCCCCCAGTTGCACCAGCGCATGGTTGATCTGCTCGGCGCCGGTGGCCTGGGCCTGCATGCCTTCGTTGACCATCAACACCCGCGGCGCCAGGGCCTGTACCTGATGGATGATCTGCGACAGTTGTTCGCCCACTTGCTGCACTTCGAACATGCCGCGGCGCACTTCTTCGGAGAACTTGTCCATGCCCATCACGCCAGCGGACACCGCCGACTGAATCTCGCGCACCATCTGCTCGATATCGTAGGTGGCCACGGCGGTCTGGTCGGCCAGGCGACGCACCTCGGTGGCGACCACGGCAAACCCGCGCCCGTATTCACCGGCCTTTTCAGCTTCGATGGCGGCGTTCAGGGACAGCAGGTTGGTCTGGTCGGCGACCTTGACGATGGTCACCACCACTTGGTTGATGTTGCCGGCCTTCTCATTGAGGATCGCCAGCTTGGCGTTCACCAGGTCGGCAGCGCCCATCACCGAGTGCATGGTTTCTTCCATGCGCGCCAGGCCTTGCTGGCCGGAACCGGCCGCCACCGAAGCCTGGTCGGCAGCGGTGGAGACTTCGGTCATGGTGCGCACCAGATCCTTGGACGTGGCGGCGATCTCCCGCGAAGTGGCGCCGATTTCGGTGGTCGTTGCCGCTGTTTCAGTGGCGGTGGCCTGTTGCTGCTTGGAGGTGGCGGCAATCTCGGTCACCGAGGTGGTGACCTGTACCGAAGAACGTTGCGCCTGGGAAACCAGGGCAGTGAGTTCGGTCATCATGTCGTTGAAGCCGGTTTCCACCGCACCGAATTCGTCCTTGCGCTCAAGGTTCAGGCGTTTGCTCAGATCGCCCGTGCGCATGGTGTCGAGGATTTCGACGATACGCTGCATCGGCGCCATGATTGCGCGCATCAGCAACAAGCCGCACAGGCCCGCGGCCAGGATGGCGATGATCAGCGACACGCCCATGCTGATCTTGGCCGACAGCACGGCGTCGTCAATGGCCGCGGTGGCACGGTCAGAGACGTTTTTATTCTCGGTAATAATGTCATTGAGCTTCATGCGACCTTCGGTCCAGATCGGCGTCAGTTGCTCTTCAAGCATTTCACGCGCAGCGGGCAGGTCATTGTTCTGGACGCGGTCCAGCACTTGCTCAAGGACCTTGTTGTAATTGATGTGGGCGGCCTTGAAGTTATCGAATTCCATGCGGTCAGCCTGGCTGTGCACGGTTTTTTCGTAATTGGCCATCTGCTGCTCGATGCGCGCTTCGAAGGCCTTGTAGTCGTTCTTGTCGGTGTTGGTGAAGGTTTTATCCTCACGCAGACCAATGATATCGATGGTCTGCAGATAACTGTCGACCCACGCACTGCGGATCATGGAACTGAGGTAAACCCCTGGCACCGCATCGTCCCGGACGGCTTCCTGGCTGACTTCAATCTTCAGCAACCGTGAATAGGAGACCACGACCATTAACAGCATGATGGCGATAATGACCGCAAAACTTGCCAGGATGCGTTGGCGCAAGGTCCAGTTCTTCACAGTATTTCCTCGAAGGGCCATTCAAATGGAGGGGAGTATAGCTGAGCAGAAGGCCTCATTAATCAACGGGTTTTGATGTAGCCCCCACAGAATGCAAAAACACCCTGGGGCATGGCGCCAGCCAGGGTGTTTTATCTATACAGGCAGGATCAGAGGGTCGCTTGGCGGACCTGCTTTTCCAGCTCCAGCTTCAAGCCAGGCTCCAGTTTCAGTTGGCGGGCCAATTCGTCCAGATATGCCTTTTCCATGAAATTTTCTTCGTCTACCAGCATCACGCTGGCGATGTACATTTCGGCAGCCATTTCCGGGGTGCTTGCCGCACGGGCGACATCGGCCGGGTCCAGGGGTTTGTTCAGCTCGGCGTGCAGCCAGTTGTGCAGTTCACGGTCATTATCCAGCTTGGTGAACTCGCCCTCGATCAGCTCACGCTCGCGCTCGTCCACATGGCCGTCGGCCTTGGCTGCCGCAACCAGCGCCTTGAGAATGCCTTGGCTGTGCTGCTCGACCTGGGCCGGTGGCAGGCGGTCGATGGTCTGCGGCTCGCCCTTGGGCGCATTGGCTTGATTGGCCTGCCAGTTGCCATAAGCCTTGTAGGCAATCACGCCCAATGCGGCCAGCCCGCCGTAGGTCAGGGCTTTACCGCCGAATTTGCGCGCCTTCTTGTTGCCCAGCAACAGGCCCATGGCCCCCGCCGCCAAGGCGCCACCACCGGCACCGCCAAGCAGGCTGCCCAACCCACCACCGCCCAGCAGTCCGCCCAAGGCGCCTTTATCGTCCTGCTTGCGTTGGCCGCCAGCCTTGTTTTGCAACATGTCCTGGCCGGACTTGAGCAACTGATCGAGCAATCCACGGGTATTCATTCGTAGCCTCCAGACACTGGGTTCATAGGACCAATAGGCCCCCAGCGTAAAACTAAGTGCCAAAAAGCCCCGATCTAGAGTGCTTCCAGATGTAACGCCACGCTTGCAGCTTGAAGCTTGCAACTGCCCTTCGCTTAAATCGATATACACTCGAATAAATCGATAAAAACACCCCACTGGTAATTCCAGCATGATGACCTTGCGTCAAATCCGGCACTTTATCGCCGTGGCCGAGACCGGCTCAATCTCCGCCGCCGCGCAGACCGCGTTTATTTCCCAGTCGACCCTGACCCTGGCGATCCAGCAATTGGAACAGGAAATCGGCGTCAACCTGTTCAACCGCCACGCCAAGGGCATGACCCTGACCCACCAGGGCCACCAGTTCCTGCGCCAGGCGCACTTGATCCTCGCCACGGTGGACAACGCCAAGCGCAGCCTGCAACAAAGCACCGACCAGGTCGCCGGCCAATTGATCATCGGCGTGACCAGCCTGGTTGCCGGCTATTACCTGGCGGATTTGCTCACCCGCTTCCAGCGCGCCTACCCCAACGTGGAAATCCGGGTAATGGAGGACGAGCGCCCGTATATCGAACACCTGCTGGTCAGCGGCGAGATCGATGTCGGCGTGCTGATCCTTTCCAACCTGGAAGACCGCCATGCCCTGCAGACCGAAGTGCTTACTCACTCGCCCCACCGCCTGTGGCTGCCGGCGCAGCATCCGCTGCTGGAACACGACAGCATCAACCTTGCCGATGTCGCACGCGAGCCGCTGATCCAGCTGAATGTCGATGAAATGGGCCACAACGCCCAGCGCATGTGGGCCAGCGCCGGACTACAACCACGCGTCACATTACGCACCGCATCGACGGAAGCCGTCCGAAGCCTGGTGGCGGCGGGCCTGGGCGTGTCGATCCAGCCGGACATGACCTACCGCCCATGGTCCCTGGAGGGCGACATTATTGAGGCGCGGCCGATTGCGGATCTCAGCCAGACCCTCGACGTGGGCCTGGCGTGGCGCCGTGGCACGGCGCGACCGGCACTGGTAGACCCGTTCCTCACCGTCGCCCGGGAACAGCCCCATCCACGCAAGCCATCTATTTAATCGAATGCTGCATTCAGTATTTAGTATTTGTTGACCTCGCGCCTGACCTCTAGTCTCTGTGCATCCATAAGAGAAAGGTCAGGCCCTCGTAAGAGAACGCCCATGGCCACACAAGAAAAGAGATCGCGAAAAATGTCTGGCGCGCCCACCCCGTTGCTTACTGCGTTGCTGATTGACGGCGAACTGGTCCACGGCCAGGGTTTTGCCGAGCCGATCCTCAACCCGGCCACCGGTGAAGTGCTCACTCAGATTGCCGAAGCCAGCACCGAGCAGGTCGAAAGCGCGATCCTGGCCGCCCACCGTGCATTTGCCGGCTGGTCGCGGACCACGCCGCAGCAACGCTCGAACATTCTGCTGGGCATCGCCGATGCCATCGAAAAACAAGCCGACTACCTGGCCCGCCTGGAATCCCTGAACTGCGGCAAGCCGTTGCATCTGGCGCGTCAGGATGACTTGAGCGCCACCGTCGACGTGTTCCGCTTCTTCGCCGGGGCCGTGCGCTGCCAGACCGGGCAACTGAGCGGCGAATACCTGCCGGGCTATACCAGCATGGTGCGACGCGATCCGATTGGCGTCGTCGCCTCCATTGCGCCGTGGAACTACCCATTGATGATGGCTGCGTGGAAGATCGCGCCCGCCCTGGCTGCCGGGAATACCCTGGTGTTCAAGCCGTCGGAACACACGCCGCTGTCGATCCTCGCATTGGCGCCTGTGCTGAAGGACTTGTTACCACGCGGTGTCATCAACATCCTGTGTGGCGGCGGCGAAGGCGTGGGCAGCCATCTGGTCAGCCACGCGAAAGTGCGCATGGTGTCCCTGACCGGCGATATCGTCACCGGGCAAAAAATCCTGCAGGCCGCGTCGAAAACCCTGAAGCGCACACACCTGGAACTGGGCGGCAAGGCGCCGGTGATCGTGTGCAACGACGCCGACCTGCAAGCCGTGGTCGAAGGCGTGCGCGCCTACGGTTATTACAACGCCGGCCAGGATTGCACCGCCGCCTGCCGCATCTATGCCCAGGCAGGGATTCACGACAAGCTGGTCGCCGACCTTGGCGCAGCGGTCAGCAGCCTGCGCTTTGCCGGCAAGCGCGATGCGGACAACGAACTGGGCCCGCTGATCAGCACGCGCCAGCGCGACCGCGTGGCCAGTTTTGTCGAGCGCGCCCTCGGCCAGCCCCATATCGAACGCGTGACCGGCGCCGCCGTGCATTCCGGCGCGGGCTTCTATTACCAGCCAACGTTGCTCGCCGGCTGTAAACAGAATGATGAGATTGTGCAGCGCGAAGTGTTTGGTCCCGTGGTCACGGTGACCCGCTTCGACGAACTGGAACAGGCCGTGGACTGGGCCAACGACTCCGAGTATGGCCTGGCCTCCTCCGTATGGACCCAAAACCTGGACAAAGCCATGCAGGTGGCAGCGCGCCTGCAATACGGCTGCACCTGGATCAACAGCCATTTCATGCTGGTCAGCGAAATGCCCCACGGCGGCTTGAAGCGCTCGGGGTATGGGAAAGATCTGTCCAGCGATTCGCTACAGGACTACAGCGTGGTGCGCCACATCATGGCCCGCCACGGCCAACATCTTTAAAACAACAACTAAGCTTCTGCGTCACCGGTTGCACACAACTGCCCCGACCATAATTAAAGAAGAGGGAACCCCCATGTCCGCGCACAAGACCGCACTGCTCAGTGCCTTGACCACCGCGCTGCTGGCCAGCGTCAGCATTCAGGCCGCCGAACCGCTCAAGGCGGTAGGCGCCGGTGAAGGCCAGCTGGATATCGTCGCCTGGCCTGGCTATATCGAACGTGGCGAAAGCGACAAGGCCTACGACTGGGTCACTGGTTTTGAGAAGGAAACCGGCTGCAAGGTCAATGTGAAAACCGCCGCCACCTCTGACGAAATGGTCAGCCTGATGGCCAAGGGCGGGTATGACCTGGTCACTGCGTCGGGCGATGCGTCGCTGCGGCTGATCGTCGGTAAGCGTGTGCAGCCGATCAACACCGCGCTGATCCCCAACTGGAAGCACATCGACCCACGTCTTAAAGATGCGCCATGGTACGTGGTCGGCCAGCAGACCTACGGCACCCCGTACCAGTGGGGCCCGAACGTGCTGATGTACAACACCAACGTGTTCAAGACCGCGCCCACCAGTTGGGACGTGCTGTTCAACGCCCAGAACCTGCCGGACGGCAAACCGAACAAAGGCCGCGTGCAGGCGTATGACGGCCCGATCTACATCGCCGATGCGGCGCTGTACCTCAAATCGACCAAGCCGGAATTGGGCATCCAGAGCCCGTACGAATTGACCGAAACCCAGTACAAAGCCGTGCTCGACCTGTTGCGCGCCCAGCAACCGTTGATCCACCGCTACTGGCACGACACCACCGTGCAAATGAGTGACTTCAAGAACGAAGGCGTGGTGGCCTCCAGCGCCTGGCCGTATCAGGTCAACGGGTTGGTCAACGAGAAACAGCCGATTGCCTCGACCATCCCCAAGGAAGGCGCCACCGGCTGGGCCGACACCACCATGTTGCACAGTGAAGCCAAGCATCCGAACTGCGCCTACAAGTGGATGGACTGGTCGCTGCAGCCCAAGGTCCAGGGCGACGTTGCGGCGTGGTTCGGCTCGCTGCCGGCGGTGCCTGCGGCCTGTAAGGAAAGCGAACTGCTGGGTGCCGAAGGGTGCAAGACCAACGGGTTCGACCAGTTCGACAAGATCGCCTTCTGGAAAACCCCGCAGGCTGAAGGCGGCAAGTTCGTGCCGTACAGCCGCTGGACCCAGGATTACATCGCGATCATGGGCGGCAGGTAAGTCTTCCTGACAACCTCGGTCCCCTGTGGGAGGGGGCAAGCCCCCTCCCACACCGACCGTATATACATCTGTAGTTTTGTTCAGAAGTCCAGACCGGGCCGCTGCGACGGCCCATGCTTTTTTGGAGCACCGCACCATGACGCTTGCAGTCCAATTCACCCACGTTTCCCGTCAGTTCGGCGAAGTGAAAGCCGTTGACCGGGTTTCCATCGATATCCAGGACGGCGAGTTCTTTTCCATGCTCGGCCCTTCCGGCTCGGGCAAGACCACTTGCCTGCGCCTGATCGCCGGGTTCGAGCAGCCGAGCGCAGGCTCGATCCGGATTCATGGCGAGGAGGCCGCCGGCCTGCCGCCGTATCAGCGTGATGTAAACACCGTGTTCCAGGATTACGCGCTGTTCCCCCATATGAACGTGCGCGACAACGTGGCCTACGGCCTCAAGGTCAAAGGCGTGGGCAAGACCGAACGGCTGAACCGCGCCGAAGAAGCCTTGGGCATGGTCGCCCTCGGCGGTTATGGCGAGCGCAAGCCGGTGCAACTTTCGGGCGGTCAACGCCAGCGTGTGGCCCTGGCCCGTGCCCTGGTCAATCGCCCCCGCGTGTTGCTGCTCGACGAACCGCTGGGCGCCCTCGACCTCAAGCTGCGCGAGCAGATGCAAAGCGAGCTGAAAAAGCTGCAACGCCAGTTGGGCATCACCTTCATCTTCGTCACCCATGACCAGACTGAAGCCCTGTCGATGTCCGACCGCGTGGCGGTGTTCAACAAAGGCCGCATCGAGCAGGTCGACACCCCGCGCAACCTGTACATGAAACCGGCCACCGCGTTCGTCGCCGAATTCGTCGGCACCTCCAACGTGATTCGCGGCGAGCTGGCCCAGCGCCTCAGCGGCAGCGCGCAACCGTTTTCGATCCGCCCGGAACACGTGCGGTTTGCCGAAGGCCCGCTGGGTGCAGGCGAAGTGGAAGTCAGCGGACTGCTGCATGACATCCAGTACCAGGGCAGCGCCACCCGTTATGAACTGAAACTGGAAAACGGCCAGGCGCTGAACATCAGCCAGGCCAACAACCAGTGGCTGGACATCAGCAGCGGCCATCAGGTCGCCAGCCGATCACTGCGCGCTGGGCGCGGGAAGCCATGACGCCGCTGACCGACACTGCAGGCGAGGTGTGACATGAGCCTGGCCCTTTCCCATCCGCCGATGCGCAGGTTCTCCAACCTGCTGTACCGCAAGCCCAACCTCTACCTGGCCATGCTGCTGATACCGCCGCTGATCTGGTTCGGCGCGATCTACCTCGGCTCGTTGCTGACCCTGCTGTGGCAAGGTTTCTACACCTTCGACGACTTCACCATGGCGGTCACGCCGGACCTGACCCTGGCCAACTTCGCCGCGCTGTTCCAGCCGTCGAACTTCGACATCATCCTGCGCACCCTGAGCATGGCGATTGTTGTGTCAATCGCCAGCGCCATCGTGGCCTTCCCGATTGCCTACTACATGGCGCGCTACACCACGGGCAAGACCAAGGCGTTCTTCTACATCGCGGTGATGATGCCGATGTGGGCCAGCTATATCGTCAAGGCCTACGCCTGGACCTTGCTGCTGGCCAAGGGCGGCGTGGCGCAATGGTTTGTGCAGCACCTGGGCCTGGAGCCGGTGTTGCAGTTCGTGCTGGGCATTCCCGGCGTGGGCGGCAGCACCTTGAGCACCTCGCATTTGGGGCGGTTCATGGTGTTCGTCTATATCTGGCTGCCGTTCATGATTTTGCCGATCCAGGCATCCCTGGAGCGTTTGCCGCCGTCGTTGCTGCAAGCCTCCGCGGATCTGGGCGCCAAGCCGCGCCAGACATTTATGCAGGTAATTCTGCCGCTGTCGATTCCGGGGATTGCGGCCGGGTCGATCTTCACCTTTTCGCTGACCCTGGGCGATTTCATCGTGCCGCAACTGGTGGGCCCGCCGGGTTATTTCGTCGGCGGCATGGTCTACGCGCAACAAGGCGCCATCGGCAATATGCCCATGGCCGCGGCGTTCACCCTGGTGCCCATCGTGCTGATTGCGTTGTACCTGTCCATCGTCAAACGCCTGGGGGCCTTCGATGCACTCTGACTCTTCACCTCAAATGCAGTCATCAATAGGCTTGAAGATCGCTGCCTGGGGCGGGTTGGTGTTTCTGCACTTCCCGATCCTGATCATCTTCCTCTATGCCTTCAACACCGAAGAAGCCGCGTTCAGCTTTCCGCCTCAGGGCTTCACGTTGAAGTGGTTCAGCGTGGCGTTTGCCCGACCGGACGTGCTGGAGTCGATCAAACTGTCGCTGCAGATCGCCGCCATCGCCACCCTGATCGCCATGGTGCTCGGCACCCTCGCGTCGGCGGCGCTGTATCGCCGTGAGTTCTTTGGCAAGCAAGGCGTGTCGCTGATGCTGATCCTGCCGATTGCGCTGCCGGGGATCATCACCGGTATCGCGCTGCTGGCGACCTTCAAGACACTGGGCATCGAGCCTGGGATGTTCACCATCATCGTCGGCCACGCGACGTTCTGCGTAGTGATCGTCTACAACAACGTCATCGCCCGTTTGCGCCGCACCTCCCACAGCCTGATCGAAGCCTCGATGGACCTGGGCGCCGACGGTTGGCAGACCTTCCGCTACATCATCATGCCCAACCTGGGCTCGGCGCTGCTGGCCGGCGGCATGCTCGCCTTTGCGCTGTCGTTCGACGAAATCATCGTCACCACCTTCACCGCTGGCCACGAGCGCACCTTGCCGCTGTGGTTGCTCAACCAGCTCAGTCGCCCTCGGGATGTGCCGGTGACCAACGTGGTGGCGATGCTGGTGATGCTGGTCACGATGTTCCCGATTCTCGGTGCCTATTACCTGACACGCGGCGGTGAAAGCGTGGCAGGGAGTGGCGGTAAATAACACTCGTTTTCTGGAGGACTGAACCATGCAAACCAAACTGCTGATCAACGGCCACCTGGTCGAAGGCGAAGGCCCGGCCCAGGCCATCTTCAACCCGGCATTGGGCCGGGTGCTGGTGGAAATCAACGAAGCCAGCGAAGCCCAGGTCGACGCGGCCGTGCGTGCTGCCGATGCCGCCTTTGAAAGCTGGTCGCAAACCGCGCCGAAGGACCGCTCCCTGCTGCTGCTGAAACTGGCCGACGCAATCGAAACCCACGGCGAAGAGTTGGCCAAGCTGGAATCGGACAACTGCGGCAAACCCTACAGCGCGGCGCTGAATGACGAGATTCCGGCGATTGCCGATGTGTTCCGCTTCTTCGCCGGCGCCAGCCGTTGCATGAGCGGCTCGGCCGGCGGCGAATACCTGCCCGGCCACACGTCAATGATCCGCCGCGATCCGGTGGGCGTGATCGCCTCCATCGCGCCGTGGAATTACCCGCTGATGATGGTCGCCTGGAAAATCGCCCCCGCCCTTGCCGCGGGTAATACCGTGGTGCTCAAGCCGTCAGAGCAAACCCCGCTGACCGCGTTGCGTATGGTTGAACTGGCGTCGGAGATTTTCCCGGCCGGTGTACTCAACCTGGTGTTCGGTCGTGGGCCAACCGTAGGCAGCCCGCTGGTGAACCACCCGAAGGTGCGCATGGTGTCGCTGACCGGCTCCATCGCCACCGGCGCGAATATCATTTCCAGCACGGCCGACAGCGTGAAGCGCATGCACATGGAGCTGGGTGGCAAGGCGCCGGTGATCATCTTCAACGACGCGGACATCGAGGCCGCCGTGGAAGGCATCCGCACCTTCGGCTTCTATAACGCCGGCCAGGACTGCACGGCGGCGTGTCGCATTTACGCCCAGGCAGATATCTACGATGCATTTGTCGAGAAGCTCGGTGCAGCCGTCGCCAGCATCAAATATGGCTTGCAGGATGACCCGGCCACCGAGCTGGGCCCATTGATCACCGCACAGCATCGCGACCGTGTCGCCGGGTTTGTCGAGCGTGCCGTGGCGCAGCCGCATATCCGCCTGGTGACGGGGGGCAAGGCGGTGGAAGGCAACGGGTTCTTCTTCGAACCGACGGTACTGGCCGATGCGCAGCAGGACGACGAAATCGTGCGCCGCGAGGTGTTCGGGCCGGTGGTGTCGGTGACCAGGTTCACCGACGAAGCGCAGGTATTGGGCTGGGCCAATGATTCGGACTATGGCCTGGCATCGTCCGTATGGACCGCCGATGTAGGCCGCGCCCACCGTTTGGCCGCGCGTTTGCAGTATGGCTGCACGTGGGTGAATACCCACTTCATGCTGGTCAGCGAAATGCCCCATGGTGGTCAGAAACTGTCGGGGTACGGCAAGGACATGTCCATGTACGGGCTGGAGGACTACACCACGGTTCGCCATGTGATGTTCAAGCACTGATCGAGCGCCCCCCGGCACCTGCATTGGGTGCCGGGCCCAACAACAATAAAATCTCAGGTTGCCCCCCATGGACATCACCCGCCGCGACTTCCTCAACGGCGTCGCCATTACTGTTGCCGCAGGCATGACCCCGCTGCAACTGCTCCAGGCCGCACCGGATGGCCGCTATTACCCCCCTGCCCTCACTGGCCTGCGCGGCAGCCATGTCGGCTCGTTCGAAGTGGCGCACCAGATGGGCTGGGAAAAGAAGGTGTTCGACACCGAGAAACTGCCGATCACCGAGGATTACGACCTGGTGGTGGTCGGCGGTGGCTTGAGTGGTTTGTCGGCGGCGTGGTTCTACCGGGAGAAGCACCCGAAGGCGAAGATCCTGATCCTGGAAAACCACGACGACTTCGGCGGCCACGCCAAGCGCAATGAATTCCAGGCCGGTGGTCGCATGATCATCGGTTACGGCGGCAGCGAGGCGTTGCAATCGCCGAACCATCTGTACAGCAAGGAAGTGAACGGGCTGCTGAAGAAGCTCGGCGTCACTATCAAGCGCTTCGAAACCGCCTTCGACCGCCAGT
The DNA here is from genome assembly GCF_015163715.1 of Pseudomonas cyclaminis. GTDB lineage: Bacteria > Pseudomonadota > Gammaproteobacteria > Pseudomonadales > Pseudomonadaceae > Aquipseudomonas > Aquipseudomonas cyclaminis. The sequence goes on from NZ_JADDUM010000117.1 coordinate 18,318, forward strand.
TCTACCCCAACCTGGGCCTGTCGCGCGGGGTGTTTTTCGACAAGGAAAACTTCGGCGAAGACAAACTGGTGACCGGTGACCCGACGCCCATGGTGGCTGATGACATTGCGCCAGACCAACTGCATGCGCGGTCCATCCGCGAGTTCATCAATGACTTTCCTCTGCCGGCAACAGACCGCCAGGCGTTGATCGACCTGCACACGGCGCCCAAGGATTACCTGCCGGGTAAAACAGCCGAAGAAAAGGCCGACTACCTGGCGGCCACCAGCTACCGCAATTTCCTGCTCAAGGACGTAGGGTTATCGGAAGGCGCGGTGAAGTACTTCCAGAGCCGAACCAATGATTTCATGGCACTGAGCATTGATGCCGTGGCAGCGGCCGATGCCTATAGCGTTGGTTTCCCAGGCTTTGCGGGCATGAACCTGGCGCCAATCAGCGAAGAAGCCGCAGCGGAAATGGAAGAGCCCTACATCTACCACTTCCCGGATGGCAATGCCTCAGTGGCGCGGTTGCTGGTGCGCAGCCTGATACCCGGCGTGGCGCCGGGGCACACCATGGACGATATCGTGCTGGCCACCTTTGATTACGCCAGGCTCGACCAGCCCAAGGCGCCGGTACGGCTGCGCTTGAACAGCACGGCCGTCAGCGTGCGTAACGTCGACGGCGGCGTGCATATCGGCTACAGCCGCGGCGGCCAACTGGCCCAGGTGCGCGGCAAGCGCTGCATCCTGGCGTGCTACAACATGATGATTCCGTACCTGCTCAAAGACCTGCCAGCGCCCCAGGCCCATGCACTCAGTCAGAACGTGAAATACCCGCTGGTGTACACCAAGGTGGTAATCCGCAATTGGCAGTCGTTCCAGAAACTGGGGGTACATGAGATTTATGCGGCGACCCAACCGTACAGCCGCATCAAACTGGACTACCCGGTGAGCATGGGCGGCTACGATCATCCACGCGACCCGACGCAGCCGATTGGGCTGCACATGGTCTATGTGCCCACCAGCCCCAACAGCGGCATGAACGCCCGCGACCAAGCCCGCGCCGGCCGCGGCAAGCTGTATGGGCAGACGTTCGAACAATTGGAAGCGCAATTGCGTGACCAGTTGCAACGCATGCTCGGGCCGGGTGGATTCAAGCATGAGACGGATATTCTGGCGATCACGGTCAACCGCTGGTCACATGGTTATGCGAGCTTCTCCAACAGCTTGTTCGATGACGCCGATGAGAACGAAGCGTTGATGAATTTGGCGCGCAAGCCTGTAGGGCATGTGAGCATCGCCAACTCGGATGCGGCGTGGAGCGCGTATGCCCATGCGGCGATTGACGAGGCGTACCGGGCAGTAGGCGAAATAGCCTGAAAGACGCTCTGACAAGCACTGCAATGTGGGAGGCCCCACTACCTCTTCGACGTAGCGCTGTCGCGCAGCAAACTGGGCGCGCCTACGAAATCTGCGGCTCAATAAGTCTGCTTCACGCGGTTTGAGTGTGGGAGGGGCGGTGCGACGATTCGACTTGCCCCCGATGGCGATGGGTCTGAGTACATATCCGTTGTTTAGGTAACGGCCACCTAGGGTTCCGCTTTTACAGCGGCTCACTTTTTGGAAGAGCCCAAAA
>NZ_JADDUM010000118.1 GCF_015163715.1 Pseudomonas cyclaminis
CAACAGGTGAACGAACTGCTGAAAAGCAAGCTCGAAGGCTGATTGCGGTGAAGGGGCCAAGTGAGATTTCATACTCTGCTTGGACCTCCTGTGGGAGGGGGCTTGCCCCCGATAGCATAGTGTCAGTCACTAATATTTTGGCTGAATCACCGCTATCGGGGGGCACCCCCTCCCACACTTGGTAATGGGGATACCTTGAATGACCCGTTTACTTGGCCTTTTAGCCCTGTTCTCCCTGTTGACCGGCTGCGCCAGCGGCCTCATCAATCCCAACGGCTACGACGAAACCGGCACCGCTTCCTATTACGGCGCCCGGCACCATGGCAAGAAAACCGCCAGCGGTGAGCCTTTCAATCAGAACGCCCTGACCGCCGCCCACCGGCAACTGCCGTTTGGCACCCAGGTCAAGGTCACTAATCTCGACAACGACAAATCCGTCGTCGTCCGCATCAATGATCGCGGCCCGCATACCCGTGGGCGCTTGATCGATCTTTCACGCGAAGCCGCCGAGCAACTCGGTATGCTGCGCACCGGCACTGCGCGGGTTCGCGTGCAAGCCATGAGCAACTAAGCCACCTCTCCAACATCAAGGAGCCCTGACCATTTTCGGATTAACCGCCCTCTCGCCCTGGAGCCTGCTCGAACTGGTCTGCGGGCTTGTGCTGCTGATCGTCGGCGCCGAGATCCTGGTGCGCGCTGCGGTGCGCCTGGCGGCCAGCCTCAAGGTGCGGCCGTTGATCATCGGCTTGACGATCGTGGCCTTCGGCAGCAGCGCGCCGCAGATGACCGTCAGCCTGCAGGCCACCCTGGCGGGCAATACCGATATCGCCGTGGGCAGCGTCATCGGCAGCAGCATCTTCAATATCCTGGTGACCCTCGGCCTGTCGGCGCTGATCATCCCTCTGCGCGTCTCACGCCAGTTGGTGCGCCTGGACATCCCGGTGATGATCCTCGCCGGCCTGCTGGTATTTACTCTCGCAGCCAATGAAGAACTGACACCGGTCGATGGCCTGCTGCTGCTGATCGCCCTGATCGCTTACCTTGGCGTGCTGCACTACCAGACCCGCCACTCGCGCCGCCCGCGCACGCGGGATACCGTGGCCCAGGCGCCCTGGCTGAGCAGCGTATTGCTGATGCTCGGCGGTTTTCTGATCCTGGTGCTGGCCGGCCACCTGTTGCTCGGCGCGGCGGTGGACGTGGCCAGCGACCTGGGCCTGTCGGAACGCATCATTGGCCTGACGCTGATCGGCGTCGGCACCTCGCTGCCGTGCCTGGCCACTTCGCTGATTGCCGCCCTGCGCGGCGAGCGGGAAATCGCCGTGGGCAACGTGATCGGCAGCAACCTGTTCAACCTGCTGGGCGTGCTGGGGCTGACTGCATTGCTGGCGCCATCGCCGTTGTCGGTGTCGCCCAACGCCCTGGATTTCGACCTGCCGGTGATGCTCGGCGTGGTGGTGCTGTGCCTGCCGGTGTTCTATACCGGTTACCGCGTGACCCGCGCCGAAGGCCTGGTGTTACTGGGCTTGTACCTGGCGTATGGGCTGCATGTGATGGCGTTCACCACCGGCATGCCCCTGGCCACCAAACTCGAACAATTGATGCTGCATTACGTCCTGCCGGCGCTGGTGGTGTTCCTGGGGTTCACCTCACTGCGCGCCTGGCGCCGCCAACACAAGAGGGAATCGCAATGACCGATCAGAAAAGCCCGGGGTGGAGATGCGTCGCCAGGTGATGGGCGATGTATTCGTCGACCGCGCCCTGGGCAATGCCACCGAGTTCAGCCAGCCGCTGCAGGATTTCGTCAATGAACATGCCTGGGGCAGTGTGTGGAACCGTGATGGTTTGCCGCTGAAGACGCGCAGCCTGATCACCCTGGCGGCGCTGACTGCGCTCAAGTGTCCACAAGAGCTGAAGGGCCACGTGCGCGGTGCGCTGAACAATGGCTGCACCGTGGAGGAGATTCGCGAAGCGTTGTTGCACTGCGCGGTGTACGCAGGGGTGCCGGCGGCGATTGATGCGTTTCGTGCTGCCCAGGAAGTGATCGATAGCTACCAGAAAGAAGCTTAGATCCAGCCACCCGCCTGCAACACAAAAATACCGATATTCGTGGTCACCGCCGCCATCAAGGTGGTGATCACAATAATCGCCGCCGCCAGCTCGTGATTACCTTCGGCCGCCCTGGCCATCACGAAACTTGCAGCGGCCGTCGGCGCGCCGAAGTACAGGAACAGAATCCCCAATTCCGGCCCGCGAAAGCCCAGCAGCCAGGCGCCCAGGGTGGCGACGACCGGCAACCAGACCATCTTCATCAGGCTCGCGCTCAGCGCCATGTTGCCGCTCTTGCGCAACGCCGCCAGGGACAAGGTGCCGCCAATGCAGATCAACGCAAGCGGCAAGGTGGTGTCCGCCAGGTACTGCATGGATTTTTCCAGCCAGCCCGGCAGGCCAATCTGAAAATACGCGAACGCGCCGCCACGATCACGCTGATAATCAGCGGGTTGGCCACCACGCTTTTAAAAATGCTCCAGGGGTCGGACTTGATCACCGGGCTGTACACCGCCAGCACAATGGTCGACAGGGTGTTGTAGAACAGGATCACCAGCGCCGCGAGGATTGCACCGAGGGAGATGCCGTAGTCGCCATACATGCTGGCGGCCAAGGCCAGGCCGATCACCCCGTTATTGCCGCGAAACGCGCCTTGGGTGTAGATGCCCCGGTCTTCGCGCCTGCAGCGAAAAATCGCCCAGCCCCAGGCCAGGGCAAAGCTCACCAGCGTGGCGACGGCAAAATAGATCAGCAGACCCGGCTTGAGCGCCGAGTGCAGGTCGGCATGCAGGATGCCCAGGAACAGCAGCGCCGGCATGGTGACGTTGAACACCAGGGACGAAGCCGTGTGGATAAAGTTGTCGTTGATCCAGTGGATGCGCTTGAGCAGCACACCCAGAAACAGCATGGCGAATACCGGCGCGGTGATGGTGAGGGTGGTGAGGAAGATAGCCAGCATGCCGGGGAGAACCTTGGTGAGCGTCGTTAGGTGGCTAATGATAAGCCATACAAACGCGCAGTGCCCGATAGACCGCTATCGGGGGCAGGCCCCCTCCCACACTCCACCGCACTCCTACAGGATAAATGCGGTCAAACTGTGGGAGGGGGCTTGCCCCCGATGAAGGCGACTCGGTCTCAGGTAATCGGCGCCGGGTTGAACAACGTAATGTCGTTATGCAGCTTGTGATGCTCCGCCCAGGTCTGCTTCTTGCCACTGGCCACATCCAGATAGAAGTGGAACAACTCCCAACCCAGCTCCTCGATGGTCGCCCGCCCGGTGGCAATGCGTCCGGCGTCGATATCGATGAGGTCCGGCCAGCGCTGTGCCAATTCCGTACGGGTCGAAACCTTCACCACCGGCGCCATCGCCAGCCCATAAGGCGTGCCACGTCCGGTGGTAAACACATGCAGGTTCATCCCCGCCGCCAATTGCAGCGTGCCGCAGACAAAGTCACTGGCCGGCGTCGCGCAGAAGATCAGGCCCTTGCTCTTGAAGCGCTCGCCGGGGCCCAGCACGCCGTTGATCGCGCTGCTGCCGGATTTGACGATGGAGCCCAAGGACTTCTCGACAATGTTCGACAACCCGCCCTTCTTGTTGCCCGGCGTGGTATTGGCACTGCGATCTGCTTCGCCCTTGGCCAGGTAACGGTCATACCAGTCCATTTCCCTGACCAGTTCCTCGGCCACTTCCTTCGTCTGCGCCCGAGATGTCAGCAAGTAGATGGCATCGCGGACTTCAGTGACTTCGGAAAACATCACCGTCGCCCCGGCCCGCAGCAACAAGTCCGAGGCGTAACCCAGCGCGGGGTTCGCAGTGATGCCGGAAAACGCATCACTGCCGCCGCACTGCATGCCCAGGATCAACTCGGACGCCGGCACCGTTTCGCGGCGGCGCTGGTCGAGCTTCTTCAAGCGAATCTCGGCCAGTTCCATGATCTGCTCGATCATCTCGGTAAAGCCGTGGCTGGAATCCTGCAGCTTGTACAACCACGGCTCGCTCAGGTCGACCGAGCTGTCGTTGTCGTGCATCACCTGCCCGGCCTGCAGTTTTTCGCAGCCCAGGCCGATCACCAAGGCTTCACCCCCAAGGTTTGGGTTGCGCGCCAGGTTGCGCACGGTTCGGATCGGGATGTAGGCATCCGTCGCGGTAATTGCGACGCCACAGCCGTAGCTGTGGGTCAGCGCCACCACGTCATCGACGTGGGGGTACTTGGGCAGCAACTCGTCCTTGATGCGCTTGACCGCATGGTCCAGCACCCCGGTCACGCACTGCACCGTGGTGGTGATGCCAAGGATGTTGCGCGTGCCCACGGTCCCGTCGGCGTTGCGATAACCTTCGAACGTAAACCCTTCCAGCGGCGCCTGGGTTTGCGGCACGTCGGTGGACAACGGCAAGCTGTCCAGCGGCGGCGCGGTAGGCATGCGCAGTTGATCTTCCTGGACCCAACTGCCCCGTGGAATCGGCGCCAAGGCATAACCGATGGTCTGGCCGTAGCGAATAATCTGACCGCCTTCGGGGATATCTTCCAGGGTCACTTTGTGGCTCTGGGGGATGAACTCCACGGTCACCAGGCCGTCCGGGAACTCGGTCCCGGCCGGTACGCCCTGGTCATTGACCACGATCACTACGTTGTCACGCTCGTGCAAACGAATCGAGCGCGGCGAGTCGGCATGTTCAATCAACTGCATCACGGTGCCTCTCAGGAATGCGCTTCGGTTAGGTTGGTCAACTCTGGCCCCTTACTTGGCGGCTCTTTGAGTACTACACGCTTGATCGGGCCGACGATGACCAGGTAACTGAACACCGCCACCAGCGCGTTGGCGCCGACGAACACCAGGGCCCATTTGAAGGAACCGGTGGTGCTGATGATGTAGCCGATCACGATGGGGGTGGTGATCGAAGCCAGGTTACCGAAAGTGTTGAACAAGCCACCGCTGAGGCCGGCGATCTGTTTCGGCGAGGTGTCGGACACCACCGCCCAACCCAGTGCGCCAACGCCTTTGCCGAAGAAGGCCAGGGCCATGAAGCCCACCACCATCCATTCAACGTCGACGTAATTACACGCGATGATGCTGCTGGACACCAGCAAGCCAGCAATGATCGGCGCCTTGCGGGCGAAGGTCAGGGAATGGCCCTTGCGCAGCAGGTAGTCGGAAATCACACCTCCGAGCACACCGCCGATAAACCCGCAGATCGCCGGCAACGAGGCAATGAAACCGGCCTTGAGGATGGTCATCCCACGGTCCTGCACCAGGTACACCGGGAACCAGGTCAGGAAGAAGTACGTGATGCCGTTGATGCAGTACTGGCCCAGGTACACGCCGAGCATCATTCGGTTGGTCAGCAGTTGACGGATGTAATCCCACTTCGGCCCGTCAGTTTTCTTACCTTTGCCTTTGTCCTGGTCCATATCGACCATCGCACCATTGGCGGCGATGTGATTGAACTCGGCTTCGTTGATCATCGGGTGCTGGCGCGGGCTGTGGATAACTTTCAGCCAGATCAGCGAGAACACGATGCCGATTACGCCCATCACGATAAACACGTGCTGCCAGCCGAAGCGGTAGACGATCCAGCCCATCAGTGGCGCGAACAACACCGTGGCGAAGTACTGCGCCGAGTTGAAGATCGCTGAGGCTGTACCGCGTTCAGCGGTAGGGAACCACGCCGCCACAATCCGTGCGTTACCGGGGAAGGATGGCGCTTCAGCCAGACCTACCATGAAGCGCAGCATAAACAGCGCGACAACCGCAGTGGAGACACCGAACTCACCGACATAGCCTTGCAGCACGGTGAACAGCGACCAGGTGAAGATGCTCAGGGCATAGACTTTTTTCGAGCCGAAACGGTCCAGCAGCCAGCCACCGGGGATTTGCCCGGCCACGTAGGCCCAACCGAATGCAGAGAAGATATAACCGAGTGTGACCGCGTCGATGCCGAGGTCTTTTTGCAGGCTGGAGCCCGCGATGGCGATGGTGGCCCGGTCGGCGTAGTTGATCGTGGTCACCAGGAACAGCATGAGCAGGATCAAATAGCGGACGTGGGTCGGCTTGGTCGCTTGCATGTAGAAGTACTCCCACTAATTATTTTTTTTGCGGGTAATAGTTATGTGTGCTCAGTGTGGGAGCCGGCAGGCGTCCGGCTCCCACGGGTACTGCGTGTTACGAGCCGATGTAGCTGGTTTTCACCACGGTGTAGAACTCTTGTGCATAGCGACCTTGCTCCCGCGAGCCATAGGATGAGCCTTTACGGCCACCGAATGGAACGTGGTAATCCACGCCTGCCGTTGGCAGGTTGACCATCACCATCCCCGCCTGGGAGTGGCGTTTGAAGTGGTTGGCGTACTTCAACGACGTGGTGGCAATGCCCGCCGACAGACCGAACTCGGTGTCGTTGGCCATGGCCAGCGCCGCCTCGTAGTCCGCTACGCGCACCACGTTGGCCACCGGGCCGAAAATCTCTTCACGGCTGATGCGCATGGCGGCTTCGCTGTCGGCAAACAGTGTCGGCGCCAGGTAGTAGCCTTCGGTGTCGCAGGTCACCAGGCCGCCACCGCTGACCAGTCGCGCGCCTTCGCTTTGGCCGATGTCGATGTATTTCAGGTCCTGGTCCAACTGAGCCTGGGAAACCACTGGGCCGATGTCGGTACCGCTTTTCAGCGCGTGGCCGACCTTGATCGACTTCATGCGCTCGGCCATGGCCGCGACAAACTGGTCGTGAATCCCGGCAGTGACGATCAAACGGCTGGACGCGGTGCAACGCTGGCCGGTGGAGTAGAACGCGCTCTGTACCGACAGCTCCACGGCCTGCTTGAGGTCGGCGTCGTCGAGGATGATCTGCGGGTTCTTGCCGCCCATTTCCAACTGCACTTTGGCCTGGCGCGACACGCAGCTGACGGCGATCTGACGGCCCACACCCACGGAACCGGTGAAGCTGATGCCGTCGACTTTCGGGCTGTTGACCAGCACGTCGCCAACTACACGGCCACTGCCCATCACCAGGTTAAACACGCCGGCCGGGAAACCGGCGCGGGAGATGATTTCGGCCAGGGCCCAGGCGCAGCCCGGTACCAGTTCCGCCGGTTTGATCACTACGCAGTTGCCGTAGGCCAGGGCCGGGGCGATTTTCCATGCGGGAATGGCAATCGGGAAGTTCCAGGGGGTGATCAGGCCGACCACACCAAGGGCTTCGCGGGTGACTTCAACGTTGACGCCTGGACGCACCGACGGCACGTAATCACCGGATAGGCGCAGGCATTCACCGGCGAAGAACTTGAAGATGTTACCGGCGCGGGTCACTTCGCCGATGGCTTCCGGCAGGGTCTTGCCCTCTTCACGGGCCAGCAGGGTACCGAGTTCTTCACGGCGGGCGAGGATTTCACTGCCGACTTTATCCAATGCGTCATGACGCGCCTGGATGCCGGACGTGGACCAGGCCGGGAATGCAGCACGGGCGGCGTCGATGGCGGCGTTGACTTGGGTGACGTCTGCCTTGGCGTACTCACCAATGACATCAGACAACTCCGAAGGATTGAGGTTGGTGCAGTAGTCGGCGCCGGTTACCCACTCGCCATTGATGTAGTTTTCAAAACGCTTTGCTTGGGACACGAATCTTCTCCTGACGCAAAAGGCCGCTGATTACTCAGCGGCCTTGTTAATGGGTTATTGCGGACCTTGCTTGTCGATCAGCGCGGCCAGGGCTTCGTATTCTTCCGGCAGCAGGTCGGTCAGCGGCGTACGCACCGGGCCTGCGTCATAGCCGGCGATTTTTGCACCGGCCTTGACGATGCTCACGGCATAACCGGATTTGCGGTTACGGATGTCCAGGTAAGGCAGGAAGAAGTCGTCGATGATCTTGGCGACGGTGGCGTGATCATCCTTGGCAATGGCGTGGTAGAAATCCATCGCGGTCTTCGGGATGAAGTTGAACACCGCCGAGGAGTACACCGGCACGCCCAGGGCCTTGTAGGCAGCGGCGTAAACCTCTGCAGTCGGCAGGCCGCCGAGGTAGCTGAAACGGTCGCCCAGACGGCGGCGGATCGACACCATCAACTCGATGTCACCCAGGCCATCCTTGTAGCCGATCAGGTTCGGGCAGCGCTCGGCCAGGCGTTCCAGCAGCGGAGCGGTCAGGCGGCACACGTTACGGTTGTAGACCACCACACCGATTTTTACCGATTTGCACACGGCTTCAACGTGGGCGGCAACGCCGTCCTGGCTGGCTTCGGTGAGGTAGTGCGGCAGCAGCAGCAGGCCTTTGGCGCCCAGGCGTTCGGCCTCTTGGGCGTATTCGATGGCTTGGCGCGTGGAACCGCCTACACCGGCGAGGATCGGCACGCTGGTGGCGCAGGTATCAACGGCGGTCTTTACCACTTGGGAATATTCGCTGGCCGCGAGGGAGAAAAACTCACCCGTGCCGCCTGCGGCGAACAACGCGGTGGCGCCGTAAGGGGCCAGCCATTCAAGGCGCTTGATGTAGCCCGCTTGGTGGAAGTCACCCTGGGCGTTGAAATCGGTCACCGGGAAAGACAGCAGACCGTGGGAGAGGATGGACTTCAGCTCTTGTGGATTCATTATTCGAACACCCTGGGTAAAGACTTTCTGTCGAAAGATTGTTGTTGGTTTTGGTGATGTCGTACGTCATCGTACAACCATAAAAAGATTCGTCAACTGCAATTCATCGGCCTTCACCTGAAACGGTGTTGAAACAGGCGCCCTTGACGTAGGAAATTTACTCTCTATGATTGCCACTGCTGTATATACATACAGCACCCAAGGAAGATTCCTACGACATAACAAGGAGCTAACATGTCAGGTCTTGATCTCGCAGCACCCGAAAGAACCCCGCCGACCCTGCGTTTCGAAGGTGGCGAACACACCGCCATCGGCGACGACACGCTGTTGCGCTTTGCCACCGACGCCCCACCCATTCCCGCCCGGCAAGTCGAACTGCACCTGCCCAACGGGCTGGCACTGAGCTACGGCCAAATCATTGCCCTGGGCGGTGACTTCTATGGCATTCCCGGCAAGCCGATCAGTGATGGCGCCTCTCCTGACGAGCGCGCGCAACGCTTTACCGCCGCCTTTAACTCGCTGGCGGTGTTGCCTGCCTCGCGACAAGAAGCCGGCAAGATCCTCGCGGTGATGCAAAAGGAAATCAGCGCGGTCAACCAAGCCATCAAAGATGGCAAACAACCCCATGAAGCCTACGACGCGCTGGGTGATACGCTGTCCGAAGAATGGAACCGCATCACCGGGGGCGGCAGTGCGGTCTCGGCACTGGTACCGCTGGGGCGTTACCTGAAACTGGCGGCGGACAACGCCGACCACTTCGGCGAATGGGCAGTATCGGCCTACCTGGCGGGGCACACGGCAGCGTTGCAACAGGCCGTGATCGCTCATCAAACCGGTACCGATCAGGCACTGGAACTGGCCTATGCAATGAACAGTTTTGCTGATCACTTCTTGACCGATCTGTTTTCCGCCGGTCATCTGCGGGTGCCGCGCAAGCAACTGGCAGCGGTGGTCACTCCGGGCGAGCTGGGTTCATTGATCAGTCGCTTCATGCACGATGAAGACAGCAAGTTCGGGCTCAAGGTGCGCAATGCCATGGGTGACGAGTGGCATGCCTATGGCGATAAACGCTACTTCGACGCCATCGATGCGGCCAATCGCGTGCAGGTCAAACGCGCCGTCCAGGCATCCGCCGATGAGATCTTCGAGACCTTCATCAGCGGTGTGGCGCCCTCCCCGGCCAACTTCAAGGCTCCGTTGTATGTGCCGGACCTGAATGCAGCGCAGAACCCGGCGAATAACTTCTCGCCGCTGTTCAAGCTGGAGGGTGACAAGGTGCTGCGCCGCAAGGACGTGAATGACCTGAACGACAAGCACTGGACCAATGATTGGTGGGGGTGGAGTACGTATTTGTTGCTGAAGGACTACAAGCCGAATACGCCAACTTAAAGCACGCCGTTTGTCGCAACTGTGATTTCTAACAGTTTCGGACAATGCCATTGCGGTTGATAAACGTGCTCAGGGCCAGAAACCTGGCTCCTCAATGAGCCCGCCACCGCAGTGGCAACCAAGGAGGTTTCATCATGGAGAATCCAGTACCCGGCCTTAATATTCCTGTCAACGGGCCTTCTAACCAAGCACAGATCAGCCTTAGCACATTCACGGGTGCCCTCGTGGTCAGCATTCCAAACAATGCCTGCCTCTTTGCGGAAGGCATGGTGTACGCGATCCTGGGCGCGGACCCGGAAAACCCTGAATGGAAAGGAGCCAAAATCATTGCAGGTGAATTGCAAGAGGACACGGACCAGTACCAACAACTTTCGAACCTGAAAGTCGAGGTTCCTAAAAAGGTCTTGGAGCGATTCAAGAACCAGACCATACCGGTAAGCTATCAAACTACTGGCGAGTCCAGCCTAGCGCGCAGCTCTGACCAGATTTCGCTGACCATCAACGATTAGCTCAACCGCGCTGCGCCTGCGCCTCTTCATGGGCATGGCGCAGCCGCTCGCGGCTGTTGGTCAGGTGCAAACGCATGGCCGCCCGTGCCGCATCCGAATCCTGACGGGCGATCGCCTCGTAAATCTCTTCGTGCTCACGGCTCAGGCGCCCCATGTAATGCTGCTGGTCATCATGGGCCAGGCGCGCTGAATTCAGGCGGGTACGCGGAATGATGCTGGTGCCCAGGTGGGTCATGATGTCGGTGAAGTAGCGGTTGCCGGTGGACAGCGCGATTTCCAGGTGGAACGCGAAGTCGGATGCGACCGCATCGCCGGCGTGGGCCGCGCTTTCATTCAGGGCATCCAGTGCCGCACGCATGGCTGCCAGTTGTTCATCGCTGCGGCGCAGGGCCGCCAGGCCGGCAGACTCCACTTCCAGGCTGATGCGCAACTCCAGGATCGCCAGTACATCGCGCAATGTCACCACTGTCGCCGGATCAATGCGAAAACCGCTTGGGCTTGGCGTGTCCAGCACGAACGTGCCGATGCCATGGCGGGTTTCCACCTGGCCCGCGGCCTGCAAACGGGAGATGGCTTCACGCACGACCGTGCGGCTGACGCCATGGGCTTCCATGATCGCGGACTCGGTGGGCAGCTTGTCGCCCCGTTTGAGTTCGCCGTCACGGATCTGCTCGGACAGCACCGTGACCAATTCCTGGGCAAGGCTGCGGCGCTTGCGGGGAAGACGAGGGGCGGTGCTGGCGTTTTCCATGTGGGGTCATCTATCTCGGTTGAGTAAAGAGGCATCATAGCCCATGGTGGTTGTACGATCACTGTTCAGTCGCGACTTTCACTTATATCCTGCGCGCAAAAAAATGCCTCGATACAGATCGAGGCATTTTTCAGGCACACCCGAAGGCGAATGCCGCTTACTTCACCACTTTCAGGCTAGGCCGGCCGCTTGGACGCGGTGGCTCGGCATCCGGTGGTGGCAGATCATCACTGTCCTCGCTTTCGATCGATTCATCGTCCTCGAAAGGCGACTCCAGATCAAACACCATGCCTTGGCCGTTCTCACGGGCATAGATCCCGAGAATGGCGCCAATTGGCACGTAGAGCGTGTGCGGCACACCGCCAAAACGCCCTTCGAAACTGACCGCTTCATTGTCCATGTGCAGGTGGCGCACGGCACTCGGCGATACATTCAGCACAATCTGTCCGTCACTGGCAAACCCCTGCGGTACCTGAACCGCAGGAAATTCGGAATTGACCAGCATGTGCGGGGTGCAATCGTTATCCACAATCCACTCGTAGAGCGCGCGGACCAGGTAAGGTCGACTGGAGTTCATCAACGGCTCCTTAAGCCTTAGCGCATATCGCGTTCGACACCAGACAGACTCGCCTGGAAAGCCTCACGCGCAAACTGGCGCTCCATGTAATCAAGCAGCGGCTTGGCCGGCCGCGGCAGTTCAATACCAAGAATCGGCAAACGCCACAGTATCGGTAATAGGCAGCAATCCACCAAGCTTTGTTCCTCACTCAGGAAAAAAGGTTTGTCGGCGAACAGCGGCGAAACACCGGTCAAACTCTCGCGCAGTTCCTTACGCGCCACGACACGGGCCGCCTCTTTACTGCGCGAATCCAGAATCAAATCCACCAGCCCACACCAGTCGCGCTGGATCCGATGAATCAGCAGACGGCTGTTGGCACGCGCCACCGGATATACCGGCAGCAAAGGCGGATGAGGGTAACGCTCATCCAGGTATTCCATCACCACGGTCGACTCCCACAACGCCAGGTCACGATCGACCAGGGTGGGCAAGCTGCCGTAAGGGTTCACTTCGATCAGCTTTGGCGGATGACGGCCCGCCTCCACAGTGATGATCTCGGCGCTGACACCCTTCTCTGCGAGCACGATACGTACTCGGTGGGAATAGTGGTCGGCGGGGTCGGAGTAACAGGCCAACCGATTGGTCACGCCCATGGCGGTCCTCCTCGCTTGTTGAAATTATCGAAAGCTCAAAAACGAGCGCGCCCAGAGAGCATCTCTGTAACGGCGGTTCAACCCGTCGCTACGTGTTCAGAGATGCCGCTGGGCGCGCAAGATTAACAGCAATTGCTTACGGTTGGATCAATGCACATCCTTCCAGTATTCGCGTTTGAGCAGATAGGCGAATACAAAGAAGAAAGCCAGGTAGAGCAAGACGTAAGTACCGATACGCTGGTGCTGCAGTTTGACCGGGTTGGCCGAGTAGGCCAGGAAGGTCACGAGGTTCTTGACCTTCTCGTCGAACTGTTCGTCAGTCAGCGAACCGGGGGTTTCGATCTTCAGTTGATCGCACGCTTCATGAGTCAGAGGCGTGCCAGTCAGCGGATCGTATTGCTTCTTGCCGTCTTCAACGACCTGGATCTGCTTGCATCCTACCACTTGCTTGCCTTGAAGGCCGACCAGAACGTTAGGCATGCCGACATTCGGGAATACGCGGTTGTTCACACGGTAGGGGCGCGCCGGGTCCTCGTAGAACGACTTGAGGTAGCCATATAGCCAATCGGTGCCGCGCACACGGGCCACCAGCGTCAGGTCAGGCGGTGCCGCACCGAACCAGGCCTTGGCATCCGCCGGTTGCATACCGATGTTCATGTGGTCGCCAATCTTGGCACCGGTGAACACCAGCTTATCCAGCATCAGTTCGTGGGGAATGCCCAAATCATCGGCAACCCGCTCGTAACGCTGGAACTTGGCGCTGTGGCAGCCCATGCAGTAGTTGGCGAACGTACGCGCGCCGTCTTGCATGGCAGCTTTGTCGGACACGTCAATATCGACTTTTTCCAGCGCCGGGCCACCGTGTTCGGCGGCGAAGGACAGTAGCGGCAGGGCCGCAAGCATCAATGCAACGAATAATTTTTTCATCAGCCAGTCACCCTTTCCGGAACCGGTTTGGTCTTCTCAAGCCGGGTGTAGAACGGCATCAGAATGAAGTAGGCGAAGTACAGGAAGGTGCAGACCTGCGACAGCAACGTACGCTCGGGAGTCGGTGCCAATACGCCCAACACACCCAGGATCACGAACGAAATGCAGAACACCCACAGCCAGATCTTGCTCAGCCAGCCTTTGTAGCGCATGGATTTGACCGGGCTGCGGTCGAGCCAAGGCAACACAAACAGCACGGCGATGGCCGCACCCATGGCGATCACGCCCATGAGCTTGTCGGGGATCGCCCGCAGGATTGCGTAGAACGGCGTGAAGTACCAGACCGGGGCAATGTGCTCGGGGGTCTTGAAGGCATTCGCCTGTTCGAAGTTAGGCTTCTCCAGGAAATAACCGCCCATCTCCGGGAAAAAGAACACGATCGAGCAGAACACGAACAAGAACACGACTACGCCGACGATGTCTTTCACGGTGTAGTACGGGTGGAAAGGAATGCCGTCCAGCGGGATGCCGTTTTCGTCCTTGTGCTTCTTGATGTCCACGCCGTCCGGGTTGTTGGAACCCACTTCGTGCAACGCCAGGATGTGCAGTACCACCAAGCCCAGGATCACGATAGGCAAGGCCACCACGTGCAGGGCGAAGAAGCGGTTCAGGGTGATCCCGGAGATCAGGTAGTCGCCACGGATCCACTGGGTCAGGTCGTTGCCGATGACCGGGATCGCACCAAACAGCGAGATGATCACCTGGGCGCCCCAGTACGACATCTGGCCCCAAGGCAGCAGGTAACCCATGAAGGCTTCGGCCATCAGCGCCAGGTAGATCAGCATGCCGAACACCCACACCAACTCGCGGGGCTTCTGGTACGAACCGTAGAGCAGGCCGCGGAACATGTGCAGGTAGACCACGATGAAGAACGCTGATGCGCCGGTAGAGTGCAGCAGGCGCAGGATCGAGCCGTACTCGACGTCGCGCATGATGTACTCGACGGAGGCAAACGCCTCCTCCGCCGACGGCGTGTAGCTCATCGTCAGCCAGACACCGGTGACAATCTGGTTGACCAGCACCAGGAGAGCCAGGGAGCCAAAGAAGTAGAAGAAGTTGAAGTTTTTTGGTGCGTAATACTTGCTGAGATGGTCTTCCCACATTTTTGTGGCGGGGAAGCGCGCATCCACCCAATCCATGAACTTGCTCATCACGCGTTCTCCTTATCGAGGCCAATGACAATAAGGTCGTCAGTTTCGTAGGTGTGCGGAGGAACTGGCAGGTTCAAGGGAGCGGGCTGGGACTTGTAGACACGGCCGGCGAGATCGTAATGAGAGCCGTGGCATGGGCAGAAATAGCCGCCGACCCAGTCTTTACCCAGGTCTACAGGGGCCACTTCCGGGCGGAAGGTAGGCGAGCACCCAAGGTGGGTACAGAGACCAACCAGCAGCAGAATCTCCGGCTTGATCGAGCGCACTTCGTTTTTGGCGTAGGCGGGTTGTTCGGAATTCTCAGATTTGGGGTCAGACAACTGGCCTTCGATCTTTTTAAGATTCCCCAGGATTTCCTCGGTTCGACGAACGATGAAGACTGGCTGGCCGCGCCACTCAGCAATCATCTGCTGGCCTGGCTCGATCTTGCTGACATTCACCTTCACCGGTGCACCTGCGGCTTTCGCCTTGGCACTGGGAAACCATGACCCCACGAACGGGACCGCAGCCCCCACCGCTCCTGCAGCACCCACCACGGATGTGGCTGCTACCAAGAAGCGACGCCGGCCTGCATTCACGCCGTCATTGCTCATTCAGTCCTCTCCCATCAGCTTTTTGGCCTGTTAAATCAGGCGTCTACTAAGTGTTGAATCTTTACTTATAAAAATTTTGTCGGATGGTAATGAAAAGCCCCACGTATGACAAGGGAATTGCCCAGGACTCCGCCTCCAGGCCTTGTAGTATAGGGGGTCTACGGATGTGGCAAGTTGTCACGGCAAAAAATGTGGATAAATCGCAGGCAATAAAAAACGCCCAGCTCCGTGAGGAGGCTGGGCGTTTTTGTGGAACGTAAAGCGAATTAACGCTTCGAGTACTGCGGACGCTTACGCGCTTTACGCAGACCGACTTTCTTACGTTCAACTTCACGGGCATCGCGAGTAACGAAGCCAGCTTTGCGCAGAGCGCCACGCAGGGTTTCGTCGTACTGCATCAGAGCGCGAGTGATACCGTGGCGGATTGCGCCAGCTTGACCACTTACACCGCCACCGATAACGGTGACGTAGATGTCGAACTTCTCAACTGTCTCGGTCAGTTCCAGCGGCTGACGAACTACCATGCGGGCAGTTTCGCGACCGAAGAAATTTTCCAGAGTGCGGTTGTTGATCGAGATGTTACCAGTGCCCGGACGCAGGAAAACGCGTGCGGTTGCGGTTTTGCGACGGCCAGTGCCGTAATTTTGAGTCGCCGACATAATGAACTATTCCGTTAAAACTTCAGTTCTTGGGGCTGCTGAGCAGCATGAGGGTGTACAGCGCCCGCATAGACTTTCAGCTTGCGAAACATATCGCGACCCAGTGGGCCCTTAGGCAGCATACCTTTGACCGCGATTTCGATCGGGGCTTCAGGCTTCTTGGAGATCAGGCCTTCGAAGTTCGAAGACTTGATACCGCCTGGGAAACCGGAGTGACGGTAGTACATTTTGTCTTGCGCTTTGTTGCCGGTAACACGTACCTGCTCAGCGTTGATGATCACGATGTAGTCACCGGTATCAACGTGAGGGGTGTACTCAGGCTTGTGCTTGCCACGCAGACGGCTGGCGACTTCAGTGGCCAGACGACCCAGGGTCTGACCAGCGGCGTCGACGACAAACCAGTCGCGCTGAACTGTTTCCGGTTTTGCAGTAAAAGTTGTCATTCTTTAATAGCCTCAGGGGCCGCCCTGTAAATTAGACGGCGGATCTTACTGAATAGTGCGTACTTTGACAAGTCAAAGGCAGCCGGATACAGACGCTATCGGGGGCTCGGGTCGGCGCGTCCGTTCAACGGCAAGATTCTTCGGCAGGCGGCGCATCACTTCCACTGCAGAAAGAGGTGGGCAATTATGCAGATTGCGAAAAAAAAATTCAACCTGCTTTTATGATTGTTTTCCCCGAAGGAGTACCCGATGGATTATCGACAGCTGGGCCGTACGGATCTGAACGTGAGCGCGATAGCCTTGGGCACCATGACCTGGGGTGAGCAGAACAGCGAGGCAGAGGCCTTCGGGCAGATCGAACGGGCCAAGGCCGCGGGGATCAACTTCCTCGACACGGCAGAAATGTACCCGGTGCCGCCCAAGGCCGACACCTATGCCACCACCGAACGTTACATCGGCAATTACTTCAAAAGCCGTGGCGACCGCGCCGACTGGATCCTCGCCAGCAAGATCGCCGGCCCCGGCAACACCATCGACTACATCCGCGATGGTCACCTGCGCCACAACCGCAAGCACATTGTCGATGCCCTGGACGCCAGCCTCAAGCGCCTGCAGACCGACTGGATCGACCTCTACCAACTGCACTGGCCGGAGCGCAGCACCAACTTCTTCGGCCAATTGAGCTACAAGCACAAGGACGAAGACGACCTCACCCCACTGGAAGAAACCCTCGAAGCGCTGGACGAACAGGTGAAGGCCGGCAAGATCCGCCACATCGGCCTGTCCAACGAAACCCCGTGGGGCACCATGAAATTCCTCGCCCTGGCCGAAGCCCGTGGCTGGACCCGTGCAGTGTCGATCCAGAACCCCTACAACCTGCTCAACCGCAGCTTTGAAGTGGGCCTGGCGGAAGTCGCCATTCGTGAACAGTGCGGCCTGCTCGCCTACTCGCCCCTGGCGTTCGGCATGCTCAGCGGCAAATACGAAGGTGGCGCACGCCCGGCCAAGGCACGCCTGACCGAGTACAGCCGTTTCAGCCGCTACTTCAACCCGCAGTCGGAAGCCGCGTGCAGCCGTTACGTGGCATTGGCCCGGGAGCATGGCCTGGACCCGGCGCAGATGGCGCTGGCGTTTGTGACGCAGCAGCCGTTCGTGACCAGCAATATCATTGGCGCCACGTCCCTGGAGCAACTGGACAGCAACATCGCCAGTGCCGACCTTAAGCTGTCGAAAGAGGTGCTGGAAGGGATTGAGGCGATTCAGAAGGATCATCCGAATCCTGCGCCTTGATTGACAGTTAGACCGTCTTCGCGAGCAAGCCCGCTCCCAGACTTGACCGAGTTCGAACATGAGAATGCGGTCGAATGTGGGGCTTGCTCGCGAAGAGGCCCTCATCAACACCACACAATCAAAGCGCCCGCGCAATAATCTCCTTCATGATCTCATTGGTCCCCGCATAAATGCGCTGCACTCGCGCATCCGCCCAGGCCCGCGCAATCGGGTATTCCCACATGAAGCCGTAGCCGCCGTGCAACTGCACACACTCGTCGAGCACCTTGCATTGCAGGTCCGTGGCCCAATACTTGGCCATCGCCGCCGTAGGCACGTCGAGCTTGCCCTCCAGGTGCAGCGCCATGCACTTGTCGACGAACACACGGCCGATCTGAATCTCGGTGGCCATCTCCGCCAGCTTGAACCGCGTGTTCTGGAAGTCGGCAATCGCCTTGCCGAACGCTTTGCGCTCGCGGGTGTACTCCAAGGTCCATTGCAGCGCCGCCTCGGCTGACGACAGCGCGCCAATCGCCACGGTCAGGCGCTCCTGGGGCAACTCCTGCATCAAATACGCGAAGCCCATGCCCGCCTGACCCAACAGGTTTCCCTTGGGCACCCGCACGTCCTGGAAAAACAGCTCCGAGGTGTCCTGGGCCTTCATGCCCACCTTCTCCAGGCGCTTGCCCTTGGCGAAGCCCGGTGTATCGGCTTCCACCAGAAACAGGCTGGTGCCCTTCGCGCCAGCCTTGGGATCGGTCTTGGCCACGACGATCACCAGTTCGGCCAGATAGCCGTTGGTGATGAAGGTCTTGGAGCCGTTGATGACATACTCATCGCCGTCCAGCACGGCGCTGGTCTTGACCCCTTGCAGGTCGGACCCGGCACCCGGCTCAGTCATCGCAATGGCCGTGACCATCTCGCCCGCAATCAGCCTGGGCAGGTATTTGTGCTTCAGCGTCTCACTGCCGTAATGCAGGATATAAGGCGCGACGATGTCCGAATGCAGGGAAAAACCAATGCCGGTCAGGCCCAGCCGACTGATCTCCTCGATCACCACCGCACTGTAGAGAAAGTCCGCACCCAAGCCGCCATATTCTTCCGGCAGATGGGAACACAACATGCCCGCCTCTCCTGCCTTGCTCCACAGACTGCGGTCGACATATCCCTGTTTTTCCCATTGCCCGTGGAACGGCGCGGCGTCTTTTTCAAGGAAGGTGCGCACGCTGTCGCGGAAGAGTTCGTGTTCCGGGCTGAACAAAGTTCTGGGAATCATGGGTCACCTGCGGGGATTGTCGGACAAAGACCAGCCAACAGAGCCTATGCCGCGAAGACGTAACAGGACACTGGACACATGCGACAAAAAATAAGACGATCCAGCCGTCTGGTGACCACTTTCCCCTATAAGAATAAATGAAATTATGTCTAACCAAATCTCCACGCCCCTGCGGCGCGTCAGCATTTTGGCCATTGATCGGGTATTCGCTTCAACCCTCATGCAAGCCAAGGATTTCTTCCACCTCGCGAGCCTGCGTTACGGCAAACAGCAAGGCCTGGGCCTGACGCCGGCGTTCGAAACGCGCCTGGTCAGCCCCGACGGGCAATCGGTGCGCAGCTTCAGCGATGTGATCATGCCGGTAGACGGCGGCCTCGAAGACGCCGACATCATCGTGCTGCCGGCCTTCTGGGATGACTTCGACGCCCTCTGCACCCGCTACCCCCAAGTACTGCCGTGGCTGCGCGAACAACACGCACGCGGCGCCGTGCTCTGTGGTGAAGCCACCGGGGTGTTCTGGCTGGCCGAAGCCGGGCTGCTCGATGGCAAGGAGGCGACCACCTACTGGCGGTTCTTCAATGCCTTCAGCGAACGCTTCCCCAAGGTCCAGCTCAACCAGGACAAGCACCTCACCGACGCCGACAATCTGTATTGCGCCGGCGGCACGACCTCAGCGTGCGACCTTTACATCTATCTGATCGAACGCTTCTGCGGCGCCAACATCGCCCAGGCGGTGGCCCGCGACATTCTCTACGAAGTGCAACGCAACTATTCGCCGGGACGCATTGGTTTTGGCGGGCAGAAGCTGCACCAGGACGTGATCATCCTGCAGATCCAGCACTGGCTCGAAGAGCATTTTGCCGACAAGTTCCGCTTCGAAGACGTCGCTCGGGAACATGGCATGAGCATCCGCAACTTCATGCGCCGCTTCCAGACCGCCACCGGCGACAAGCCGCTGCACTACCTGCAGCGCCTGCGCATCGAGACGGCCAAGGGCTTGCTCTCGGGCAGCCGCAAGAGCATCAAGACCATCAGCTATGAGGTGGGTTACGACGATGCGAGTTTCTTTGCGCGGTTGTTCAGGCAGCACACGGAGTTGTCGCCGAACCAATACCGGCAACAATTCCAACAGGCCGCGTAGATACGGCCCCTGACTAGGCAAAGCGACCCTGCCATACCGCAATGGTGCAGGGTCGAACTGCCCCCCCCTGCCGCCTTAAGCAATGTCTGCCTGCGAGACCTCCAATTCCCACAGCTATACAGGACAAAGACGAACCCACTGCGCCCTGGGCGTCTGGCATTTTAAGCGAGGAAAAGTCGTCTATTTCTGCCGGACTGCGTTGCAGATCCTAAAGGGCTTTTTCTAAATCCATTTGGCTCAAACTAGGACGGAGACTCAATCATGTCATCCATAGGCAGCAGCTCTTTCAGCCCGGCTATGCAGGCGAACGAGACAGGCGCATGCGCATCAAAGGAAAATCAGGCTGAAGAGGTAAACAAAAAGCGGAAACAGGAGGAAGAGGAAGAGGAAGATAAAGATAAGCCGGTGACGACTTTTAGAGACGCGGACGGCGCGACCTACAAGATAGAGGATGGCCAAAAGCTCCTCATCGCAAAGGCGCCGACCGCTGAAGACCAGATCACTTTTTAACCAGCACCCAGAATAAAAAGGCCCGCAATCGCTGCGGGCCTTTTATAGGGATCACATCAGCTTACGGCTTATGCCCGCGCGACAGGAACTCGTGGGACTGCATCTCCAGCAAACGGCTCAACGTGCGTTGGAACTCGAAGTTCAAGCGTCCGCCGGTATACAGATCCTTGAGCTCGACTTCCGCCGAGATGATCAGCTTGACGTTACGGTCGTAGAACTCATCGACCATGTTGATAAAACGTCGCGCGATGTCGTCGGTGGTGACGCTCATCTGTTCTACGCCGCTCAAAATCACCGCATGGAAGATCTTGCCCAGTTCGATGTAGTCGTTCTGACTGCGCGGGCCGTCGCACAATTGGCGGAAGTCGAACCACGCCACGTCATCGCAGGTACGCAGCGCGATGATTTCGCGGTTCTCGATCATCAACTTGTCGTTTTCCACCGCCTGGGTGCATTCCGGCGTCAGCGCACGGAAGCTCTTGCGCAGGCTTTCGTGGGCGGCTTCGTTCAGCGGGAAGTGGAACAGTTCCGCTTGCTCCAGGTGACGCAGGCGGTAGTCGACGCCGCTGTCGACGTTGACGATTTCGGTGTTCTGCTTGATCAACGCAATGGCTGGCAGGAAGCGCGCACGTTGCAGGCCGTCCTTGTACAGGCCGTCGGGCACGATGTTCGACGTGGCGACCAGGGTCACGCCGTTCTTGAACAGTTCTTCCATCAGGGTGCCGAGGATCATGGCGTCGGTGATGTCGGAGACGAAGAATTCATCGAAACAGATCACCCGCGCTTCATCGGAGAAGCGTTTGGCGATGATGGTCAGCGGGTTTTTCTCGCCCGGTAGGGTCTTCATCTCTTCGTGCACACGCTTCATGAAGCGGTGGAAGTGCGTGCGGACCTTTTCCTTGAACGGCAGCGCTTCGAAGAAGGTGTCGACCAGGTAGGTCTTGCCGCGGCCCACACCGCCCCAGAAGTACAGGCCTTTGACCGGCGTGCGGTCTTTCTTGCCAAACAGCTTGCCGAGCATCCCTGGCTTGCTTTGCGAGGCCGCGACCAAGTCGTCGTACAGACGCTGCAAATGACGCACCGCCGTTTCCTGGGCCGCGTCATGGAAGAATTCAGGGCGTTTCAGATCAGCTTGATATCGTTCTAGGGGCGTCATAATTTCGTTAGCAAGGCAACAAAAACGGGCCGTCACTGTAACGACGGCCCCGGTTAATGGCAATCAACCCTTGGTCGGGTCAATCCTCGATGGGGGTCAACGCAATGCGCAATGCTTGAATAGCAGCGTCGCGGGTCGCGCTGTCGGCGAACTGAGCGCTGTCGGCCACTGCCGCACCGTCCAGCCAGACGCTGAAACCCAGGGCCTCCGGGCGCACGTCCAGCATCACGCCGCTTTGCAATTGCTTGGTCACCGCGCCAGCGGCTTTACCGTCGGCAAAGTTGCGCGACAGCAACAGCTGCTCGCCATCGGCCGCCAACAGGCGGAAGCGGAAGCTGCCGTCTTCTTCGCGAAAGCTCACGAAGCGTGCGGCTTTTGCGGCTTTCTTTCTGGTGCTGACCGGAGCAGCAGCCTGCTCGACGAACGAACGCAAGCCCACCGCCTCACGCAACTCGGCGAGGAACGGCGCCGCTACGGCGCGGGCTTTCTTGGCACCGACCAGCAGCAGGTCTTCCATGTCCGAAGGGCGCGACATCAGTTGATGGTAGCGCTCGCGGGCTTCACCCAATTGACCGTCCAACAGTTGGAACAGACGGCTCTTGGCCTCGCCCCAGCCCAGGCCTTGCAACAGCTCGCCGCGGAATTCTTCTTCCTGGGCCTTGGTCGCGAATGCCTGGTACAAGGTGAACAGGTGCGAATTGTCCGGGTCCTTGGCTACGCCTGGCGCGCGCGAGTCGGTGACGATCCGCGAGATGGCGTCTTTCATGTCCTTGGCGCTGGTGAACAACGGGATGGTGTTGTCGTAGCTCTTGGACATCTTGCGGCCGTCCAGGCCCGGCAAGGTGGCGACGCTTTCTTCGATCAGCGCCTCGGGCATGGTGAAGAATTCTTTGCCATTGCCGAACAGGTGGTTGAAACGCTGGCCGATGTCGCGGGCCATTTCCACATGCTGGATCTGGTCACGGCCGACCGGCACTTTGTGAGCGTTGAACATCAGGATGTCCGCCGCCATCAGTACCGGGTAGCTGTACAGGCCCATGGTGATGCCCGCATCCGGGTCTTCGCCGGTTTCCACGTTCTTGTCCACCGAGGCCTTGTAGGCGTGGGCGCGGTTGAGCAGGCCCTTGGCGGCTACGCAGGTCAGCAGCCAGGTCAGCTCGGGGATTTCCGGGATATCGGACTGGCGGTAAAACGTCACCCGGTTCACATCCAGGCCACCGGCCAGCCAGGTCGCGGCGATTTCCATACGCGAGCGCTGGATGCGCTGCGGGTCATCGCATTTGATCAGGGCGTGGTAGTCGGCCAGGAAGTAGAAGGAATCGGCATTGGCGTCCTGGCTGGCAAGGATCGCCGGGCGGATCGCACCGGCGTAGTTGCCCAGGTGCGGCGTGCCGGTGGTGGTGATGCCGGTGAGGATACGGGTACGCGTCGTCATGGGTAATCGCTTATCAGACTGCTATCAATTCGAGAGGCGCGGCAGCACCAGATCCTTGAGATCGGTGAGCTTGCCATGAAAAAAGTGTCCGCATTCTGCCACTTTCAGAAGCGTATGGGGGCGATTCAGGGCGGCGGACCAGTCGTAGACGGTCTGCGGGTCGACCACTTCGTCGGTTTCCGGCTGGATCACGGTCAACGGGCAGCCCTGGGGCAGCACATCGGTATCACGCAGGCGCATCACGGCGGCGGCGACCATGAACAGATGAGCGAGTTTTTCGCCCTTGGCTTCCAGGCGACCACCGAGGCTGGCGGCCACATAACCACCGAAGGAAAAACCAAGCAACGTCATCGGCAGGTCGGGGTGCTTTTCCCGCAGCCAGGTGGCGGCCGCTTCGGCATCGTCGACTTCGCCGGTGCTCATGTCGTGGGTACCGGCACTCGCGCCGACGCCACGGTAATTGAAACGCAAAGTAATCAAACCCGCATCGCGGGCGGTGCGCTGCAGGGTCGAAACGACTTTATTGAGCATGGTCCCGCCCTGCACCGGGTTAGGGTGGCAGATCAGCGCCAGGCCACGTGGCTCGGGGTGATCCAGGTACAGGGCTTCCAATTGGCCTACCGGGCCATCGATCAAAACGGGGGTTTCACGCATGAGCAAGGAATGAACTCCGTGACCTCTCAAAGGGTCGACTCGTCTAGCTAAAAGTCTGTGCATGGCATCATTGCGAGCTTAATCGCGGTATACAGCGCAGGTTTGAGCCGTTAACGTAAAGCAAAGCCGTTTATAGAGGAAGGACTCGTGGAACACTCGCTCTTAGTTTGGTTGTTGCCGACTCTTGCCCTGGTTGCCGGTGTCGCCATTGGATTCCTGGTTGCTCGCTTGCTGCCGAATGCCGCGCCTAACCGCACGCAGCGTCAGTTGGATGACATTCAGGAACGTTTTGACAGTTATCAGAACGAGGTTGTTACCCACTTCAACAGCACCGCAACCCTGGTCAAGAAGCTCACTCAGAGCTATCAGGAAGTACAGGATCACCTCGCCGATGGCGCTAACCGCCTGGCCCTCGACGACATCACCCGCCAGCGTCTGCTGGCCGCGTTGCATTCCGATGCACCGCAAACTCCACGGGAACGCCTGACCCCACCCCGGGAAAACCAGGAGCCACCACGGGACTACGCGCCAAAAACGCCGAACGCCCCAGGGATGTTGGATGAGCATTACGGCTTGAAGAAGTAAGTTATTTCCAAGCAATAAAAAGCCCGGTTGATCGATGATCAGCCGGGCTTTTTTGTGGGAACTCACTCTCCAGATCACTGAGCCCCCTCCCACATTGACCGAGTCTGGTCTCAAGCCAAGGATTGTTCCTGAAGCAGTCCACCCTCGATCCGCACATGCCGCCCATGGAAACGCTTGAGGCTGCTGCGATGCCCCACGCTGACGATGCTCAGCCCCGGCAACTGATCGATCAACGCCTGGTACAACGTCGCTTCATCCTCTTCGTCCATGGCCGACGTGGCTTCGTCCATGTAAAGCCACTGCGGTGCGAACAACAGTGCGCGGGCGAAGGCCAGGCGTTGCTGTTCGCCCGGCGAGAGCATGCGCTGCCAATGGTTGGCTTCGTCCAGGCGTGAGACGAGATGCGGCAGGCGGCAGGTCTCCAGGACCTGTGCATAACGTTCTGCCGGATAGGCGCCGTCCGCCTGTGGATAACTCAACACCGCCTTCAACGTGCCAATCGGCAGATAAGGCTTTTGCGGCAGAAACAGGTAACGCTCGGCCGGCAATCGAATGCTGCCGTGGCCGTTAGGCCACAGGTTACCCATGGCCCGTAGCAGGGTGGACTTACCGCTGCCGGAGCGACCACTGAGCATCAGGCGCTCGCCCTGCGCTACGCAGAGATTGGCGCCTTGCAGTAAGTGACGACCGTCAGCCAGGTCCAGGTTGAGGTTGCTCACCTGCAAATCCGCACCCTGTTGCTGCAATGCGATGCCCATGGCGCGGGTTTCGTTTTCTTCCATGGCCTGGCCGAAGCTCAGCAGGCGGTCACAGATGGCACGCCAACTGGCGAGCACGGTGTAGGCGTCGACAAACCAGCTCAGGCTGCCCTGCACACTGCCAAATGCCTGGGCCACCTGCATCAATACACCCAG
Source organism: Pseudomonas cyclaminis (assembly GCF_015163715.1). Taxonomy (GTDB): domain Bacteria; phylum Pseudomonadota; class Gammaproteobacteria; order Pseudomonadales; family Pseudomonadaceae; genus Aquipseudomonas; species Aquipseudomonas cyclaminis. The sequence goes on from NZ_JADDUM010000118.1 coordinate 25,254, forward strand.
TTCGATCTTGCCGGCGAAGTAGCGCGGCGCCGCGACCACAAAGGGAAAGATAATCGCGATCTGGGAATAACCGCTGGTGAAAAAACTCAGGCGCTTCTTGACCTGCATGATGCTCCAGAAGTTGCTCCACACCCGCCCGAACCGCGCACTCAGTTGCTGGTGTTCATTGGGTTCGCCATTGAACAGCGCGATGCTTTCGGCATTCTCCCGCACCCGCACCAGGCTGAAACGCAAGTCGGCTTCGAAGCGTTGCTGGCGGTTGCTCAGCCCGATCAACTTTCGACCGATCAAGTGCGTCAGCCAACTGCCGACCACCGCATACACCAGCGCGGCCCAGAACATGTAGCCCGGAATAGTGATGCCCCACACCTCGATGCTGCCGGACACCCCCCACAGAATCACCGAGAACGACACCAGGGTCACCAGGTTACTGACAAAGCCCAACCCCAGAGTAAGCGTACCGTTGGTAAACGCGTTGAGGTCTTCGGAGATCCGCTGGTCAGGGTTATCGGTATAGCCGCCGTATTCCAGGTGGTAGTAGTTCTTGTGGCTCAGCCACCGGGCGAAATAGGTTTCCGTCAGCCAGCGCCGCCAGCGGATGGTGAGCATTTGCTGCAAATAAGAGGTGAACACACCGGTCACAATCGCCACCACGGCGATCACGCTGAAGTACATCAGCAGGTGGGTGAAGGCGTCGTAGTCTTTGTGTTCGAGGGCGTTGTAGAAGTCGCGGTTCCAGCTGTTGAACCACACCGACACCGCCACGCTGAACAGCGACAGGCCCAATACGACCAGCAACAGCAGCCAGGCCTGGCCCTTCTCTTCACTGCGCCAGTAAGGGGTGATCAGCCGCCACACCCTGGGTAGGAATTGCCCGCGCACAGCATCGTTGACCGCAGAGTACTCAGCGTTCTGATTCATGGTTCAGGCTCGGTAGGAAAGAGGAGACAGGCGTTTGAACCGATCATAGTTGATCGGTTCAGGGCTCCGTGCGGCCTGAAGCGGGTTGTTCAGCCTAGGTTCAGCGTCGTACCGGACGCTTCTGCAGTTTGCGTTGCAAGGTGCGGCGGTGCATGCCCAACGCACGGGCAGTCGCGGAGATGTTGCCTTCGTGCTCGGTCAACACGCGCTGGATATGCTCCCACTGCAAACGGTCCACCGACATCGGGTTTTCCGGCACCAGGGTGTCGAGGTCGGCGTGCTCGGACAGCAGCGCCGCCAGCACATCATCCGCGTCCGCCGGTTTGCACAGGTAGTTGCAGGCGCCGCGCTTGATAGCCTCGACGGCAGTGGCGATGCTGGAGTAGCCGGTGAGGATCACCACGCGCATTTCCGGGTCGAGTTCCAGCAGCTTGGGCAGCAGCACCAGGCCGGAGTCGCCGTCCATTTTCAGGTCGAGCGCGGCGTAGTCCGGCAGGTCGCCTGGGCGATGGCCAGGCCTTCTTCGGCGGAGCCTGCGGTGCTCACGCGGAATCCACGACGGCTCATGGCGCGCGCCATCACGCGGGTAAAGGTGGCGTCGTCATCTACCAGCAGCAGGTGCGGCAGTTCTTCGCCTTCGACTTGGATCTCGTCACTCATCGATATCTCCTCGTGCGACACGGGGCAGGCGCAGCTCGGTGAGCGTGCCACCTTCCTCATGACTATAGAGCTTCACTGAGCCGCCCGCGCGGGTCACGCTGGCCTTGCTCAAAAACAGGCCGAGGCCGAAGCCTTTGCCCTTGGTGGTAAAGAAGGGTTTGCCGATTTGCTCGGCAATGGCCAGCGGCACGCCCGCGCCGTGGTCACGAATGCTGATGGTCACGTTGTCCGCGTCCCAGTCCAGCTGCACGCCCAGGCCTTCCGGGCAGGCGTCGGCGGC
>NZ_JADDUM010000119.1 GCF_015163715.1 Pseudomonas cyclaminis
TTTTTTACTGAATTTATATAAAAATATTCTATTTAGGAGACTAGATAGAATAGATTTAGTGTTACTCAGAGTTGTTGTTTTTACTTATAATATTCAAGCTTCCGGTTAGCTCTTTGTTAAGTGTATATAAGCCTGAAATTTCCAGCCAGTTAATATCTTGATCGCCGCCGTTGAACCCGCCATAGGTGTTCTTTTCTCCTAAAAATGTCCAAATTATCTTAAGGTTGTGTTCGTCTAGATAACGAATAAGTAAATCCTTTCTTATTAGCAGGCAGGATGGTGTAGCGCTATTTGCTGCTGGATCGAAAGCCGCGAGCTCTCCGCTGGAATCTAACCATTCGCCTATCTTTGACGAGTATTTCAGTTTAAGTCCTTCATAAAGATCTACTCTTGGTGATAAATAGGACTGCTGACTATCATCTCCTCCTCCGGTTTCCCAGTGATGGCCTTCAGTCGTGACCTGAACACTTCCTAATGAGCAATCCTTCCCCCGAAGCCTGAGCTCTTCCCAAGAACTCCATCCATAGTAGTCTTTTTGGAAATAACGGTATGCCGATGACCAATAGTACTCACGTGAGAAAACCTGATATTGGCTTTTGCTTTCGGGCATCCATCTGCCCATAAAACTTTCGTTTTTAAGGTTGTTAATGATTTTTTTACTTTCTTCTTTTTTGATGAAGTAGCTGCGGCATTGTAGCCATATATTTTTTTTGTTGTTTTCGTCGTAATCAGAGTTTATGAAATCAGGCTCTTTCCAGTCGAGGTATCGTTCTAGTACAAGCCACTCAACACCATTAGGGTCCGTGAAAGAAATGACCTGCTCCGGATTTGGGAGGTCGGTAGTGAGGCTGAGCCAATACTTATTAGAAAAGCCCCAGTTATTATAATGCGGCTTTTCCCAGAAGCAAAATCTAACCTCAGCTTGGCTGGGGCGTTGTATTAGTGTTGGGTCAATATTCCGAAGTCCAGGGTTCCATGGTCCTTCGTAGTTTGTTTTTTCATCGTTGTTGCGCCATCCTTTTGTCTCGTCGAACATCATGTGGTTATCGGCTAATCTTGCTACGATTTCGTAGAGCGCGATCCATTGATATTTTTTGCCAAGACGCTCTATTTTGTTTTCGAATCTGTTTGAGGAGCTAGAGTTGCTGTCTACAATTCCTTGTTTTTCAGCTTTGTAACCATATTCTTCAAATATTAACTTGCAAGCATAATTGCTTAAAAGATTGGCGTCGCAATCCCAGTTTCTAACGGCGCTTTCAAAGGTATATCTGCCAAAATCACCATAGCTGGCTACTCCACGTCCGTATTCCGTTACCATGGAGCTAAGAATGGTGTTCACTCCTGATGCACCGTCTACTCCCCATTCCTTTTTATATGCATCAATTTCCTCATTGGAGGGTAGGTTTGTTGGTAGTGAACTTTTATATGGTGGTGAGATTTTGGTAAGTACAGAAGCGTCCACAATGTGTTTGGTTGTAGCATATTCTACTATGCCTTTGGCGTAATCTCTAATTAAGATGTTAGGGTAAAACTCTTTCATGGTTTTAACTAGGTCTAGTATGGAGTCACAGAGGTCTACTAAGCCATATAATTCATCGGAGTTAACTACCGCTCCAAAAGAAGCTGCATAAATTCGATCAAGGATGTATAGATCATTTATATCTTTAAATAGCAAAATTAAATAATTTGCAAGAGGGAGGTCGTCAGTTAAAAGTTTGGCAAGGGATTTTGTTGCGGTATCTCTTAATTTGATGTTGGTGCTAGAGAATAGCCAGGAAATTGCGATTGCACATAGCCGTCTGGATTTTTGGCATAGCAGTACTTTATCTTCAATGGATGCTGCCCATCTGACAAGTCTCCAGATGCTAGATGTATCATCTTCTTGTAGGTTTATATAATGGGTCCAGGTAGTATCCCGCTCTGCCATAGACATCTTATTTAAATAACGATGCAAGCTATCTGCGTTGTAGAAGTGATCAGGTTCTCCCGCTACAGAGTATACTGCGTGAATCAAAAGATCGAACATTTCTTCATCTGATAGAACACTATCTTTTATATAGTTCCAAGATGATTTTTTCACTGTTTTCGGAGTTCTCCAACCCATACTGTTAACAAAAGCTGCTGAGATGGCTTTTGAGTGTTTGTATTGGAAAGGTAGTACTTCGTATAACTCGGTGTCAAATAGATCTGGTAGTTGGATGGATAGTGACTCAATAATCCCTTGGTTAGGGGCTGGATTGTTAATTATTTGAGCCAACAAGCCGTCACCAGCGAAAGCAGACTTTATATTTTCTGGGTTTATTTCTGATGTTATCAAATGTCTAGTAAATAAATGGTCTTCAAATTTTTCATATGATAGGTATACGCCCTCTTGTGCCTCTTTTTTACTGTTCCAAAAAGCATTTTTTGATAGTACTCCTTCAGATATTAACTCATCGAGGAATCTACGCTTGTCACTGTATATCTTAACTGTTTCTTCTGCGAGTGAGTACGCCGTATCATAATCTACATATTGTATGTTTGAGTTGTATTTAAGTGTGACGAGATTTTTTGATACTGTCTTGACCAGATTTTTTTGACTCGGATAGTCAAATCTTGAAGGTGAGGAGAGCTCTCGATTTACGCTTTCAAAATAATATTCAATTATATTATTTAGACCTTGAAAGCTGGCGGATTCTAAGTTCTTGTTTCTTCCTCTCGCTCCCTCGCAAAACAACCTCAAGAATAAAGGGTTGCTAAACTCTGGGTTGAGTAAAGGGGTTGCAGGTTTTATGATTCCATACTGCTCGAAAAACAAAGATGCTGCCTCATCTTCTCGTCCGATAAAACCACGGTGTTTAGTGTGTGTTAATTTGTCTACTGGATTGTCTTGTAGTCTTAATATGTTTACATACGACGTTCTAATACTAAGGATTAGTCCAATCCAAGGAAATGCTTTAAAACTTTCTACAAAACTATGGATATGGTTAGCCCAAAAAAATTTCCCACGACCTTCGTTAATTGCGTCAACGACAAAGAGAATTCTCTCTCCTTTGGACTCGGCTTGGGAGTTGAGTGCGCCTAATAACTCTTCTTCAGAACAAGATAATCTGAGTATGTTTCTAAGAATTTGTGTCCAAGGCGCTTCGTCAGATGTTAAGTGTTGTCCAAGGATTAGTATGCCAGGAGTATGTGCATGCATTTTTCTCAGGCAGAGATCGCCGAGCAGATGGGACTTTCCAATCCCTGCTTCACCATATAACAGCATGTAAGGTGAGGTTGATAGTGTTTTACTGTCTTTAATAAATTTTGTAAATTTTGCGAAAGAGTACTTAAGGTTAGACAAAAGTTTGTTTGATGTTTTGCGTCTTTGGTGCTCTTCGATTTCTTCAAGGGAGTCTTCGATGGTTGTCGTAATAGAATTGAGATGCTCGAAACTAGAAGTTATGTTTTGCCAAGGAATGCCTATTGTGAGTTGGCTGAGTATCAGAGGGTCAAGGCTAGATTTTATAGTGCCTATGTTTTTTAGGGCTTTTTTGTATGTCTGTGATGAAATGTATTGTTCAGAGAATTTTAGTAAAGTATTTAAATTGGTTTCTAATTCCTCGATTGTATTTGTAGAATGCTCTATGAATAAAGTTGAGCGAGCCATTGCCTCAAAACAAAAATTTATATCGAGATTGATATTTGCTTTTGGTGTGTACCTTTTACCAAGATCTTTTATGCTGAGATTTGTAAGTCTTTCAAACCAGTTTTTAGAAAACTCTGCTGATGAGAACCAAAAAAATTTTTTCCCTGAGTTTCTTTCTGTCGACAATCTATGGATTAACTCAGAGCTTCCCCAGTAAATTATTTCTATGTTTCTTCCCTGTGCAGCAGCTATTTCCTTCCATTCCGTCTCTTTATCGTTCCAGTGGTCCATGAACCATTTTTGATTTTCTTTACGTGGATCATTTCTATCTAGTGGGATGCAAACATAGTACCTAGTTAGTTTTGGGTGGGTTCTCAGCGCTGTTTCGAAGGATTTTTTTACTTGAGCCCACTGTGATGCACCCATTGCGGAAAAATATTTCGCCTGCCAGCCATATTCCTCACCATTTTTTAGTACGCAATATGCTTCAACCCCAGCGTCAGGAGCTGCAATCCTGAAAAACCTCACACTTTCTGGGATATCCTCCTCTCTTGCAAGCTGACATACTAATTCCTCAAAGGCTGAGTGTTGAGAGTTGTTAAACGATTTTATCTGATTCCATTCAATGGTCACAGTCAATCACCAAGGTTAGAGTTAAGTCGTGGGTCCGTGTATCGATTTTTCTGTTTGATCATCTATTGCAAACTTCTGTTCGAAGCGTTACGGCCTTGATCGCCCCCGTTACAACATGTTGAGCTATTCTCGGAGGCTTTCGCGATCATCTAGGAACTGGCAGTTTTTCGATCGATTAGCATAGCCGTAAATATGGCTTATAGCCATCATCTTTTCACGTTTTGGTTCCGCGGTAACACACTGATTGGTACGATTAGTTAGTAAGCGCGCACCTAGTTCACTATAAGTAGGTACGCGCTGATTAAAGAGATCCCTTTAATCCTCCTTCGCTACTATGGGATCGTATTGGTCTAGGGCTTTTTCAATCAGAAGACGTATTCCCTCTAGCATCCGATGTATCCCTAAGGCGACATTTCGAGGATTGCCATCGATCTCAAAAGCTAAATAGCTTGCCAGCGCCTGAACTGACGCTAGGTCCTCCGATGCATTGATTAACAACGTCTCGGCATCTAACCCTTCCCGCACTGCAAAGAGACTATCGCTCTCAGCAGATGGATCAGCTTTCGTAGCCGGATTCAAATAATGGTTAAGCGTTCGATGAACAGAATTTTGAAGCAGGGATGAATCCAACGGCGGATTCGGACTGTCTTTAATCATGGCGAAGCTCCCAGAGTATTGGAGCCACCAACCATCGCTGCGAAACGATATTGGGGTGGCAGCTGTACGCAGGTTCGCAGACCGGGACTCTAGGCACCCGGCATACCCGAAGGTATCCCGCGCACAGCCGCCATAACATCAGGCATAAAAAAGCGCCCGCTATCTGAGGTGGACGCTGTGCGTCTAGAGTTTAACCGGGCTGCGAAACCCGGTCGCTGAATTTTCAGCGACCGCCGAAGATTAGGCAGCCAGCTTCCCAGCGGCAACCCTAAAACGCTGTCGGAAATTTCCGTGCGTGGCGATGCGGCGATATCCAAATTTTAGGATATTTTCCAAAATGCCCATTGAGTTTGACGCTTGTTCGCTCCTGGCTTTAGATGGTTACCACGACCAAACCCAAGACGAAATTGGCGGTGATTCAAATGGATTGTATTTTCTGCAGCATTGTCCGCAAAACCTCCCCGGCCCATATCCTGTGGGAGGACGAACATCACATGGCGTTCCTGTCGATTTTCCCCAATACCCCAGGTTTCAGCGTGGTCATCCCCAAGCAGCATTACGGCAGTTATGCCTTTGCGCAGTCGGATGAGGTGTTGGCTGATCTGATCGTGGCCACCAAGAAAACCGCCTTGCTGATCGACCGGGCGTTTCCCGATGTGGCGCGTACGGGGATGATCCTGGAAGGGTATGGGGTTGATCATCTGCATGCGAAGTTGTTTCCCATGCATGGGACGGGGCAGGACAGTGCGTTCAAGCCGTTGAGCTCGAAAGTGAATAAGTTTTTTGAGGCTTATGAAGGCTACATCTCGTCCCACGATCACGTGCGGGCGGATGATGCCAAACTGGCAGAACTGGCCGAGCGAATCCGATCTTTCGCCTAGTACAGTTCCAAATGTGGGAGGGGCTTGCCCCCGATAGCAGTGGATCAGTCAGTTTATCTGTCGCTGACCCA
>NZ_JADDUM010000012.1 GCF_015163715.1 Pseudomonas cyclaminis
CCCCCCGTCAGATAGATGGCGAGCAACGCGCCGACACCGGCCGAAGGCAGTGTCGAGAGGATCGTCAGCGGGTGAATGTAGCTTTCATACAAAATGCCCAGCACCAGGTACACCGCCACCAGCGCGCCGAGGATCATGAACGGCTGGCCCTTCTGCGTCGCCGCAAAGGCATCGGCGGTGCCGGCCATCTTGGCGATCACGTCTTCCGGCAAACCGACCTTGGCAATCGCCCGCTCGATGGCGGCCGTCCCCTGCTCCACCGTCACCCCTTCGGCCATGTCGAAGGCAATGTTTTCCGAGGCGAACTGGCCTTCGTGACTCACACGATCGTCAGCCAGGCTGTTCTCGTAATGGGCAATGGTCGACAACGGCACCCGCGCCCCATCGGCGGTAATCACCTGCATCTGATTGAGGGTGATCGGGTCCTGGGCGTATTTGGGATTGACCTCCATCACCACCTGGTACTGGTTGAGGCTGTCGTAGATCGTGGAAATCTGGCGCTGGCTGTAGGCGTTGTTCAACACCCCGGTGACCATGTCCATGTCGATGCCCAGGCGCTTGGCCTGGTCACGGTCGACAATCAGCGTGACCTGGGCGGCGCCGCGGCCTTCACGGGCGTCGATGGCGGTGAGTTCCGGCAGCCCACGCAACGCGGTGACGACTTTCGGGTACCACAGGCGCAGTGCGGCCAGGTCACCGCTTTGCAGGATGTAGGAATACTGCGCACTGGTCTGGTCGCGGCCGCCGCCAAATTGCAGGTCCTGGTCGGCCATCAGGAACAGGCGCCCGCCCGGCACCAGCGGCACCTCCTTGCGCAGGCGCTCGATCACCGCCTGGGCGGACACTTTGCGCTCGCTGATGGGCTTGAGGCGTACCAGCATCACCGCGTTGTTGGTGCCGTTGTTGCCGCCAATAAAGCCGGCCACGCTGAGCACCGCCGGGTCCTTGAGCACGGCCTGGCGGAAGATCTCCATCTTCGGCTGCATCACGCTGAACGACAGGCCATCATCGCCGCGCACAAAGCCGATCAATTGGCCGGTGTCCTGCTGGGGCATGAAGGTTTTCGGCACGACCACGTACAGCGCAATGTTCACGCCCACGGTGATCAGCAGGCTGAGCAAGGTCAGGCGCCGATGGCGCAGCACCCAGTCCAGGCTGGTGGCGTAGCCGGCGACCATGCGGTCGTTGATCTTCTGGCTCCAGCGCTGCAAGCCGGTCATCTGGCCTTTGACATGGGGCTTGAGCCAGCGGGCGCAGAGCATCGGGGTCAGGCTCAGGGACACCACCAGCGAGACGATAATCGCCGCCGACAAGGTGATGGAAAACTCACGGAACAGGCTGGTGACGATCCCGCCCATAAACAGGATGGAGAGGAACACCGCCACCAGCGACACGTTCATCGACAGCAAGGTAAAGCCGACTTCCTCGGCGCCCAGGTACGCCGCCTTCATGGGCGGCACGCCGTCATCGATATGCCGGGAAATGTTCTCCAGCACCACGATGGCGTCGTCTACCACCAGGCCGGTGGCCAGGATCAACGCCATCAGCGAGAAGTTGTTCAGCGAGAACCCGTACAGGTACATCACCGCAAAGGTGCCCACCAGCGACACCGGCACCGCCAGGGTCGGGATCAGCGAGGCGCGGAAGTTACCGAGGAACAGGTACACCACCAGGATCACCAGCCCGACGGCAATCAGCAGGGTCATCTCGGCTTCGTGCAAGGTGGCGGTGATCACCGGCGAGCGGTCCATGGCCAGGCTGAGCTTGACGCTGGACGGCAGCACCGCCTGCAACGCCGGCAGTTGCGCCTTGATCTGGCGGACGGTCTCGATGATGTTCGCGCCAGACTGGCGGTTGATCACCAACAGCACCGCCGGCTCATTGTTGAAGAAGCCGCTGTTGTAGCGGTCTTCAACGCCGTCGGTGATTTTCGCCACGTCCGACAGGCGCAGGGCCGCGCCGTTCTGGTAGCGAATCAGCAGCGGTTCGTAGTCCTTGGCTTTTTCCAGTTGGTCGTTGGCCTGGATTTGCCAGTTGCGCTCACTGTCTTCCAGGGAACCCTTGGGCCGGCGCTGGTTGGCGTTGGCGATGGTATTGCGCACATCGTCCAGGGCCACGCCGTACTGGTCGAGGGCCTTGGGTTCGAGTTCGATGCGCACCGCCGGCAGGGAACTGCCGCCGATCTGCACTTCGCCCACGCCCGGCACCTGGGACAGGCTTTGGGACAGGATGGTCGAGGCCAGATCGTACAACTGGCCCTTCTGCAACACGTCCGAGGTCAGCGACAGCACCATGATCGGCGCCTGGGACGGGTTGATCTTCTTGTAGGTGGGCATGCTGCGCATGCCGCTGGGCAGCAGGTTGCGCGAGGCGTTGATCGCCGCCTGCACTTCCCGCGCCGCGCCGTTGATATCACGGTCGGAGTCGAACGCCAGGATCACCCGGGTAGAGCCCTGGCTCGACGAACTGCTCATGGTGGTGATGCCGGCAATCGCACCGAAGGAGCGCTCCAGCGGGGTGGCCACCGTGGAGGCCATCACCTCGGGACTGGCACCGGGCAAGCTGGCCGAGACCACGATCACCGGGAAGTCGATCTGCGGCAGCGGCGACACCGGCAGCAGGTTGAAGCTCACCCCGCCCAGCAACATGATCGCCAGGCTCAGCAGCAAGGTCGCTACCGGCCGGCGGATGAAAGGTCCGGACAGGTTCATGGGGGGGGAGCTCCAAGCGGCAAGTTTCAAGCTACAAGCAAAATCCGTACGCTGCCCCGGCTCTTCTCTTGCCGCTTGCGGCTTGCAGCTTGCAACTGCTTTCACCACGCCCATCACACCACTTCCTCACTGCCAGACTTCCGCCAGCGCCGCCCCAACCGATCGAAAGCCAAGTAAATAACCGGGCGTGGTGAACAGCGTCAACACCTGGCTCACCAGCAGGCCGCCGACCATCACCAAGCCCAACGGCTGGCGCAATTCGGCGCCGGAGCCGGTGGCCAGCATCAGCGGCACCGCACCGAACAACGCCGCGAGGGTGGTCATCAGGATCGGCCGGAAACGCAACAGCGCGGCCTGATAGATCGCGGTCTGCGGGTCAAGGCCCTGGTTGCGCTCGGCGTCGAGGGCGAAGTCGATCATCATGATCGCGTTCTTCTTGACGATACCGATCAGCAAGATGATGCCGATGATCGCGATCATGCCCAGGTCATTGCCACTGAGCAGCAAGGCCAGCAAGGCGCCCACCGCCGCCGACGGCAAGGTCGACAGGATGGTGATCGGGTGGATATAGCTCTCGTAGAGTACGCCGAGCACGATATACATGGTCACCACCGCCGCCAGGATCAGCAGCAAGGTACTCGACAGCGAGGCTTCGAACGCCTGGGCCGCGCCCTGGAACTGGGTCTGCACGCCCACCGGCATGCCGATGTCCTGCTGGGTCTGGTTGATCAGTTCCACACCCTTGCCCAGCGCCACGCCGGGGGCCAGGTTGAACGACATCATTACCGCCGGGAACTGGCCGATATGGGCGATGGCCAACTGCGCCTGACGCTGCTCGACACGGGCCAGGCTCGACAGTCGCACCTGGCCGCCATCGGTGGTTTTGACATGGATCTGGTTCAGCGCATCCGGGCCGAGGGTCTCGCCGGACTGGGCCTGCAACACCACGCGGTACTGGCTGGCCTGGGTGTAGATCGTGGAAATCTGGCGCTGGCCGAAGGCGTCGTAGAGCGCGTCGGTGATGGTCGACACGCTGACGCCCAGGCGCGAGGCCGCATCGCGGTCGATCACCAGGTACACCTGCAAGCCTTTGTCCTGCAGGTCGCTGGCAACGTCGGTGAGTTCCGGTAACTGGCCAAGGGCGTGCACCAGCTTGTCACTCCACAGCGCCAGCAACTCGGAATCCGGGGAGGACATGCTGAACTGGTACTGGGTGCGGCTCACGCGGTCTTCGATGGTCAGGTCCTGCACCGGCTGCATAAACAGGCGGATGCCCACCAACTTGTCGATTTCCGGTTGCAGCCGGGTGATGACCTGGGCCGCGCTCAAGTCGCGCTGGCCGTGGGCCTTGAGGTTGATCAGCAGGCGGCCGCTGTTGAGGGTGGCGTTATCGCCATCCACACCGATGTAGGACGACAGGCTTTCCACCGCCGGATCCGCCAGGATGATCTTGGCCAATGCCTGCTGGCGCTGGCTCATCGCAGCAAAGGAAATCGACTGCGGCGCCTCGGAAATGCCCTGGATCACCCCGGTGTCCTGCACCGGGAAGAAGCCTTTGGGCACCACCAGGTACAGCACCACGGTGAGGCCCAGGGTGGCGATGGCCACCAGCAGGGTCAACGGCTGGTGCTTGAGGACCCACTGCAACTTGCGGCCATAGGCTTCGATCATCCAGTCGATCCAGGCGCCGCTGGCCTTGTAGAAACGGCCCTGCTCTTCTTCCTTGGGCTCACGCTTGAGCAACCGCGCGCACATCATCGGCGTGAGGGTCAGGGACACCACCAGGGAAATCAGGATCGCCACTGCCAGGGTGATGGCAAATTCGCGGAACAGGCGCCCCACCACATCGGCCATGAACAGCAGCGGGATCAGCACCGCGATCAGCGACAGGGTCAGGGAAATCAAGGTGAAACCAATCTGCTTGGCGCCCTTGAGCGCAGCCGCCATCGGTGTTTCGCCCTCCTCGATGTAACGGGAGATGTTCTCGAGCATCACGATGGCATCGTCCACCACGAACCCGGTGGCGATGGTCAGGGCCATCAATGTCAGGTTATTGATCGAGAACCCGGCCAGGTACATCACGCCGAAGGTGCCCACCAGGGACAACGGCACAGCAATCGATGGAATGATCGTCGCGCTGACCCGGCGCAGGAACAGGAAGGTCACCATCACCACCAGGGCGATGGCGATCAGCAATTCGTGTTGTACGTCCTTGACCGAGGCGCGGATGGTCTGGGTGCGGTCGGTGAGTACGGTAACGTCGAGGCCGGCCGGCAGGTTGTCGGTGATGCTCGGCAGCAGCGCCTTGATGCGGTCCACGACCTCGATGACGTTGGCGCCCGGCTGGCGCTGGATGTTCAGCAGCACCGCCTGGTTTTCATTGGCCCAGGCGGCAAGGCGCTCGTTTTCGGCGCCGTCGACGATTTGCGCGACATCTTTAAGGCGCAACGGCGCGCCGTTGTTGTAGGCCAGGATCAGTTCGGCGTATTGCTGGGGCGAGACCAACTGGTCGTTGGCGTCGAGCATCGACACCCGCGTCGGGCCGTCGAAGTTACCCTTGGGTTGGTTGACGTTGGACGCCGCGATCAAGGTGCGCACATCCGACAGGTTCAAGCCGTTGGCCGCCAGGGCCTCGGGGTTGACCTTGATGCGCACCGCCTGGCGCTGGCCGCCGGCGATGCTGACCATGCCGACGCCGCTGATCTGGGCAATTTTCTGCGCCATGCGCGTGTCGACCAGGTCATTGAGCTTGGGCAGCAGCATAGTCTTGGAGCTGATGGCCAGGGTCAGCACCGGGGTATCTGCCGGGTTGACCTTGTTGTACACCGGCGGTGCCGGCAAATCCTTGGGCAGCAGGTTGGTGGCGGCGTTGATCGCGGCCTGCACCTGTTGCTCGGCGACATCCATGTTGATGTCGAGGTTGAAACGCAGCGTCAGTACCGAAGCGCCGCCAGAGCTGGTGGACGCCATCTGGGTCAGGCCGGGCATTTGCCCGAACTGGCGCTCAAGGGGCGCAGTAACCGCGCTGGTCATCACGTCGGGGCTGGCGCCAGGGTACAGGGTCATCACCCGGATGGTCGGGTAATCCACCTGGGGCAAGGCCGACACCGGCAGCAAGCGGTACGCGATGATGCCGGCCAGGATGATGGCCAGCATGCTCAGCGTGGTAGCGACCGGGCGAAGGATAAACAGCCGCGACAGGTTCATGCGCCGACCTTTTGCGCCTTGCCGGCGTCAGCGCCGGTCTCCCCTTTTGCCGCGGGTTTGCCTTGCAGGTGTTCAGTCGGCGTGGTCGGGACTTCAGTGCTGTCGTTGACCACTTCGATTTCGCTGCCTTCCTTGAGGCGGTCGGTGCCTTCGAGGACCACACGGTCACCGGCGACCAGGCCTTCCTTGATCACGGTGTTTTCACCGTCGGTGTCACCGACCACCAGGGGCTGGACCTTGACCTTCTTGTCGCCATCGAGCTTGTAGACGAAGGTGCCGGTGTTGCCGAACTGGATCGCCGCGGACGGCGCCAGCACCACGTTGTGCAGGGTGTCGGCCAGCAGGTGCACGTTGACGAACTGGTTGGGGAACAGCGCCTTGTCCTTGTTATCGAAACGCGCCTTGAATTTCAGGGTGCCGGTAGTGACGTCGATCTGGTTGTCCAGGCTCTGCAACACGCCGGTGGCCTGCTGTTTTACGTCGCCACGGTCCCAGGCTTCCACCGGTAGCTTGTTGCCGGCGTGGTAACGGGCGAGCACGGTTTCCAGGGTATTTTCCGGCAGGGTGAAGGCCACGCTGATCGGCTGGGTCTGGGTGATCACGGCCAGGGCGGTGGTGTCGTTGGCGGCCACCAGGTTGCCAACGTCGAGCTGGCGCAAGCCGACGCGACCGGCGATCGGGGCGCGGATCTTGGTGAATTCAAGGTTGAGCTTGGCGTCGTCGACCGCGCCCTGGTTGGTCTTGACCGTGCCCTGGTATTGCAAAACCAGCGCTTCGGCGGTGTCCAGGGTCTGCTTGGCGATACTGTCCTGGGCGTACAGGCCACGATAACGCTCCACATCGACCTGGGCGTTTTTCAGCTGGGCCTGGTTTTGCATCAGCGTGCCCTGGGCCTGGAGCAAGGCGTTTTGATAGCTGCGCGGGTCGATCTCGGCCAGCAGATCACCGGCCTTGACCATCTGCCCTTCTTCAAAGGCGATCTTCACCAGCTCTCCGCCCACCCGGCTGCGTACATTAATGGTGTTGAGCGCGGTGACCGTGCCCAAGGCCTTGTAGTACACCGGGAACTCTCCCAGCACCGCCGGCGCCACACGCACTGGCACCGGGCCAGTTGAACCGCCGAAGCCAGGGCGCGCCATCCCGGTTTTGCCGGTGTGCCCGGCCGGTGCGTCTTTTTGGGCCGCGCCGCCGGGCCAGAATTTCCAGCACAGACCGGCGATAACCAGCAGCACAAGCAGGCCGAACAGCCAACGACGGGAGTTGCGGGGGGAGGATTGCATGGAGTGATCAACCATTGGGCGCGAGAGCTTCTTCTTTGGGAGGCTGAAAGATAAGCACTGGGGCGCATTAAGAAAAGCGCCTTTACCGGCTATTTACCTTGGACTTACAACTTTTAACGTCTGGGCTTAGTCCGTCGGCTATTTCCCTAAACGTCTGAAGCACAAATGAAAACGGCCTGGACTAGGCCAGGCCGCAATCATGTATCACGCGTGTTACTGCAAAACGACAGACATGCGCTGGAACAATTACTTCAGAACAGCCAGCACCGCTTCGTAGTTGGGTTCTTCAGCAATTTCAGCAACCAGTTCGCTGTGCAGCACGGTGTTGTTTTCGTCCAGAACCACCACGGCGCGGGCAGTCAGGGCGCGCAGCGGGCCGTCAGCGATTGCCACGCCAAAGTCCTGAGCGAACGCAGGATCACGGAAATCCGACAGGTTCTTCACGTTTTCCAGGCCTTCGGAGCCGCAGAAGCGCGCCTGGGCGAATGGCAGGTCGGTGGAGATGCACAGAACAACAGTGTTGTTCAGCTCGTTGGCCTGGGCGTTGAACTTGCGAACCGACGTCGCGCACGTCGGGGTATCGACGCTTGGGAAGATGTTCAGCACTTTGCGCTTGCCGGCGAAGGTCGCCAGGGTCGCGTCCGACAGGTCGCCGGCGGTCAGGATGAAGTCTGGAGCCTGGGTGCCGACTTTCGGCAATTCGCCTTCAACCTGGACCGGGTTGCCTTTGAGGGTGACTTGAGCCATGAACGGAATCCTTATGCGGGTTTTGGTTAAACGAATTCAAGAGGCGGAAGTTAACCACAAAGTACCGTGGCGACCTACCGCCAGACACAAATTGTCATGCGTACCGGTTGTGGTTTAATTGCGCGCTTTTCGCCCGCCCTTTAAGGAAGCTGTTGTTGATGAAACCGTCTGCCACCAAAGTCCTGGTCATTGGTTATGTCTGGCCGGAGCCGCGTTCCTCGGCCGCAGGCGGGCACATGATGCAGATTCTGGAAACTTTTCTTACGCAAGGCTGGGAAGTTACCTTCAGTAGCCCTGCCGCACTCGGCGAGCACAAGGCCGACCTGCTCACCCTGGGCATCGCCGAATGCGCCATCGAGCTCAATAACAGCAGTTTCGATGATTTTATCCGCCAACTCGCCCCGGACATCGTGTTGTTCGACCGTTTCATGATGGAAGAGCAGTTCGGCTGGCGCGTGGAAAAATGCTGCCCCGACGCCTTGCGCGTGCTGGAGACCTGCGACCTGCAAAGCCTGCGCGACGCACGCCAGCAACGGCTCAAGAACCACCTCAAGACCCATCCCGACAGCGACGACTTCAGCGCCCTGTTTGCGCCAGCGCTGGAGGAAGAGTTCCAGCTGATGGCCGACACCGATGTGGCCAAGCGCGAAATCGCAGCGATTTACCGCTGCGACATCAACCTGATGATCTCCGACGTGGAAATACGCCTGCTGACCGAGCAGTTCAAGGTGCCGGCGGCCCTGCTCCACTGGTGCCCGCTGATGCTGGAGCCCGCAACCGAAGCCTTTCCCCCGTTTGAAGACCGTGGGCACTTCCTCAGCATCGGCAACTTCCGCCACGCGCCCAACTGGGACGCCGTGCTGTGGATGAAGAACAGCCTGTGGCCGCTGATTCGACAACAGTTACCCGGCGCGCAACTGCATGTCTATGGCGCCTACACCCCGCCCAAAGCCACCGCCCTGCATAACCCGGCCCAGGGTTTTCATGTGATGAACTGGGCCGAAGATGCCCTGCAAGTGATGAGCGCCGCACGCATCTGCCTGGCCCCCCTGCGCTTTGGCGCGGGCATCAAGGGCAAGCTGGCGGACGCGATGCTGTGCGGCACGCCGAATATCACCACGCCCATCGGCGCCGAGGCCATGGGCGATGAGCAGCCATGGCCGGCATGATCGAACACAGCGCCCCTGCCCTGGCCGCCGCTGCGGTGGCCTTGTACCAGGACCGCGAGCGCTGGACCCAGGCCCAGGAAAATGGCCGCCAGTTGATTGCCCGTCGCTACGACCAGAACGTCCACGGGCCTGCGCTGGTGGACTGCCTGGAACATTGCCGCACCCACCTCGCCGCCCATCGCCGCGACAACTTCACCGGCAGCATGCTGCGCCATCACGCCCACAAAAGTACCCAGTACATGTCCCAGTGGATCGAGGCGAAAAACCGCACGCTCTAAACGCCGACGCTGGCAGGGTCGCGCACAAGGGGGCATTATTCGGGTCGCAACCAACAATAAAGCGACGCCAGCATGACCCGAGCAGCGCGTATCACCGACCCTTCCTACGAGCTGATGGACGATCATAACGGTCTGTCCATCATCTATCGCCAGCACGGCTTCCCCTGCCCGCTGGTGCGCTGGCATTTCCACAAGGAATACGAACTGCACCTGATCGTGGCCAGCTCCGGCAAGGTGTTTATCGGCGACTACATCGGCAACTTCTACCCCGAAAGCCTGTTCCTCACCGGCCCCAACCTGCCCCATAACTGGATCAGCCAGGTGGAGGAAGACGAGGTGGTGCCCAAGCGCGACATGCTGGTGAACTTCACCGATGACTTGCTGGAGAACGGCAGCCATATCTTCACCGAGTTGAAGACCCTTGCCCCGCTGCTGGAACGGGCCCAGTACGGCATCGAGTTCCGGTGCAAGAAGACCATCAGCCAGGCCATGACCCTGATGCAACGTATCGAGGATGCCCAAGGCATGGCGCGCCTGGGCCACTTCTTTATCCTGTTGGAAGTGCTCAGTATCTGTGAGGACTACCAACTGCTCTCTGGCGTGACCACGCCGCAACTGGCTGACGAGCACAGCATCGACCGCACCAACCGCGCCGTGGACTACATCTTCGCCCACTACGCCCGCGAGTTGCCGCTGGAGGAAGTCGCCGAGTACCTGGGGATGAAGCCGACCTATTTCTCGCGGGTGTTCAAACAGGCCACCGGGCGCACGTTTATCGAGTTCGTCAATCGGCTGCGCATCAGCAAGTCCTGCGAATTGCTCGCCGATGGCAACAAGGCCGTGACGGACGTGTGCTTTGAGTCAGGCTTCAACAACATCTCCAACTTCAACCGCCGCTTTCAGCAACTCAAGGGCATGACCCCTTCCCACTACCGGCGCCTGGCGGTGCAGCGGCTGACGGAGCAGAACCTGGCTTGAGGGGTTCAACGGCCGTGTGATCGAGTGCAAAAAAGTATCAGTCCAAGTGCTCCCAAGGATTTGTCACAACCCCATTTGAAGGCTGTAATCAACGCACACTCTTCCTGACTGCTCGTAGGAAGACACAACAACAATAACTGTCCTTCTGTAGCCCCCTGGGCGCAGAAATGGAGTGCGCGATGAAGTTCACAGCAAAAGCACTGCTTGTCTCCACCTGCATGACCCTCAGCGCCGTCAGCTTTGGCGCGCAGACCCTGACCATTGCCACCGTCAACAACAGCGACATGATCCGCATGCAAAAGCTCTCGAAGACCTTCGAGGCCGAGCACCCGGAGATCAAGCTGAACTGGGTGGTGCTCGAAGAAAACGTGCTGCGCCAACGCCTGACCACCGACATCGCCACCCAAGGCGGACAGTTCGACGTGTTAACCATCGGCATGTACGAAGCTGCACTCTGGGGGGCCAAAGGCTGGCTGGAGCCGATGAAGGATCTGCCGGCTTCCTACGACCTCGACGATGTATTCCCTTCCGTGCGTGATGGCTTGTCCGTCAAGGGTTCGCTGTACGCACTGCCGTTCTACGCCGAAAGCTCGATCACCTATTACCGCACCGACCTGTTCAAGGACGCCGGGCTGAGCATGCCCGAGCACCCGACCTGGACCCAGATCGGCGAATTCGCGGCCAAACTCACCGATAAAACCAAAGAGCAATACGGCCTGTGCCTGCGTGGCAAAGCCGGTTGGGGCGAGAACATGGCGCTGATCACCACCCTGGCCAACGGCTACGGCGCACGCTGGTTCGATGAGAAGTGGCAGCCTGAATTCAACGGCCCCGAGTGGAAGGACGCGCTGAACTTCTACGTCGACAACATGAAAAAATCCGGCCCTCCGGGGGCGTCCAGCAACGGTTTCAACGAGAACCTGGCGCTGTTCAACAGCGGCAAGTGTGCGATCTGGGTCGACGCCAGCGTGGCCGGCTCGTTTGTCACCGACAAGTCCCAGAGCAAGGTGGCCGATAACGTTGGCTTCACCTTCGCCCCACACGAGAAGACCGACAAAGGCACTTCGTGGCTGTACTCCTGGTCACTGGCGATCCCGACCAGTTCCAAGGCCAAGGACGCCGCCAAAGTGTTCACCAGTTGGGCAACCTCCAAGGAATATGGCGCTCTGGTCGCCAAGACCGACGGCGTGGCCAACGTACCGCCAGGTACGCGCAAGTCGACCTACAGCGACGAGTACATGAAAGCCGCGCCGTTCGCCAAGGTGACCCTGGAATCGCTGAAAGTGGCGGACCCGACCAAACCGACACTCAAGCCGGTGCCGTATATCGGGATCCAGTTGGTGACCATTCCTGAGTTCCAGGCGATTGGCACGCAGGTCGGCAAGTTCTTCTCCGGTGCGTTGACCGGCCAGCAGACGGTGGATGCGGCATTGACTGCCGCACAGACCACCACCGAGCGTGAAATGAAGCGGGCCGGTTACCCCAAGTAATCTCAGCCCTCACCACAGTCAAATGTGGGAGGGGGCTTGCCCCCTCCCACACTGACCGCGTTTGCATGTACCTGACTGGTTCTTATCCCCATGAATACACCACCCAAAAACCGCCTGGCCAACCCCGGCTGGTTTCTCGTCAGCCCCTCGGTGGCCTTGCTGCTGCTGTGGATGATCGTGCCCCTGGGCATGACCCTGTACTTTTCGCTGATCCGCTACAACCTGCTCTACCCCGGCGAAAACCAATTCGTGGGGCTGGAGAACTTCACCTACTTCATCACCGATTCGGGCTTCCTGCCCGGCGCCACCAATACCCTGTTGCTGGTGGGCAGCGTACTGTTGATCAGCGTGGTGTTCGGCGTATTGATCAGTGCCCTGCTGGAGGCCAGTGAGTTCTTCGGTCGCGGCCTGGTGCGGGTGCTGCTGATTTCGCCGTTCTTCATCATGCCCACCGTCGGTGCGCTGATCTGGAAGAACCTGATTTTCCACCCGGTGTCAGGGGTGCTTGCCGCCGTATGGAAGCTGTTCGGCGCCGAGCCGGTGGACTGGCTGGCGCACTATCCGTTGCTGTCGATCATCATCATTGTGTCGTGGCAATGGCTGCCGTTCGCGATCCTGTTGCTGATGACCGCCATGCAGTCCCTCGACCAGGAACAAAAGGAAGCCGCGCGCCTCGACGGTGCCGGCGCCATCGCGATCTTCTGGCACCTGACCCTGCCCCACCTGGCCCGCCCGATTGCGGTGGTGGTGATGATCGAAACCATCTTCCTGCTTTCGGTATTTGCTGAAATCTTCACCACCACCAACGGCGGCCCCGGCTACGCCTCGACCAACCTCGCCTACCTGATCTACAACCAGGCGCTGGTGCAGTTCGATGTGGGCATGGCGTCGGCCGGCGGCTTGATTGCCGTGGTCATCGCCAATATCGCGGCGATCATCCTGGTGCGGATGATCGGCAAAAACCTGACTGACAAGCCTTGAGGGCCGCGCCATGACGCTTCAACAATCCCGCCGCCTGCAAAGCCTGTTGCTCGGCACGTTGGCCTGGGCCATCGCGATCCTGATCTTCTTCCCGATCTTCTGGATGGTGCTGACCAGCTTCAAGACCGAAATCGACGCGTTCGCCACGCCGCCGCAGTTCATCTTCACGCCGACGCTGGAGAACTACCTGCACATCAACGAGCGCAGCAACTACTTCAGCTATGCGTGGAACTCCGTGCTGATTTCCTTCAGCGCCACGGCCCTTTGCCTGCTGATCTCGGTGCCGGCCGCCTACTCCATGGCGTTCTACGAAACCCAGCGCACCAAGGGCACGCTGCTGTGGATGCTGTCCACCAAAATGCTGCCGCCGGTGGGCGTACTGATGCCGATCTACCTGCTGGCCAAGAGTTTTGGCCTGCTGGATACACGCATTGCGCTGATCATCATCTACACCCTGATCAACCTGCCGATCGTGGTGTGGATGGTCTACACCTACTTCAAAGACATCCCCAAGGACATCCTCGAAGCCGCCCGCCTGGACGGCGCCACCCTGTGGCAGGAAATGGTCCGCGTGCTGCTGCCGATTGCCAAGGGCGGCCTGGCTTCCACGGTGTTGCTGTCGCTGATCCTGTGCTGGAACGAGGCGTTCTGGTCGCTGAACCTGACCTCGTCGAACGCCGCGCCGTTGACCGCGCTGATCGCCTCCTACTCCAGCCCCGAAGGCTTGTTCTGGGCCAAATTGTCGGCCGTTTCGACCCTCGCCTGTGCGCCGATCCTGATCTTTGGCTGGATCAGCCAGAAACAGCTGGTACGCGGCTTGTCCTTCGGCGCCGTTAAATAATAATTTCTAGCGGAGGGCCCATCATGGCCAACCTGAAAATCAAGAATTTGCAAAAAGGCTTCGAAGGTTTCTCGATCATCAAGGGCATCGACCTGGAAGTGAACGACAAGGAGTTCGTGGTCTTCGTCGGCCCGTCGGGCTGCGGTAAATCCACCCTGCTGCGCTTGATCGCGGGGCTGGAAGAAGTCAGCGAAGGCACCATCGAACTCGACGGTCGCGACATCACCGAAGTGACCCCGGCCAAGCGCGACCTGGCGATGGTGTTCCAGACGTACGCGCTGTACCCGCATATGAGCGTGCGCAAGAACATGTCGTTTGCCCTGGACCTGGCCGGCGTTGACAAGAAGCTGGTCGAGAGCAAAGTCAGTGAGGCGGCGCGCATCCTGGAACTGGGCCCGCTGCTGGAGCGCAAACCCAAGCA
This sequence comes from Pseudomonas cyclaminis, assembly GCF_015163715.1. Classification (GTDB taxonomy): domain Bacteria; phylum Pseudomonadota; class Gammaproteobacteria; order Pseudomonadales; family Pseudomonadaceae; genus Aquipseudomonas; species Aquipseudomonas cyclaminis. The sequence continues at coordinate 14,104 of NZ_JADDUM010000012.1, forward strand.
ACTGTCCGGCGGCCAGCGCCAGCGCGTGGCGATTGGCCGGGCGATTGTGCGCAACCCGAAGATTTTCCTGTTCGATGAACCGCTGTCCAACCTCGACGCCGCCCTGCGCGTGCAGATGCGCCTGGAGCTGGCGCGCCTGCATAAAGAACTGCAGGCGACCATGATCTACGTGACCCACGACCAGGTCGAAGCCATGACCCTGGCCGATAAAGTCGTGGTGCTCAACAGCGGCCGCATCGAGCAGGTCGGCTCGCCGCTGGAGCTGTATCACCAGCCGGCCAACCTGTTTGTGGCGGGCTTTCTCGGCACGCCGAAGATGGGCTTTCTCAAGGGCAAGGTCACCCGCGTCGAGTCCCAGACCTGCGAAGTGCAACTGGGCGCCGGCACCTTGATCACCCTGCCGCTCAGTGGCCCGACCTTGAGCGTCGGCAGCGCGGTCACCCTGGGCATTCGTCCGGAACACCTGGAAATCGCAGCGCCTGGCCAAACCACCCTGACCGTCACCGCCGATGTGGGCGAGCGCCTGGGCAGCGACACGTTCTGCCACGTCAACACCGCCAACGGCGAGCCGTTGACCATGCGCATCCGCGGCGACATGGCCAGCCAGTATGGCGAAACCCTGCACCTGCACCTGGACCCGGCGCACTGCCACCTGTTCGACACCGACGGCGTGGCCGTGGCCCGCCCACTGCGCGCTGCCGCCTGATTTCGCGAGAATTACGTTATGAAACTGAATAAACAGAACCTCACGCAACTGGCCGGGCAGGTGAAAATCCCGGCCTACGCCATTGCCGACACCCGCCAGGGCATCGCCCATATCGGCGTCGGTGGTTTCCACCGGGCGCATCAGGCGTATTACACCGATGCGCTGATGAACTCAGGTGAAGGCCTGGACTGGAGCATCTGCGGCGTCGGCCTGCGTGCCGAAGACCGCAAGGCCCGCGACGACCTGGCCGGTCAGAATTTTCTCTTCACCCTGTATGAACTGGGCGACACCGACGACACCGAAGTGCGTGTGATCGGCGCCATCAGCGACATGCTGCTGGCCGAAGACGGCGCCCAGGCGCTGATCGACAAACTGGCCAGCCCGGCCATTCGGATCGTCTCGCTGACCATCACCGAAGGCGGCTACTGCATCGACGACAGCAACGGCGAGTTCATGGCCCACCTGCCGCAGATCCAGCATGACTTGGCCCACCCGAGCGCACCGAAAACCGTCTTCGGCTTTATCTGCGCCGCCCTTACCCAGCGCCGCGCCGCCGGCATTCCCGCGTTCACTGTAATGTCCTGCGATAACCTGCCCCACAACGGCGCCGTCACACGCAAGGCGCTGCTGGCTTTCGCCGCCCTGCACAACGCCGAACTGCACGACTGGATCAAGGCCAACGTAAGCTTTCCGAACGCCATGGTCGACCGCATCACGCCGATGACCAGCACCGCTCACCGCCTGCAATTGCACGATGAGCACGGCATCGACGACGCCTGGCCGGTGGTGTGCGAGCCCTTTGTGCAGTGGGTGCTGGAAGACAAATTCGTCAACGGCCGCCCGGCCTGGGAAAAGGTCGGCGTGCAGTTCACCGATGACGTCACGCCCTACGAAGAAATGAAGATCGGCCTGCTCAATGGCAGCCACCTGGCCCTGACTTACCTGGGGTTTCTCAAAGGCTATCGGTTTGTTCACGAAACCATGAACGACCCGGTGTTTGTGGCGTATATGCGCGCCTATATGGACCTGGACGTCACGCCGAACCTGGCGCCGGTGCCAGGGATTGATTTGACGGCGTACAAGCAGACCTTGGTGGACCGCTTCTCCAACCAGGCGATTGCCGACCAGTTGGAGCGCGTGTGTTCGGATGGTTCGTCGAAGTTTCCCAAGTTCACCGTGCCGACCATCAATCGTCTGATCGCTGACGGCCGCGAGACTGAACGGGCTGCACTGGTGGTCGCCGCCTGGGCCTTGTATTTGAAGGGCGTGGATGAGAATGGCGTGAGCTACAAGATCCCCGATCCACGTGCCGAGTTTTGCCAGGATCTGGTGACCGATGATGCGCTGGTCAGCAAACGCCTGTTGGGGGTGGAAGAGATTTTTGGCACGGCTATTCCCAACTCGCCTGAGTTTGTGGCAGCGTTCGAGCGGTGTTTTGTGAGCTTGCGTGACAACGGCGTCACGGCAACCCTACAGAACCTCCTGAAGAAACCGGCTTAACAATGTGGGAGGGGGCTTGCCCCCGATGAGGGTGTATCAGTTAAATAAATCTGTCACTGACCCACTGCTATCGGGGGCAAGCCCCCTCCCACATTGACACTCCAACAATAATGCTGAGCACCCCATCATGACCCAGCAAAACCTGTTCCTCGGCATCGACTGCGGCACCCAGGGCACCAAGGCCATCGTCCTCGACGCTTCCAGCGGCAAGGTCCTGGGCCTCGGCGCCGCCGCGCACACGCTGATCAGCGGCGCCAACGGCCGCCGCGAGCAGCACACCCAGGAATGGCTGGACGCCTTTACCGCAGCCACCCACCGCGCCCTGCAACAGGCCGGGGTGGACGGCCAGGACATCCTCGGCATCGGCGTTCCGGCCAGCAGCACGGCCTGGTGCTGCTGGATGACCAAGGCCAGGTATTGCGCCCGGCCAAGCTGTGGTGCGACACCGAAACCGCGCCGGAAAACGAGCGCCTGTTGCAGCATCTGGGCGGCGAAAGCGGCTCCCTCGAACGGCTGGGCGTGGCCATCGCGCCGGGCTACACCGTGTCCAAGCTGCTCTGGACCCGCGAACAGCACCCGGACCTCTTCAAGCAAATCGCCCATATCCTGCTGCCCCACGACTACCTCAATTATTGGCTGACCGGCCGTGCCGTCGCGGAATACGGCGATGCGTCCGGCACCGGCTACTTCAATGTGCGCCGCCGTGAATGGGACGTGGCGTTGCTCCAGCACATCGACCCCAGCGGTCGCCTGGAAAAAGCCTTGCCGCCCCTGATCGAAGCCGACCAAGCGGTGGGCACAATCCTGCCGGCCATCGCCGAGCGCCTGGGCGTCAACCCCCATGCCCTGGTCTCCAGCGGCGGCGGCGACAACATGATGGGCGCCATCGGCACCGGTAATATCGCGCCGGGCGTGATCACCATGAGCCTGGGTTCATCGGGCACCGTCTACGCCTTTTCGGACCAGCCCAACGTCAGCCCCCAGGCCTCGGTGGCGACCTTCTGCTCATCCAGCAGCGGCTGGTTGCCGTTGATCTGCACCATGAACCTGACCAACGCCACCGGCGTGATGCGCGAGCTGTTCGAGCTGGACCTGAACGCCTTCAACGCCCTGGTCGAGCAAGCACCGATTGGCGCCGACGGCGTGAGCATGCTGCCGTTTCTCAACGGCGAGCGCGTGCCTGCCCTGCCCCACGCCACCGGCAGCCTGCACGGGCTGACCATGACCAACCTGACCCGCGCCAATCTCTGTCGCGCCGTGGTCGAAGGCACCACCTTCGGCCTGCGTTACGGCCTCGACCTGCTGCGCCAGACCGGCCTGCAAAGCCAGAGTATCCGCCTGATCGGCGGCGGCTCGAAAAGCCCGGTGTGGCGGCAGATGGTCGCCGATATCATGAACACCGAAGTAATCTGCACCGAACAAAGCGAAGCCGCCGCCCTGGGCGCGGCGATCCAGGCGGCATGGAGCCAATCCGGCGAATCCCTGGCCAGCCTGTGCGACAAATGCGTGAGCGTCGACCCGGCCAGCCGTACGCTGCCGGTCGCGGCCAATGTCAGCGCCTATCAACAGGCGTACGAGCGTTATCAACAGCTAGTGGCAACCCTTTAAGAGCGAACGACTATGTATCTGGTGTGTGGTGAAGCGCTGTTTGATTTCTTCAGCGAAGAGGATGCCAGCGGGCTGGCGTCGAAGGTCAACTACAAGTCGATTGCCGGCGGTTCGCCGTTCAACGTCGCCGTCGGCTTGCGCCGCCTGGGCATCGAGGCAGGGCTGTTCGGCGGCGTGTCCACTGACTTCCTCGGTCGTCGCTTGGTGCAGGTGCTCCAGGATGAAGGCGTGAGTCAGCAATTTCTGGTGGAATTCGCCGCGCCGACGACCCTGGCGATGGTCGCCGTGGGCGCCAATGGCTCACCGCAATACAGCTTTCGTGGCGAAGGCTGCGCCGACCGGCAACTGCAAGTCGCGCACTTGCCGGTGCTGGGTGATGACGTGCGCGGGCTGCACATCGGCTCGTTCTCCCTGGTGGTGCAGCCGATTGGCGACACCCTGCTGGCCCTGGTCCAGCGCGAAAGCGGCCGGCGCCTGATCAGCCTCGACCCCAATGTGCGCCTCAACCCGCAGCCGGATATCCAGCTGTGCGCGACCGTATCGCCGAGCTGGTCAAGCATGCCGACCTGATCAAGGTCAGCGACGAAGACCTGCACCTGCTCTACCCCGACCAATCCCCCGAAAGCGTGCTGCAAGGCTGGTTGCAGCACCGCTGCCAACTGGTGTTTCTCACCCGTGGCGGCGACGGTGCCACAGTGTTCAGCCGCCAGCATGGCACCTGGTCGCAACCGGCGGTCAAGGTGGTGATGGCCGACACCGTAGGCGCCGGCGATACCTTCCAGGCGGCGTTGATTGCCTGGCTGACCGAGCAGCAGTTGGATTCGGTCGACGGCCTGCAACAGCTCACCCGGGCGCAGATCGACGCCATGCTCGGCTTCGCGATTCGCGCAGCCGCCCTGACCTGCACCAAGACCGGACCGGACTTGCCGTATCGCCAGCAGTTGGGCTGAACGCCCGGTTTCATGAAGGTTTTGTCAGCCAGGCCGACATTAATCGATGGTTAATCCCGCACGCCGACAGTGAAGTCGAACCCACTTGCGGAGCACCCTCATGAAACTGCGTACTTTACTGTTCGGCGGCGCACTGGCACTGGCCGCCGCCTCCGGCCTGGCCCAGGCCGACGAGCAGAAACCGGTGCCTTACCAATACGGCATGCCGCTGAACATCAAGCATGTGATCGCCATGAACGAAGCGCCGACCAACGACTGCAAGGTCATCGACGCCGATATCAAGTTCGTGGACAAGGCCGGGAAAATCGAAGATGTGGGCTATCGCAAGCTGTCCGATGCGTGCAGCTTCCAGAATTGAGCCTTTCACTCTCACACAGCAAGCCCGCGTAGATAGGCGTATTCTGGCGGGCTTGTTCTCCAGGCCGAAAGGAATCGCCATGCCGCTGAGTTTTCGTACCCTCGCCACCGCAACCGCCCTGCTGTGCTTCGCCCTCGCGCTCGTCTGGGGGCTGCGCCCCGAGCTGCTGCTCGGTATGTGGGGCGTGACGTCGTCCGACGCCACCGGCCTGGTCGCCCGCCGCAGCGCCGCGCTGTTCCTGGCCATCGGCATCATGTTTTACCGCGCCCGCCATGCGCCGCCTTCGGACACACGTCGCGCCATGACCAGTGGCTTTGCCATCGGCTGCCTGGTGCTGGCTGTGCTGGGCGTGTGTGAGTGGTTCAGCGGCAATGCCGGGCCGGGTATTTTCCTGGCCGTGGCAACGGAAACCGTACTGGGCCTGGCATTTATCCAGGCCCATAGGTCTTCGGTGGTTCATTCTCAGGCGTCTGCCTAGTAATAGGCTCGACCTCCCGCTCGTTTGAGGGCGGGTGCATGGGTATTTTTAAGGTCTTCACGCAACCCGGTGATCAGGTTGCAAATCGCCCGACTGCTGTCGAGTTTGTCTGCGTTGATGCCTTTGACTTCCAAATCCACCCGGTCACGGTCGCGGTCGTCGTAGACCTTGATCGTCAGCGAAGCATCTTCGGCTTTGGTGCATTCGCACCGTTTGGGCAGGAAACTTCCTTCAATAATGCTGCGTAGCTCTAGTTCCGAAAGCATGGCCAACCTCTCCTTTTTTTTGAGACTGCCAACAGAGTGTTTTGTTATGTGTCATGCAGGCGCTTGCCAGCCTTGGAAGACGCCTTCATACAGTCAGCGTACTCAACAAAATGCGCGTGTGTAGTAACAATTCCTCATAAGAACGGTACAAGTTTATATAACTTAAACTGGGCCTCCGCCGAAGCGTTTATATCATCGGCGAACAGCCACGATTAAACGTTTAACCCTGCAGTTCGTGTGCGTACGCGGTTACTCTTTCAGCAACATGTCGCAAACTATCAAAGTTGATATTTGCCCCGGAATTCACCGCCACCAGGGTCTGGGCACGCACGCCATGCTCCAGGACGTACTTTCGAATGCCCGCCACCGCCAGTGCGCCGGAGGGTTCGGTGATGGAGCGGGTATCGTCGTAGATCAGCTTGATCGCGCTGCACAGTTGGTCGTTGCTCACGGTGATGACCTCATCCACCCAATCGCGGCAGATTTCAAACCCGTAGGCACCGATCTGCGCCACTGCGGTGCCGTCGGCGAACCCGTCGACGCTGGGCAGCACCACGCGTTCGCCGGCGCGCAAGGCGGCCAGCAGGCAGCTGGAGCCTTCCGGCTCGACCCCGATGATGCGCACCTCGGGCCGCAGGTATTTGACGTAGGCGGCAATGCCGGCGATCAGGCCGCCACCGCCCACCGGCACGAAGATCGCGTCCAGCGGGCCTTGTTGCTGGCGCAGGATTTCCATGGCCACGGTGCCCTGGCCGGCGATTACGTCCGGGTCATCGAAGGGCGAAACGAAGGTACAGCCTGAGGTCTCGGCCAGTTGCAACGCATGGGCCAGGGCGAACGGGAAACTTCGCCGTGCAGCACCGCTTCGGCGCCTCGGGAGCGCACACCCAGTACCTTCAACTCCGGCGTGCTGCACGGCATGACGATACGCGCCTTGATCCCCAACTCCCGCGCCGCCAGCGCCACGCCCTGGGCGTGATTGCCTGCCGAGGCCGTCACCACGCCACGCGCCTTTTGCTCGTCGGTGAGCTGCACCAACTTGTTGTAGGCGCCGCGGATCTTGAAGGAAAACGTCGGCTGCAAGTCTTCGCGCTTGAGCAGCACCGTGTTGCCAAGCAACGACGATAACGCCGGCGCCGCCTGCAACGGCGTGCGCACCGCCAGGTCGTAGACTGGCGCGGCGAGGATCTTTTTCACGTAGTGCTCAAGCAGTGCGGTGTCTTGGCTAGCCCTTGGGGTAGATGCGCTCATCGGTGTCTCCTGGCTTTTTTTGGATGGCCCTGGAGACGGAAAAACAAAACCCGCCTCTAAGGCGGGTTTGGGTGCAGCCGTGTGCTATCCCGCCAAATGAGGAATGGCGGTAATAATGCTTGGCTGGCTGCGGAAGGCTTGAAATGTCATGTCACGAAATTAACCGGGCGTTGCCGTGCAAGTCAATGACCAAGCACCATTTAGCCTGTGGGGCTTACGCCGGACATACGAAACATATACGCTTTGTATATCCAACTTAAACAGTGAACCCCATGGGCATCGTCAAGATCACCGACCAACTGCACGAACAACTGCGCCTGGCCAGCGCGACGATGGACCGTTCCATCAACGCTCAGGCCGAGTTCTGGATCAAGATCGGCCTGCTCGCCGAACTCAACCCCAGCCTGCCCTACAACGAGCTGATCAACAAATTGTTGCTCGACAAACCCGACCTGATCCGGGGGCGCAGCTGATGATCAAGACCACCGCCCAACTGGCCGTGATGCGCGAAGCCGGGCGCCTGCTGGCCCAGGTGTTCAGCATGCTCGACGGTTTTGTCGCCGCCGGCCGCTCCACCCTGGAGCTGGACGCCGCCGTCGAAGCCTTCATCCGTAACGACCTCAAAGCCCGCCCCGCCAGCTTGGGGCAATACGATTACCCGTTCTCGATCAACACCTCGATCAACGAGGTGGTGTGCCATGGCATGCCCAGCGCCAAGGAGATCCTCGAGGACGGCGACATCATCAATATCGACATCACCCTGGAAAAAGGCGGCTACATCGCCGACTCCAGCAAGATGTACATGATCGGCACCGTCGCCCCCAAGGCCAGGCGCCTGGTGGAGATGACCTTCGAAGCGATGTGGGCCGGCATCCGCCAGGTCAAGCCCGGCGCACGCCTGGGTGATATTGGCCACGCGATCCAGAGCCACGCCCAGGCCAACGGCTACAGCGTGGTGCGTGAATACTGTGGTCATGGCATCGGCAAGCAGATGCATGAGGAACCGCAGATCCTGCACTTCGGCCGCCCCGGCACCGGTCTGGAGCTGCGCGAAGGCATGGTGTTTACCATCGAGCCGATGCTCAACCAGGGCGGCGCCAAGACTCGCAGCCTCAAGGATGGCTGGACGGTGGTTACCAAGGACAACAGCCTGTCGGCGCAGTGGGAACACACCGTGGCGGTGACGGCGGACGGGTTTGAGGTGTTGACCTTGCAGCCAGGCGCCTGAGCCTGGCCTTGGCTCAGGCCACTGCCCTGATCCCCTGCTTGGCTTCCAGCTCGCGCACCAGCGGCAACACCCGCTTGCCGAAGTACTCCACTTCTTCCTGGAAGTGCAGGAACCCCGCCAGCACCAGATCCACCCCCACCGCCTTGAGCGCAACGATGCGCTCGGCGATCTGCTGCGGGGTGCCGATCAGGTTGGTCTTGAAGCCGTCGTTGTACTGCACCAGGTCTTCAAAGCTGGACTTGGCCCAATTGCCCTCGCCTTCCGGTGAAGCCTTGCCCGCCTGCCTGGCCGCATCGCCAAACGCATTGACCGCTTCCGGGTCCGCCTTGTTGATAATCTCGGCGAGCACGGCGCGGGCTTCTTCTTCGGTGTCGCGAGCGATCACGAACGCGTTGACGCCGACCTTGACCGAATGGTTATTCGCCGCCGCCTTGGCGCGAATGTCATCGACTTGGGCCTTGATGCCTTCCGGGGTGTTGCCGTTGGTGAAGTACCAGTCCGAGACTCGCGCCGCCATGTCCCGCGCCGCCCGTGAACTGCCGCCCTGGAACACTTCCGGCTGGCCCAGTGGCTTGGGCTTGAGGGTGTAGTTGTTGAAACGGTAGAAATCGCCTTTGAAGGTGAAGTCGTCCTGGGTCCAGATGCCTTTGAGGGCGCGGATAAATTCTTCGGAGCGGCGATAGCGCTCGTCGTGCTCCAGCCAGTGTTCGCCGATGGCCTGGAATTCGCCCTTGAACCAGCCGCTGACGATATTCACCGCGATGCGGCCATTGGTGAGTTGGTCGATGGTCGCCAGCTGCTTGGCCGCCAACGCCGGCTGCCACGGGCCAGGCAGGATCGCCGCGATGACCTTGAGCGTGGTGGTGGCCGCCAGCAGCGCATGGCTGAACGCCACGGATTCATGCTGGTTCTCGGCGCCGTAGCCGGCGGTGAAACGGATCTGGGTCAGGCCATACTCAAAGCCGGCAGCTTCGGCCAGTTGTGCCAGTTTGCGGTTGTAGTCGATGCCCCAGTCGGTGCGTTGTTCAATCTTGCTGACCACCAGCCCACCGCTGACGTTGGGCACCCAATAGGCAAATTTCACGGCTTGCTGACTCATTGAACGGTACCTCGTGCAAAAGGGATGTACCGAGGCTTGAGCAGCAAGCGTGCCAGCCAGGGGCAAACGCCCACGCCATCAGGGTTGCGGCCAAAAATGAGGGCTTGGCGGGCGGGCGGGCAAATGTCAGGGATTGCGCCGGTTTGTCGGATTGCTGTTGCTGGCGCAACAGTGATCCAGGCAAATCCCCCGTAAACATTGGGCCACGCACCCGGCACGGAGTGTGCAATCCCCCATGCATTGACCACTGCCCAGGAGCCTTGCCCATGACCGAACATCACGTCATCAACCCGCTGTCCATCGGCGTCGATTACCCCACCCTGGCCGCGCGTTTTCGGCCGATCTTCCAGCGCATTGCCGACGGCGCGGTGCAGCGCGAACTCAGCCGCACCCTGCCCCATGAGCCGATCCAATGGCTCAAGGAGGCCGGCTTTGGCGCGGTGCGCGTCCCGGTGGAATACGGCGGCGGCGGCGCGTCCCTGCCCCAGTTGTTTGAACTGCTGATCGAACTGGCCGAAGCCGACTCCAACGTGCCGCAGGCCCTGCGCGGGCATTTCGCCTTTGCCGAAGACCGCCTGAATGCGCCGCCGAGCGCCGGCCGTGACCTGTGGTTCAAGCGGTTTGTCGACGGCGACATCGTCGGCTGCGCCTGGACCGAAATCGGCAACGTAGCCATCGGGGATGTGGTCACCCAGGTCAGCCCCGACGGCGACAAGTGGAAACTCAACGGTGAAAAGTTCTACAGCACCGGCAGCATCTTCTCTGACTGGATCGACGTGTACGCCCAGCGCAGCGACACCGGCGGCGACGTGATCGCCGCCACCCGCGCACGCCAGCCGGGTGTGGTGCACAGCGACGACTGGGACGGTTTCGGCCAGCGCACCACCGGCAGCGGCACTTCGCGCTTTACCGACGCCGAGGTCGAGGCCGACAACGTCATCGACTTCGCCACCCGCTTCAAATACCAGACCGCGTTCTACCAGTTGGTGCTGCTGGCCAGCCTGGCCGGTATCGGTCGTGCGGCCCTGCGCGACGTGGCCCATCAAGTGCGTAGCCGCAAGCGCATCTACAGCCATGGCAATGCGCCCCATGTGAGCCAGGACGCACAGGTTCAACAGGTAGTCGGCGAAGTGGCAGCGCTGGTGTATGCCGCGCAAGCCAGTGCGCTACGGGCAACATGGCCAGCACAACGGGCCTACGTGGCGCGGTTTGGCGGTGATGATGCGGTGGAGCGCGAAGCCAATGTGGCGGCCGAGATTGAGTCGGCAACGGCGCAGGTGGTGGTGTCGGATTTGATCCAGCGGGCTGCCAGCCAGCTTTTCAATGCACTCGGCGCGTCGGATGTGCGCCAGGGCAAGGCCCTTGATCGGCATTGGCGCAATGCGCGGACGGTGTCGTCGCACAACCCGGTGATCTACAAGGCGCGGATTGTGGGGGACTGGGTGATCAATGGAACCGAGCCGCCGTTCGTATGGCAGATCGGCAACGGCCCGGCAAAGCACTGAGGCCTGGCACAATCGAAATGTGGGAGGCCCCACTACCTCTTCGACGTAGCGCTGTCGCGCAGCAAACTGGGCGCACCTACGAAATCTGCGGCTCAATAAGTCGGCTTCACACGGTTTGAGTGTGGGAGGGGCGGTGCGACGATTCGACTTGCCCCCGATGGCGATGGGTCTGAGTACATATCCGTTGTTCAGGTAACGGCCACCTAGGGTTCCGCTTTTTACAGCGGCTCACTTTTTGGAAGAGCCCAAAA
>NZ_JADDUM010000120.1 GCF_015163715.1 Pseudomonas cyclaminis
GCGTGCCTGCCAGGTGGGCAAGGGGCGCAATTGTAGAGAAGGGGAAGAAAGCGCGCAAGGTGATTGGTGATTATTTGAACAACCTCCCAAACACCACAAAAACAATGTGGGAGGGGGCTTGCCCCGATAGCAGTGTGTCAGCTAAACACTGGCTGACTGATACACCGCAATCGGGGGCAAGCCCCTCCCACATTTTGACCTGCACACGGTTTGAGTCAGGCGTAGTAATCGACGGCGCTGGAGCCGATCACTGTAGAGGTCACGGGTGCCACGGCTTCAGCCACATCAATGTGGTTGCCGCTGTCACTGCTGTCGCCACCCCGCCCAGCGCGACTCACGCCACTGGTCTGGGCCTGCTGTTGCTGCTGCTCCTGACCACGGGACTGGTCGGACACATTGACGTCCACCTGCCCCATGCCCTGTTGCGCAAACATCTCCCGCAGGCGGCCCGACTGGCTTTCCAGCGCTTCACGCACCACCGGATGAGCACTCATGAAATTGACCTGGGCTTGCTGGTCGGCGGTCATGTTGACCTTGATATCCAGGCGACCGAGTTCAGCCGGCTGCAACTGGATCTCCGCCGACTTGAGGTTGGCGCTGGACAAGTACATTACCCGATTGACGATCTCGTCGGTCCAGCCGCTCTGGTGCATGGCCAGTGGCGCATTCGTCGTCGGCGGCAAGGCGTTGGCCGTTCTCGGCGTGGCCGCCTGGGTCAATGCCGCCAAGCGATTGGCGAAATCATCGACGCGGGTGTCGCTGCTGGCGTTTTTCAGGTCTTTAAGGCCGCCTTCGATCAAGCCGCTGAAGGCCTTGTCGCCACCTTGGTCAGTGCTGTCTTTGGTGGCTTGCTGATCGACCATGGTGGCCAGGCCAGCGGCAAAGTTCTGTGCGGCGGTTGGCTGGTCCTGAGTGGTCGTCGGCGCAGTTTTGGCCGGCGCCTGACTGCTGGCCGACACGTGACCGCCCTGCTCCATCGCCAGGCGCACGGCCGGCATGGCATCCAGGGGATCGGCCTGGGGATCGAAAACCGGCTTGGCCTCCTCGGTTGCTGCGATCGGCGCAGCGACCAATGGCTGGGCCTTGTCGTCCTTGGCCGCAGCGGCGGGTACCGGGGTTTCCACCGGCATCGGCACCGGCACGACCACAGGCACGACGGCGGCAATCATGGCCGGATCGACGACAGGATCTGCCGGAGGCTGCTGCGCCACGGCCGGGTCGGCGGGTGCATCGTCATCCGTGTTGGCGCTGTCGTCAGACGGTTTGGCAGGCAAGGTATTGCCGCTATCGGCAACCGCCGGTGTACTGGCGGCAGGCTTGTCGGTACCGGCAGCCGGCTTGGCGCTGGCGTCGGCAGGCTTGTCCCGCGTGGGTTTGGCCGGGCTGTCGTCGGTTTTGAGCGTCGGTTTCGAGCCTTGGCTGGCGAACACTTGCGCGAAGCCAGGGCCCTTGTCCCGTGGGTCCGCAGCCGCTACCGGTGGATTGGCAACGGGCGCTTGAGGCTTGGCCGCGGGGGCAGCCTGAAGAAGCGAATTGGGGGCGACTGACATAGGTAAAGGTCTCCACTGCATGGGGTCGGGGATGCAGTCTCTGGAGGTAGAGCAAGAGTTGGGCCAGGTCTATGGGTTGTACCCATCAAAGTTGAAACCGTTGCCGTTCATGCTCATACAACGGCCGAACCAGCGCAAATTCCCGATCAATCTGATCCACCAATCCCCCCAAGTCCGAAGCAGCCTCAACAGACTCAGCCTCCAGCAACTGACACAACTGCGCCAACCGCACCGCCCCAAGGTTGCCACTGCTCCCCTTGAAACTGTGCGCAATCCGCCCCAGCGCCTTGGCATCATCCCGCGCCTGGCGCAGCGCCTCGACGCGTTTCTGGGAGTCGTCCAGAAAGGTATCAAGCAGCTTGGGATACTCGCCTTCCATTACCTCCTGCAAACCCGACAACACATCCGGGTCCATATGTATCTCTGCCACTTGCTCGCTCCCTGATCAAGAATCGGCGGATTATGCCAGAACCCCCCAGCAAAACTCCACGCAGACACTGCGCCCACCGTCGGACCAGCGTACCTCGCTACTCAGTTGGCGCACCAGGCTCAGGCCCCGACCAGACAGACGGTCCACGTCCAGCGGCCGCGCCAGTATCCGTTCCACGTCGAAGCCCGGCCCGCTGTCTTCCAGGCGCAGGGTCATTTTGCCGCCCATTGGGGTGGGCACCACTTGCACATGTACCCGCACGTAACCGCTGTTCAACTGCGCCAGGCGGTCGTTGCGCTGGCGATAATATTCGGCGAAACCCTGGGCATCGCGCTTGAGCCGCGAGTCCAGCCCGAGCACGCCGTGCTCCAGGGCATTGGAATACAACTCGGCCATCACACTGTAGAGCGCCCCGCTCTGCTCGCGCAGGCCGTGGATTTCCAGCAGCAGTTGCAGCAGATAGGGCAACGGGTTGTAGCGTTTGAGGGTTTCGGCACGGAATTCGAAGCTGACCGACCAATCCAGCGGGCACGATTGGCCGCTGTCGGCATACAACGGGCCGGTGGCGCGCAGTGACTGGCCGGCCCGCAGGGTGATTTCCACCATGCTCACGTCATCCCGCGCCTCACCGCGAAACGCCGCCAGGGCCTGTTCGATGTCCTCGAACAGACGATTGGGCTCGCGATTGGCCGCAAAGACCTGCTGCAAACGCTCGGCACCGAACAGTTGATCGTGGGCATCGGCGGTATCCAGCACGCCGTCGGACAGCAAAAATACGCGGTCGCCCAAGGCCATGGGCCAAACCTCGGTGCGGTCATCAAAGGCCTGCGCCGACAGCACCCCCAACGGCAAATGCCGCGATTGCAGCGGCGTGCGCTTGCCGGTGGCGACCTCATGCACATAACCGTCGGGCATACCGCCGTTCCACACTTCCACCGCACGCCGCTCGGTGCTCAGGCACAACAGCGTGGCGCAGCAGAACATGTCCACCGGCAGGATGCGCTTGAGCTTGGCATTCATCTCCCGCAGGATCTGAGACAGGCCATAGCCCTTGGCGGTCATGCCGTAGAACACCTCCGCCAGGGGCATGGCGCCCACTGCCGCCGGCAGGCCATGGCCGGTGAAATCGCCGAGCAGCACGTGCATGTCGCCCGACGGCGTGTAGGCCGCCAGCAGCAGGTCGCCATTGAACAGCGCATAGGGCGATTGCAGGTAGCGGATGTTCGGGGCGGCGTTGATGCAGCCGGAGTGGGCGACCTTGTCGAACACCGCCTTGGCCACCCGCTGCTCATGCAGCAGATAGTCATGGTGCCTGGCGATCAGGTCACGCTGTTGCAACACCGTGGCTTGCAGGCGGCGCAGGCGGTCCATCGCGTTGATCTTGGCCGCCAGGATCAGTTGGTTATAGGGCTTGGGCAAAAAGTCATCACCGCCGGCATCCAGGCACTCGGCCAGGGCGCGCTATCGCGCAGGGAGGTGAGGAAAATGATCGGGACCAACTCCTCCCCCGCCAGTTGCTTGATCCACCGCGCAGCGCCGTAGCCATCCATCACCGGCATCAACGCATCCATCAGCACCAGTTGCGGACGCTCGCGGGCGAAGAGTTCGACAGCTTCTTCGCCGTTGGTGGCGGTAAGCACCTGATGCCCCTGGCGTCGCACAATAGTCGACAGCAGCAGAAGATCGGTCGCATTGTCATCGGCGATCAGGATCGTCAGCGGCTCAACCGCAGGGGCCAGGGCGCTCAATTGATGTCGAACAGCTTGTCGAAGTTGGAGATGGCGAGGATCTTGCGCACGTCGGAGTTGCTGTTGATCACCCTGACTTGCGCATCGTCCCCACCCGCATGATCGCGCAGCAGCAGGAGCATGCCCAGGGCCGAACTGTCCATATACGTGGTGTCTTTCAGGTCGACCACATAGGACTCAGGCACCTTGTAGAAACGCTCGTAGGACCCACGAAAGTCCTGATGACTGCCGAAATCAAACCGGCCCTTGATTGCAATCGTCAACTTCTTCCCATCCAGGGATACTTCTGACTCGACTGACATACGACGGCTTCCTTGTCATGGGCATAGACACAAGGTTTAGCAGGTGATCACGCTGTGGGCAACACAGCGCATCAAATCTAGAGCCGGCCTGTCGCTGCACATCAACGCACTGGAACCGAAAGCACGATTTTTCTCACACACTCCTGAGTGCAAATAACCTGCGTATTCAAGAGAAAATCCTACAATGTATAAAATTATCTCCAGCCCCATCGCCAACCGGCACGCGTATGGATCAGAGGTAACGCCGGATTCAACCGGTGCGACATCTACCCTGACGTTACCCACACCCACAGAGTCGCAAACGCGGGAAAAACAAGCGGGCCCACACCACTCGCCTCAATACAGGTTGACCCGGCAGTTTCCCCATCAACCAGAAACCCCATCCGTGTCAGGCGGCAATCATGTCGCGCGCGCTAACCCAACGTTGACACTACTAAGCAGGACGTCCTTAAACGATGAGCTGAAAAAATCAATTACTGATCTTATAAAGAGTTCCGGACCAAAGCTCTTTCAGCATCGGCCGCAGGAACTGAAGAAGGCCATTGACTTGCTCCGCCCGTTGAGCAAAAGCACACAGTTGACGCCGCCCGACAAGCTCACGCTGATAGATGCAAGTGAGCAGTTACAGGTGGTGCGCGAAAAGACACTGGGCCGCTACCCTGACGCCGACGCTCTGACTCTCCAGTTAGACCAGTTCATTGGTTCCGGCACCGAATTGCACAGTGCCGTGAACCAGCTGGCTAAACATTTTGAACGGGCTGCGACAGTCACGTCGTTTGAGAGCTTCATGAAGAAAAATCACCCCGCGATGGTCACAACGGACAGCCACGGCAAAACGACATTAACGGCGCAAGGCGCCCAGAACTACACGCCGCTCCAGCAGCGATTTAAAATGGAGACCCAGTCCCGATATGTCATTGCACTGCCCAACGAGCGTTGCGCCGCACTCAGCGATGACGTGGTTAAAATCGTTGGGGATGGCTATTCACGCTATCAGAATGCATTGCGCAAACCTGACAACTCCATACCCACCAAGCGGCGCCTGTTGGAATGCGCACAGATCATCAGCCAGTTAGCCAGCGCAACACCAGAAGCGGTTAAAAAAGAACGTATTGCAACGGTCTTTCCTGGCGGATTAACAGACCCTTCCGAGTTGGTGCAAGGACATACCTATAAAGAAGAGGGCTTCGTATTCATCGGCGGTGAGCGTGAATCCGATAGCGGGCACCTTATGCAAATCAAGATGAGCAAAGGCTACCCGGTGGATGCCCGTCGATATTACGGGCACTCCCTGAACAGCGAGAAAAAGCTGCAATGGATTTCACTGCCCGGCGCCGAGTTCAGATTCGATGGCATCAAAAACCAGGAATTCAGACCAATTTATAAGTTTTCGCAAGTGGATCGACACGCGTAACCCTGCACGACTGTGGTTGGGCAGTGCCGACCTTCAGAACTGCCCCTGGCGTGGTAAACGCTGGGACAACTCATCCAGCAGCTTCTGCTCGCGCTTGTCTTCCAGGGCCCGCGCCTCATCGATATAGCGCTGCACCAGCTTGCGCAAGCCTTCGACTCGCGCAAACGCTTCCTGCCAACTTTCGCGGGCTTTATCGAGGTTGTTCTGGTGCCAGGCCAGGCTCTGGCGCTGTTGGCCCACGGCTGTTTCCAGTTGATTGAGAAAGCCCTGGTAGCCCATCAGCCACTGGCCCGAAACGCCCTTGGTGCCGCGCTCGATCCATTGCTGTTGGTACTCGCCGCGAAAGCGTTCCAGGTCGCCCAGTTTGCTTTCGGCCAAGCGCACCTGGCCCTGGAAATAACCCAGGCGCTGCACGGCGGTTTTTTCGGCCTTTTCGGCCATGTCCACCACCGGGGCCAGGCGTGCGGCGCGGCTGTTGGCCATGGCTTAGCCGCCTGGCGCAGGCGCGAAGATGGAGTGCAGATGGGCTTCGCTTTCGCCCATGCTGATCTTGTCGTTGAGGCCCTGGCGCAGGTAGGTCACCAACTGCGGTTGCAGGGCGATCGCCAGGTCGGTGTCGCGATCGCCACCGGCCACGTAGGCGCCGACGCTGATCAGGTCGCGGCTCTGTTGATAGCGCGACCACAACTGCTTGAACTGTTGCGCACGGACCATATGCTCCGGCGTGACCACCGCCGGCATTACCCGGCTGATGGACGCTTCGATATCGATGGCCGGGTAGTGCCCTTCTTCGGCCAAGCGGCGCGACAGCACAATGTGACCGTCGAGCACGCCCCGCGCCGAGTCGGCGATGGGGTCCTGCTGGTCATCGCCTTCGGACAATACGGTGTAGAACGCGGTGATCGAGCCGCCACCGGCCTCGGCGTTACCGGCGCGCTCCACCAGCTTGGGCAGCTTGGCAAACACGGACGGCGGATAACCCTTGGTCGCCGGCGGTTCACCGATGGCCAGGGCGATTTCCCGCTGGGCCTGGGCGAAACGTGTGAGCGAGTCCATCAGCAACAGGACGTTCTTGCCCTTGTCACGAAAATATTCGGCGATGCGCGTGCAGTACATCGCGGCGCGCAAACGCATCAGCGGCGCATCGTCCGCTGGAGAGGCGACAACGACGGAGCGCTTGAGGCCTTCTTCACCGAGGCTGTGCTCGATGAACTCCTTCACCTCGCGGCCCCGTTCGCCGATCAGCCCCACCACAATAATGTCGGCCTCGGTAAAGCGCGTCATCATGCCCAGCAACACCGATTTACCCACACCGGTACCGGCGAACAGGCCCAGACGCTGGCCGCGGCCGACCGTCAATAATCCGTTGATGCTGCGAATGCCCACGTCCAGAGGGACGCTGATGGGGTTGCGGTTGAGCGGGTTGATGGTGGGGCCGTCCATCGGCACCCAGTCTTCGGCTTTCATGCCGCCCTTGCCGTCCAGTGCGCGACCGGCGCCGTCCAGCACGCGGCCGAGCATGCTCATGCCCATGGGCAGGCGACCCGTATCGGCCAGCGGCACCACGCGGGCGCCAGGGGCGATGCCCGCCAGACTGCCACGGGCATCAGGAAAATCTTGCTGCCGGAAAAACCCATCACTTCCGCTTCGACCTGCACCGGGTGGTAGCTGTCGTCGTTGATCACCATGCAGCGGCTGCCCATGGCGGCGCGCAGGCCCTCGGCTTCCAGAGTCAGGCCGACCATACGCAGCAAGCGCCCTTCGAGGATTGGCTGGCCGGGCAGTTCAGTGGCTTCGACGTAGCCGCTCAGGCGCTTGGCGAAGCTGGTGCGATCAAGGCGCATCGGTAGCGTCCAGGTCCACGCTGAGGTCAGGTTCGGCGGGGTTCAATACCTGCTCGTGAACTTGATCCAGCAGCTTGGCCATGATCTGGCTGATGCGGGTTTCCACCGTGGCATCGATGCGGCTGTGTTCGGTCTCGACCCGGCAACCACCAGGCTGCAGCGCTGCGTCTTCGACGATGCGCCAGGTTTCTTCATGGCGCTCGCGCAGGGCTTTGACCTGCTCGAAATCCTGCGGGTTGATGTACAGCCGCACATTGCCGACACCCAGGGGCAGCAGCTTGAGGGCTTCGCGCATCACGCTTTCGATATGGCTGGAATCGAGCACCAGTTCGCGCTGGATCACCTGGCGGGCAATGTGCTCCACCAGGCCGACCATGGATTTTTCGATCTGCGAATCCTGCTCGGCGATGGGGTCGAACAACACCCCCATCAAACGCTCCAGGCTGGCCAGCTGGACGCTCAGCGCCGCTTCGGCCTCTTGGCGCACCTTGAGGGTGGTGCTGCGAAAACCGTCTTTTTCACCGGCCGCGAAGCCTTCGTTGTAGGCCTCCTGGCGGATGCTTTCCAACTCTTCCAGGGTCAGTGGCTGGACTTCCTCCAGCGGCACTTCTTCCATTTCCACCGGCAGTTCTTCAACCGGTTCCGGCTCAGGCTCCGGCACGTGCGGATCGAAACTGGGCAACGACCAGATGTCGAACCCACCGACATCCCGAGCGCGAATCAGATCGCTGGGCGCCTCATCTTTGTTCGACATCAGGGGCGCCTTAGATCATTTCTTCGCCGCCCTTCCCACCGAGAACGATTTCTCCGGCTTCGGCCATACGGCGGGCAATGGTGAGGATTTCTTTTTGCGCGGTTTCCACGTCGCTGACACGCACCGGGCCTTTGGCTTCCAGGTCGTCGCGCAACAGTTCCGAAGCACGCTTGGACATGTTCTTGAAGATCTTCTCCTTGACGCCTTCGTCCGAGCCTTTGAGGGCCAGCACCAGCACGTCGGAGGAGACTTCGCGCAGCAACGCCTGGATGCCACGGTCGTCGACATCGGAGAGGTTGTTGAACACGAACATGAGGTCTTCGATCTGGCCGGACAGGGTGTCGTCGATCTCGCGGATCGAGTCCATCAACTGGCCTTCGACCGAGCTGTCGAGGAAGTTCATGATGTCCGCCGCGCGCTTGATGCCACCCAAGGTGGTGCGTGCAGCGTTGGAGTTGCCGGAGAACTGCTTCTCCAGAATGGTGTTCAATTCTTTCAGGGCCGCCGGCTGCACGGTGTTCAGCGACGACACGCGCAGGATGATGTCCAGGCGTACTTTATGGTCGAAGTGGCCGAGCACTTCACCGGCCTGGTCGGGGTCGAGGTACGCGACGACGATGGCCTGGATTTGCGGGTGCTCGAAGCGGATCACGTCGGCGACCGCACGCGGCTCCATCCACTTGAGGCTGTCCAGGCCGCTGGTGTTGCCGCCCAACAGGATACGGTCGATCAGGCCGTTGGCCTTGTCTTCGCCCAGGGCCGAGGTGAGCATCTTGCGGATGTAGCTGTCGGAACCGACGCCCAGGCTGGTCTGGTCGCCGACGATCTCGACGAACTCGCTCATCACCTGTTCGACTTGCTCACGGTGCACATTGCGCATTTGCGCCATGGCCACGCCCACTCGCTGAACCTCTTTGGGGCCCATGTGGCGCAGCACTTGGGCGGCGTCGGTTTCACCCAGGGACAGCAGCAGGACTGCGGCTTTGTCGACCTTGGTGAGCTTGGCAACAGCGGCTCGATTATCACTCATCTGCGTTGATCCACTCTTTCACGACCTGGGCCACACGGCCCGGGTCTTCTGCCACCAGACTTTTGATTGCGTTCAGCTGAGCGTCATAGCCTTCGCTCGGGCTTGGCAACAGGATGCTTTGCGGGCCACCGAGGCTGACGCGGTCGTTGCCCAGTTCGCCGTCCAGGCCGCCCATGCCACCCAACTCGACGTCACTGCCACCAAACGCCGCCAGTTGTTTGTTCTTGCCGTTGCCGGTGATGTTGTTGAGCACCGGACGCAACACGCCGAACACCAGCACCAGGATGAACAACACACCCAGCACTTGCTTGACGATGTCCCAGAACCACGGCTGGGTATAGAACGCGGCTTCGGCGATGACTTCACCACGCTCGGCGGAGAACGGCATGTTGATCACGCTGACGCTGTCGCCACGGCTGGCGTCAAAACCGACGGCGTCCTGCACCAGGCGGGTGAAGCGCGCCAATTCGTCGGCGCTCCACGGTGCACGGGTAACGGCGCCATCCGCCGCATTGACCTTGACCTGATCATCGACCACCACCGACACCGACAGGCGATTGACGCGACCCTGTTGTTGCTTGGTGTGGCTGATGGACCGGTCGAGTTCGAAGTTCTTGGTGGACTGGTTACGTTTGTCCGCCGGGTACGGGGCGAGCATCGGCTGGCCGGTGGCCGGGTCCATGATCTGCTGGCCGTTGGCATCCAACAACGGCTGGCCAGGCTGGATCGCGCCAGCGGTAGCGGCGGCGCACCGGTGGTTTGCGGGGCCGAGGCCGGAGCCGGTGGCTGGTTGCTCAGGGCACCCGGCACACCTTGCGGGCCATTGCTGGCGGTGCGTTGTTCGCTGGTGGACTGCTCGCTGCGCAGGGCCGGTTGGTCCGGATTGAATTGCTCGGAGGTCGACTCGACGGCGCTGAAGTCCACGTCGGCGGACACTTCAGCCTTGTAGCGGTCGTTGCCCAGCACCGGTTGCAGGATGTTGTGCACACGCTGGGTCAGCATGCTTTCCATGCGGCGGCTGTAGTCGAACTGCTTGCCGGCCTGGGTCAGCGCGGAGTTTTCCGCCATGTCGGACAGCAGGTTGCCCTTCTGGTCGACCACGGTGATCTGGGATTTGCTCAGCTCAGGAACACTGGTCGCCACCAGGTTGATGATCGCCAGCACTTGGCCAGGCTCCAGGGAGCGGCCGGAAAACAGTTCCACGAGTACCGAGGCACTTGGCTTGCGCTCGTCGCGCACAAACACCGAGCTTTTCGGAATGGCCAGGTGCACACGGGCGCCCTTGACGTTGTTGAGGCTGGAGATGGTGCGGGCCAACTCGCCTTCAAGACCACGACGATAGCGCGTGGCTTCCATGAACTGGCTGGTCCCGAGACCCTGGTCCTTGTCGAGGATTTCAAAACCGATATTGCTGTCGGACGGCGTTACACCAGCGGCGGCGAGCTTCATGCGCGCACGGGCCACGTCGTCGGCCTTGACCAACAGCGCGCCGGAGTTGGGCTCCACGGTGTAGGCGATGTCGGCGGCGGCGAGGGTTTCCATGATCTGCTTGGAGTCCATGCCCGCCAGGCTGCCGTACAACGGACGGTAATCGGGTTGTTGCGACCACAACACCACGGCAAAACCAATTGCCACGCTCGCAGCCAGGCCGACCATCAGGCCCACCTGACGCAGCATGGTCATTTCCGAGAGGTTTTCCAGGAACGACAGGCCAAACAGCGGCGGCTTGCCGTCTGCCTTGGCGGGTACGTTGTCGGAGACTGCTTCTGCCATGACTTAAATCTCGCCCTTAAACCGGCATCTGCATGATGTCTTGATAGGCCTGAACCAGCTTGTTACGCACTTGGGTCAGAGCCTGGAAGGAGACGCTGGCCTTTTGCGAGGCGACCATTACATCGGTGAGGTCCACGCCGCTTTTGCCGATCTCGAACGCGCTGGCCAACTGGTTGGATGCCTGCTGGGTGTCACTGACTTTGTTGATGGCCGAACCCAACATGTCGGCGAAACTGCTTTGGCCCAATTGCGGCGCTGGCGCGACGGATTTCGGTTGAGCCATGGCATCCATTTGCATGGAGCGCATATCCAACATCAATCGATTGAACTCAATACCCTGGCTCATGAACTTCTCTCTCCAACCCGCAAATTTTTGACACTACGCAGCGATTACTAGGGGAGGTAGCAACAAGGGTGCCAGCTCTGTATCAAGTCGTAAGAAAAGGCGACAAACCTTGTCGACCTTGTTACCGGGTCAGGTGGCGAACAGATACGCTTCCACATCCATCCCGGCGTCGCGCATTTGCGCCAGCTTGTAGCGCAGGGTGCGCGGGCTGATGCCCAGGCGCTCGGCGGCCTCTTTGCGGCGGCCGCGCTCGGCGCGCAGGGTGTCGATGATCATCTGGAATTCGCGGCGACGCAGGTCGTCGCCCAAGGCACCGGCAGACTCCGCCTCGGCGACCGGCGCGGGCGCAAGGTAGGCAATGGCGCCGCACCGCTGCCCATGGACAGGCAGAAATCCTGGGGCTGGATCAAACCGCCCTGCTGCAGAATCAGCGCACGCTGGATGGCGTTGTCCAGCTCCCGCACGTTGCCCGGCCAGGGATAACTGATAAGGCAGGCTTGCGCCTCGGCCGACAGTCGCGCCTGGGCGTGCTTCATTTTTTTGACGTGGTTGTTCAGCAAGCGCTCGGCCAACGGGACGATGTCCGCCGGGCGCTCACGCAGCGGGCGCCAGGCCAGGGGAAATACCGAAAGCCGGTAGAACAGATCTTCACGAAAGCGCCCCGCCGCCACTTCGCCGGCCAGGTCACGGTTGGTGGTGGCGACCACACGGATGTCCAGCTGGATCGGCTTGCGTGCGCCCACGCGCTCCACTTCGCGCTCTTGCAGCACCCGCAGCAGCTTGGCTTGCAGGCCCAGAGGCATTTCCGAGATTTCGTCCAGCAGGATGGTGCCGCCGTCGGCCTGCTCGAATTTGCCCGCCTGGGCCGCAATGGCGCCGGTGAACGAGCCTTTTTCATGGCCGAACAAGGTGGCTTCCAGCATGTTGTCGGGGATCGCCGCGCAGTTGATGGCGATGAACGGTTGTTTGGCGCGCGTGGATTGCTGGTGGATGTAACGTGCCAGCACTTCCTTGCCGGTGCCGGACTCGCCGGAAATCAGCACCGTGGAATCACTGCGCGCCACGCGGGCCGCCAGTTCAAGCAATTGCGCACTGGCCGGCTCGAAGGCAATCGGGCCCTCGCCTTCGCTGGCCGGGATCACGCCCAGGGCATGCCGCGCCACCAGCTCGATCAGCGCCTTGGGCTCGAAGGGCTTGACCAGGTAGTCCGCCGCGCCTTGGCGCATAGCGTCCACCGCCCGTTCCACGGCGCCATGGGCAGTCATCAGCAACACCGGCAGTTGCGGTTGGCGCGCACGCAGCAGGGCCAGCAATTGGTGGCGTCCATGCCCGGCATGTTCACGTCACTGACCACCAGGCTGAAGGTTTCCTGCTCCACCGCCTCCAAGGCGTCCTCGGCAGAACCGACCGCCCGATAGTCATGGCCCGCCAACAGCAGCGTGTCAGCCAATGCTTCACGCAGGGCGCGATCGTCTTCCACCAACAGAACCTTGATAGCCATTACTTTTTACTCCGCGCCTGCCGCGCATGAAAACAGCGGCAGGCTTATCAGTGCACAGGTGCCACGCCCCAGTCGGGAATGCAGTTGCAATTCTCCCTGATGGGCACGCGCCACGGCCTTGACCACGGTCAGGCCGAGGCCGGTTCCGTTGGTCTTGGTGGTAAAAAAGGGTTCGCCCAGGCGCTTGAGCACCACAGGGTCGATGCCGGCACCGCTGTCGCTGATGCACAGGCGCAAGGTTTGCTCGCGGCTATACAGGTGGACTTTGAGCCGTGCACCCGTGCCGCTGGCCTGGATAGCGTTTTCGATCAGATTGAGCAGCGCGCCCACCAGGGTGTCGCGATTGCACAGCAACTCGCCGAGGTGGCTGTCGCACTGCCAGCGCACCTGGGTGTCTTGAATATGGGTGCTTGCAGCCGCTTGCAGGGCCTGCATCAGTTGGGCGGGTGTCACGCGGTCGGTCAGCGGCAATTCGCCGCGGGCGAACACCAGCATGTCGCGCACCTGGTGCTCCAATTCGTGCAGACGCTCCTTGAGACGGCCGGCAAACCGCTGCTGGGTGGCGGCGGGCAATTGCTCATCAGTCAAATGACTGGCGTAGATCAACGCCGCCGACAGCGGCGTGCGGATCTGATGCGCCAAAGAAGCGACCATCCGCCCTAATGAAGACAAGCGCTCGTGGCGCGCCAATTGGTCTTGCAGATGACGGGTTTCAGTCAGGTCGTTGAGCAGCACCAACTGCCCCGGCTCCGCATCCAGGGAACGGGTGGCAATGGACAGGCGGCGCCCGTCCTTGAGGGAGATTTCGTGACCATCATCTTCACGCGGCGCAAAGCAACGGGTGATGACGTGGCGCCACAGCTCGCCTTCCAGCGGCAGGCCGAGCATGTCGCAGGCGGCAGGGTTGGCTTCGCGCACACGGCCCTGGTCATCGATGACGATCACGCCACCGGGCAGCAGCGACAGCAGGTTTTGCAGACGGTTGGCCAGGCGTTCTTTCTCGGCCAACTCTTGCATGCGCTGGGCGCTGACCACTTCCAACTCGCCTTTAAGCTCCGAGACGCGGGCTTCGAGCAGGCTGTAGGAGTCAGTCAATTGGCTCGACATCTGGTTGAACAGCGAAAAAGCCTGTTCGAGACCCTGACGGCTTTGCTGCTCCACAGAGGGCATAAGCCCCGGGATAGAGGGGCTGGAAGATTGCTGGGCGGCGTGGGGCATCATGCTCTCTCGCTGGCTGACCGTCAGTTAAACGGAACGTTGCGAGGGCTGTAGCAATACTTGTGCCGAAAAAAAACCGCTGATAAATCAGCGGTCTTTGGAATCAGGCGTCAATCATCCGCCTGTTCATCACCTTCCCGGCGGCTCATGCCGTACTTGCGCATCTTCTCCACCAGGGTGGTTCGGCGGATGCGCAAGCGCTCGGCGGCGCGGGCGACGATGCCGTTGGCGTCGTCCAGGGCCTGCTGGATCAAGCCTTGCTCCAGGTTGCCGAGGTAGTCTTTGAGGTCCAGGCCTTCCGGCGGCAGCATGGCGGTAGAACCGAAGTCCGGCGTGTGGCCGTTGATGGCGACGCGCTCTTCCATGTCGCTGCGCAGACTGTCGACCATCTGCTCGTCTTCATCGTCGACGTAGCGGAATTTCTTCGGCAATTCGATCACGCCGATCACACCGTACGGATGCATGATCGCCATGCGTTCCACCAGGTTGGCCAGCTCGCGCACGTTACCCGGCCAGCCGTGGCGGCACAGGGACATGATCGCGGCGGAGTTGAAGCGAATCGATCCGCGCTTTTCGTGTTCCATGCGCGAGATCAGTTCGTTCATCAGCAGCGGGATGTCCTCCACGCGCTCACGCAGCGGGGCCATCTCGATAGGGAAAACGTTGAGGCGGTAGTACAGGTCTTCGCGGAAGCTGCCCACTTCGATCATGCTTTCGAGGTTCTTGTGGGTAGCGGCAATGATGCGCACGTCGACGCTCTGGGTCTTGTTGCTGCCCACACGCTCGAAGGTGCGTTCCTGCAATACACGCAGCAGCTTGACCTGCATCGGCAGCGGCATGTCGCCGATTTCGTCGAGGAACAGGGTGCCGCCGTTGGCCAGCTCGAAACGCCCGGCACGGCTGGTGATCGCCCCGGTAAAGGCGCCCTTCTCGTGGCCGAACAATTCACTTTCAAGCAGCTCTGCCGGGATCGCCCCGCAGTTGACCGGCACGAATGGCCCGTCGCGGCGCTTGGAGTGGTAGTGCAGGTTGCGTGCGACCACTTCCTTGCCGGTGCCCGACTCGCCGAGGATCAGCACACTGGCGTCGGTATCGGCCACTTGCTGCATCATCTGGCGCACGTGCTGGATGGCGCGGCTGGTGCCGACGAGGCTGCGGAACAGGTTGGGTTCGCGGTGGCGACCGCGCTCGCGGGCCTGGTCGTACATCTCGCGATAGACCTGGGCACGGTGCAGGGAATCCAGCAATTTGCTGTAGCTGGGGGGCATTTCCAGGCTGGAAAGCACGCGGCGGCGCTGGTCTTCCGGCAGCTCGACAGAAGAAATATCACCAATCAGCAAAACGGGAAGGAACTCATCCCAGGTAGACAGTGTCTTTAACAAGCCCAAAACAGCGCCTGGAGCGTTTACCGTCCCGATCAGCACACAAATGACTTCACGGCTCGATGACAACGAGCTGGCCGCCTGCTGCCAGTCATGGCTACCGCAGGGCAGATTTTCTTCGCCAAGAAAATTCAAAATCACCGCCAAGTCGCGGCGGCGGACGCTATCGTCATCGATCAGCAGAATTTTGGTTTCACGCCACATGCAATAGCAACTTCCCTAGTAAAACTTCCTGCCCGAAAGCGAGGGCAATCGAGACGCCTGTAAGACTTCTTACCTTACTAGACGTCTGAAATCTGAAAACAGCACTAGTTAAGTCAAAAATGCGGGCACAGTCAAATATATGACGCGCCGTTCGGATTAACTGAGCCATTCAGCCGAACAGATGGTAAACCTTTGACGCATTTTTAGCTTGGTTGATCTGCGACATCTCTTCAAAAATAGCCTGCCTTTCGCCCGTCGTCACCTCCAGCAATTGCTGGTAGACCGCCAAGAGGCTCTCAAGCTTCTCGCGCAGCGCATCTTCATCCACCGGCGCCTCACTGAGCACCTGCTCGATCACGTCGCGACAGCCCATATCCAGCTCGCCGATGGCGTCCCAGTTACGGTCCGCCAGCGCGCC
>NZ_JADDUM010000121.1 GCF_015163715.1 Pseudomonas cyclaminis
AAACCAAATGTGGGAGGGGGTTTGCCCCCGATAGCGGTCTATCAGTCAGCTTGTTTTTAGCTGACCCACCGCATCGGGGGAAAGCCCCTCCCACATTTTTGACTGTATTCAGCCGTTGGATCAGGGCAAGTCGTGGCTTGCGTAGAACGCGCCCAACACCTTCACCAGATGTGCCAGGTCATGGCTGCCGCACAGTTCACGAATGGAGTGCATGGCAAACGTCGGCAGGCCGATGTCCACGGTGCGCACGCCCAGGTGGCTGGCGGTGATCGGGCCGATGGTCGAGCCGCAACCCATGTCGCTGCGCACTACAAAGCTCTGTACCGGCACTTCCTCGGCCATGCACAGATGGCGGAAGAACCCGGCGGTTTCGCTGTTGGTGGCGTAGCGCTGGTTGCTGTTGACCTTGATCACCGGGCCGGCGTTGAGCTTGGGACCGTGATTGGCGTCGTGCTTGTCGGCGTAGTTCGGGTGCACGCCGTGGGCGTTGTCCGCAGACACCAACAGAGATTTCTGAATGGTGCGTACGAATTCATCACCTTCAGGCAACAGGCGGCGCAGGGTCTGTTCCAGCATCGGGCCATCGGCGCCACAGGCGGAGCAGGAACCGACTTCTTCGTGGTCGTTGCACACCAGTACACAGGTTTCGTCGCTTTCGCTGGTGAGCAAGGCTTGCAGGCCGGCGTAGCACGACAGCAGGTTGTCCAGGCGCGCGCCGGCGATAAAGTCGCCATTAAGGCCAATCACGGCAGCGCTCTGGGTGTCGTAGAAACTCAGCTCGTAGTCGAGCACCACATCGGCGTTCAACCCGTGCTCGCGTGCCAGTTGCTCGGTGAGCACGGCGCGGAAGTCCACGCGCTCGTCACCGGCAAATTGCGCGAGGATCGGCGGCAGCTCGGTCTGGGCATTGATCGCCCAGCCCTGGTTGGCTTCACGGTTCAGGTGAATGGCCAGGTTGGGGATGATGGCGATGGGCAGTTTGAAGTCGATCAGCTGGCTTTCGACCTTGCCGTCGCGGCGGAACGTCACGCGGCCGGCCAGGGACAGGTCACGGTCGAACCACGGGGCCAGCAAGGCGCCACCGTAGACTTCCACACCTAATTGCCAGAAACCCTGGCGTTGCAGCTCGGGCTGGGGCTTGACCCGCAGGCATGGGCTGTCGGTATGGGCGCCGACCAGGCGAATCCCGCCCAGCAGCGGCGAATGGCGGCCGAGCTTGAAGGCGATGATCGAGGAGTCGTTGCGGGTCACGTAATAGCGACCGTTGGCTTCGGTGGTCCAGGTTTCGCGCTCGTCGAGACGCTGGTAACCGGCCGCTTCCAGACGCTGGGCCAGGGCGGCAGTGGCATGAAAAGGAGTAGGGGAGGCCTTGAGGAAGTCGATCAGGCCTTGATTCAACGCTTCGCGCATAAAAAGCTCCAGACAGCAGTGCGCGGAGTTTACCGCATTGGTTTGACTCGGTGTCCAGAACTGACACAGAACAAATGTGGGAGGGGCTTGCCCCGATGACCGAAGTGTCAGTCACTGAATCTGTTGACTGAGCCGATGCCATAGATTCAGCAC
>NZ_JADDUM010000122.1 GCF_015163715.1 Pseudomonas cyclaminis
GTAGGAATGCGGTCAAAATGTGGGAGGGGGCTTGGCCCCCGATGAGGCCTCCCAGACGACATATTTCCAAATGTGAAGTACCCTTTGCCCCTTGTTCACAGGTCCCTCGCCCCATGCTCTTCCTGATCGCCTACATCAGCAGCGTCGTGCTGATCAACTTCGCCTTCTCCACCGCCCCGCACCTGGATGTGATCTGGTCCGCCTGGGGCGGCCTGGTCTTCATCCTGCGCGACATGGTGCAGACCCGCTTCGGCCACGGTGCGATCGTCGCCATGCTGGCGGCGCTGGTGCTGTCCTATGTCACGTCCGACCCGGCCATCGCCCTGGCCAGTGCCACGGCTTTTGCGGTGTCCGAATGCATCGACTGGCTGGTGTTCAGCATCACCAAACGCCCGCTCCACGATCGCCTGTGGATAAGTTCGGCGCTGAGCATTCCCCTCGATACGTTTATCTTCTTCGGCCTGATCGGTGCCCTGACGCCCGCAGTGGTGGGCACCGCCCTGGCCTCGAAATTCGCCGGTGTGACGGCGGTGTGGCTGATCATGGCCTGGCGCATTCGCAAGCGCGCCGTCGCCAACTGAGGCCAATTTTTACAGTTCATGTAAAATGCCGGCCTTTCTCCCCATGATCCGCTCCCCTGAGGACCTGAGATGACCCGAATCGGAACTCCATTGTCGCCAACCGCGACCCGCGTTTTGCTGTGTGGCTGCGGTGAGCTCGGCAAGGAAGTGGTAATCGAACTGCAACGCCTGGGCGTTGAAGTGATTGCCGTGGATCGCTACGCCAACGCGCCGGCCATGCAAGTGGCGCATCGCAGCCACGTGATCAACATGCTCGACGGCGCCGCCCTGCGTGCAGTGATCGAAGCCGAGAAGCCGCACTTCATCGTGCCGGAAATCGAAGCCATCGCCACCGCGACCCTGGTTGAACTGGAAGCCGAAGGCTTCACCGTGATCCCGACCGCGCGCGCCACGTCGCTGACCATGAACCGCGAAGGTATCCGTCGTCTGGCCGCCGAAGAGCTGGACCTGCCGACCTCGCCGTACCACTTCGCCGACACCTTCGAAGACTACAGCAAGGCTGTCCAGGACCTGGGCTTCCCCTGCGTGGTCAAGCCGGTGATGAGTTCGTCGGGCAAGGGGCAGAGCCTGCTGCGCAGCGCTGACGACGTGCAGAAAGCCTGGGATTACGCCCAGGAAGGCGGGCGTGCTGGCAAAGGCCGTGTGATCATCGAAGGTTTTATCGACTTCGACTACGAAATCACCCTGCTGACCGTGCGTCATATCGGCGGCACCACCTTCTGCGCGCCGGTCGGTCACCGTCAGGAGAAGGGCGATTATCAGGAGTCCTGGCAGCCACAGGCCATGAGCCCGGTTGCCTTGGCTGAGTCCGAGCGGGTTGCCAAAGCCGTGACCGAGGCCTTGGGTGGTCGCGGTCTGTTTGGTGTGGAATTGTTCATCAAGGGTGATCAGGTGTGGTTCAGCGAAGTGTCGCCGCGCCCCCACGATACCGGTCTGGTGACTTTGATTTCTCAGGATCTGTCGCAGTTTGCCCTGCACGCGCGCGCCATCCTGGGTCTGCCAATCCCGCTGATCCGTCAGTTCGGGCCTTCGGCGTCGGCGGTGATTCTGGTGGAAGGGCAATCGACCCAGACCGCTTTCGCCAACCTCGGCGCGGCGCTGAGCGAGCCGGACACGGCGTTGCGTCTGTTTGGCAAGCCAGAAGTGAATGGCCAGCGCCGCATGGGCGTGGCGTTGGCGCGGGATGAATCGATTGAAGCGGCGCGGGCCAAGGCGACCCGGGCTTCCCAGGCAGTTGTAGTAGAGCTCTAAAAGCATCGGGGGCTTGCCCCCCTCCCGCACTTTGAATTGTGAACCTTCAAATGTGGGAGGGGGCTTGCCCCCGATAGCGGTCTATCAGGCAATCTTGTTCAAATCATTATCCCGCGTCTCTTTCAGGCACAGCACAGCAATCAAGCTGAGCAACGCTGCCGCCGACACATACCCGCCGACATAACTCAGCCCGCCCATCGCCACCAGCTTGGTCGCGAAGAACGGTGCGGCCGAAGCGCCCACAATCCCCCCCCAGGTTGTACGCCGCCGAAGCGCCGGTATAACGCACGCGGGTCGGAAACAGTTCCGGCAGCATGGCGCCCATCGGCGCGAAGGTCACACCCATCAGGAACAGCTCCAGGGCCAAAAACAGCGCTACGGCCCAGGTCGAACCGTGGGTCAGCAAGGGTTCCATGGTGAAGCCGGACAGAATCGCCAGGACTGCGCCGACGATCAGCACCGGCTTGCGCCCATAACGATCGCTGGCCAGCGCCGCCAGCGGTGTGGCCAGGCCCATGAACAGCACTGCAAAGCACAGCAATCCCAGGAACGTCTCGCGGCTGTAGCCCAGCGTCGAAACGCCGTAGCTCAGGGAAAAGGCCGTGGTGATGTAGAACAGTGCGTAACACACCACCATCGACATGGCGCCCAGCAGTACCGGCAGCCAATGCTGGCTGAACAGTTCCACCAATGGCACTTTCACCGGGGCTTCTTTCGCCACGGCATTGGCGAACACCGGGGTTTCATGCAGCTTCAACCGTGCATACAGGCCGACCATCACCAGCGCGGCGCTGAGGATGAACGGGATGCGCCAACCCCAACTGCGGAATTGCTCGTCGTTAAGGCTCATGGCCAGGATCAGGAACAAGCCGTTGGCCGCCAGAAACCCGATCGATGGGCCAAGCTGCGGGAACATGCCGAACCAGGCGCGTTTGCCTTTCGGGGCGTTCTCGGTGGCCAGCAGCGCCGCGCCACCCCATTCCCCGCCCAGCCCAAGGCCTTGGCCGAACCGTAGCACGCACAACAGGATCGGTGCCCAGGCCCCTATGGTGTCGTAGCCAGGCAGCAAGCCGATCAGCGTCGTGCACACGCCCATCAGCAGCAGCGAGGCCACCAACGTGGACTTGCGGCCGATACGGTCGCCAAAGTGACCGAACAGCGCCGAGCCCAGTGGGCGGGCGATGAAAGCGATGCCGAAGGTCAGGAACGACGCCAGCATCTGCGCGGTGCCGGAGGTCTGCGGGAAGAACACCGGGCCGATCACCAGGGCTGCGGCGGTGGCGTAGATATAGAAGTCGTAGAACTCGATGGCGGTGCCGACGATGCTCGCCGTGGCGACCCGTGCGGTCGAGTTGGTCGGGGCAGCGGTCGCGGCCTCGTTATAGGTGGTGCTCATTGAGTTATCCCTGACAGTCATTGCGCGTTTGGACGCGGATTATTATTGGTCGAACACCCGTGGATCAGGGTTGTGCGCGGTCGGGCAAAGCTTGGGTAAGCCGCAGGGATTATAGGAAGGGGTCTGGAATTACAACAAGAGCCGACACGCCGCAAATCAAAATGTGGGAGGGGCTGTTTACCGTCAGGCAGTTACGCGGCGACGGGTATCCGGCTGGTGTGCCAGATCAGCACCTTGGCCACGCGGTTGTCCTCGGTTTCGAGGATTTCCAGGCGGTAGCGGCCGATTTTCAGGCACACCGCGCAATCCGGAATGGTCTCCAGCGCTTCGGTCACCAGGCCGTTGAGGGTCTTGGGGCCGTCGCTGGGCAGGTGCCAGCCCAGGCTCTTGTTCAATTCGCGGATCGAGGCGGCGCCATCAATAATGTAACGGCCATCGGGTTGCGCTTCGATATGCGGGTTGTCCGTGCCCTGTTCACTTTCGAATTCACCGACGATTTCTTCGAGGATGTCCTCAAGGGTCACGATGCCCAGCACTTCGCCATACTCATCCACCACCATGCCCAGGCGCCGCTGCTGTTTGTGGAAGTTCAGCAGTTGCAGTTGCAGAGGCGTGCTTTCCGGGACGAAGTAGGGTTCGTGGCAGGCGGCGAGCAGCGCGTCTTTGGTCAGGCTGGCGTCGGGCAGCAGATGCTTGACCTGCCGGGTATTGAGCACGGCCTGGACCTGGTTGATATCACTGTGGAACACCGGCAGGCGCGTGCGTGGCGAGGTGCGCAGCTGTTCGATGATGGCTTCGATCGAGTCGTCGAGGTTGATGCCGTCCACTTCGCTGCGGGGCACCAGGATGTCATTGACGGTGATGTTGTCCAGGGCGTGGATGCCGGGCATGCGAGGGGTGTGGTCGGCGTCGGGCTCGGGTTCGTCATCGTGATCGGGTAGAGGCTCGTCGCTCTTTTTCACCACGCCGGATTTTCGTGCAAACGGGCGCAACAACAGCAGGCTGATGCCATTGAGCAGCCAGGCCGCGGGGTAGAGGATTTTCAACGGCACGCCCAGCAACGTATTGCCGAAGCCCAGCACCGCGTGCGGATGGCGGATAGCCAGGGCGCGGGGCAGGTAGTCGGCCAGCACCAGCAGGAGTGCGCAGGAGATCAGCCAGCCGAGCCAGGGGCCGTTCAGCGCCCAGGCATAGATCGCCAGCAGCGTGCAGAGAATCACCACGGCGGCGCGACACAGGCTGTTGCACAGGATCAGGCTGTTACGCGGGAAGTTCAGGCGGGCGTCCGCTTTATCACCCTGGCGTGTACCGGGACGCAGGGCCAGCAAGTGTTGTTGTGCCGCTTCAATGGCGGTAAACAGCCCGGCCCATAACACCAGCAAGGCGATTACCGCGAGCATCGGCCCAAGGGGCTGGTTATCCATGATTGCTGCCCGTCAGATATGCAGGATGTATTCGCGAACCAGCTTGCTGCCGAAATAGGCCAGCATCAGCAGGCAGAAACCGGCCAGGGTCCAGCGGATCGCCTTGTGCCCACGCCAGCCGAGGCGGTTGCGGCCCCACAGCAATACGCTGAACACCACCCAGGCCAGGCACGCCAGCAGGGTTTTATGCACCAGATGCTGGGCAAACAGGTTCTCCACGAACAGCCAGCCGGAAATCAGCGACAGCGAGAGGAGCGTCCAACCGGCCCACAGGAAACCGAACAGCAGGCTTTCCATGGTTTGCAGCGGCGGGAAGTTCTTGATCAGGCCGGAGGGGTGCTTGTGCTTGAGCTGATGGTCTTGCAACAGCAGGAGCAGGGCCTGGAACACCGCGATGGTGAACATGCCGTAGGCCAGGATCGATAACAGGATGTGCGCGAGGATGCCGGGTTCTTCGTCAATCACCTGCACGGTGCCGGTGGGGGCGAATTGCGCCAGCAGCACCGTCAGCACGCCCAACGGGAAGAGCAGGACCAACAGGTTCTCGACGGGAATCCGATAACAGGCCATCAGCGTCAGGGCAATGACCGCAGCAGCGATCAGGCTGGCGGCGCTGAAAAAGTCCAGGCCCAGGCCGACCGGCGTCATCAGGTGGGTAAACAGGCTCGCGGCATGGGCCAGCAGGGCGAGGACGCCGAGGCCGACCAGCAGGCGTTTGTCTGCCTTGGTGCCTTGGGCAAGACGAGTGCCCTGATAGAGGGTCGCAGCGGCATACAAAATGGCGGCGGCGAGGCTGGGTAGCAAACTGGGTGACAAGGGGACCATAAATCCTGATAGACAAGCCCGAAAGGCGCTGAGTTTGGCATACACCTGCGTTCCACGAAAGACTCCAGGACCAGACAGCGGGTGTGCATGGGCGCAGTCTTCGCTATAATCCGCGACCTGCCCACGCCGCAGGCTCGCCGAGCGCTGTTTTTAATAGCGATTTACCACAGCCTGGGCCGTCATTACCTCGGTCTACCAATGCATTTCGATGAATGGGGCCTGAAAGGATCGCGCATGTTTGAAAACTTGACTGACCGTCTCTCGCAGACGCTGCGCCACGTAACCGGCAAGGCCAAGCTGACCGAGGACAACATTAAAGACACCCTGCGTGAAGTGCGCATGGCGTTGCTGGAAGCCGACGTGGCCTTGCCTGTGGTCAAGGACTTCGTCAACTCGGTCAAAGAGCGCGCAGTGGGCACCGAAGTGTCCCGCAGCCTGACGCCGGGCCAGGCTTTTGTGAAGATCGTCCAGGCCGAACTCGAAAGCCTGATGGGCGCTGCCAACGAAGACCTGAACCTCAGCGCCGTGCCACCGGCCGTCGTGCTGATGGCGGGCCTGCAGGGTGCGGGCAAGACCACCACCGCCGGCAAGCTGGCGCGCTTCCTTAAGGAGCGCAAGAAGAAGTCCGTCATGGTGGTGTCGGCCGACGTATACCGTCCGGCGGCCATTAAACAGCTGGAAATGCTGGCAGGCGAAGTAGGCGTGACCTTCTTCCCGTCCGACCTGAGCCAGAAGCCGGTCGACATTGCCAACGCGGCTATTAAAGAAGCCAGGCTCAAGTTCATTGATGTCGTGATCGTCGATACCGCCGGTCGCCTGCACATCGATGAAGAGATGATGGGTGAGATCAAGGCGTTGCATGCCGCGATCAACCCGGTCGAGACGCTGTTCGTGGTCGATGCCATGACCGGCCAGGATGCGGCCAACACCGCCAAGGCCTTCGGCGATGCACTGCCGCTGACCGGCGTGATCCTCACAAAGGTCGACGGCGACGCCCGTGGCGGTGCTGCGCTGTCGGTGCGTGCCATCACTGGCAAGCCGATCAAGTTCATCGGTATGGGCGAGAAGAGCGAAGCGCTCGAACCGTTCCACCCTGAGCGTATCGCCTCGCGTATCCTCGGCATGGGCGACGTACTCAGCCTGATCGAGCAGGCCGAAGCGACCCTCGACAAGGACAAGGCCGACAAGCTGGCCAAAAAGCTGAAGAAGGGCAAGGGCTTCGACCTCGAAGACTTCCGTGACCAGCTGCAACAAATGAAGAACATGGGCGGCCTCGGCGGCCTGATGGACAAGCTGCCGAACATCGGTGGTGTGAATCTGGCGCAGATGGGCAATGCCCAGGGCGCGGCAGAGAAGCAGTTCAAGCAGATGGAAGCCATCATCAACTCCATGACTCCGGCCGAGCGCCGCGACCCTGAGCTGATCAGCGGTTCGCGCAAACGTCGGATCGCCATGGGCTCCGGCACCCAGGTGCAGGACATCGGTCGCTTGATCAAGCAGCACAAGCAGATGCAGAAGATGATGAAGAAATTCTCCGCCAAAGGCGGAATGGCCAAGATGATGCGCGGCATGGGCGGTATGTTGCCCGGCGGCGGCATGCCGAAAATGTAAAGAATTCGAGCGCAAGTACGCTTGCGCTCCGACCCACAGGGACGTGGGATCTCCAGCAAACCCGCCGTTGGCGGGGGCTGACCTGCCGTTTTAACCGACGGCTCTCTAGCAGATCTGAATGGCACGCGTATAGGCGCCAGAAAAAGACATTTGCAAAAGTCCGGATATTCCTTAGAATATGCGGCCTTTCGGGCACCTATGCCCGCTGTGCATTTAGATTTGCAGCACCGACTACAGGAACGATGTTCACATGCTAACAATCCGTCTTGCCCTTGGCGGCTCCAAAAAGCGCCCGTTTTACCACTTGACCGTAACTGACAGCCGCAACCCACGTGACGGCTCTCACAAGGAACAAGTAGGCTTCTTCAACCCGATCGCTCGTGGTCAAGAAGTCCGTCTGTCCGTGAACCAAGAGCGCGTAGCCTACTGGCTGAGCGTTGGTGCACAACCGTCTGAGCGTGTTGCTAAGTTGTTGAAGGACTCGGCTAAGGCCGCAGCCTGAGCAATATGAACGCGACGCCAGCTGTTGCTGATGATTTGATCGTTATCGGCAAGATTTATTCTGTTCATGGCGTTCGCGGCGAAGTGAAGGTGTATTCCTTTACTGATCCGACAGAAAACCTGTTGCAGTACAAAACCTGGACGCTCAGGCGCGAAGGGAGTGTGAAACAGGTCGAGCTGGTCAGTGGACGCGGGAGCGATAAGTTCCTGGTCGCGAAGCTCAAGGGTCTTGATGATCGTGAAGAAGCTCGTCTTCTGGCTGGTTATGAGATCTGCGTGCCGCGCAACCTGTTCCCTGAATTGACCGACGGCGAGTACTACTGGTACCAGCTGGAAGGTCTGAAGGTTATTGATCAACTCGGGCAATTGTTCGGGAAAATCGATCATCTTCTGGAAACCGGCGCCAATGATGTAATGGTGGTCAAGCCTTGCGCTGGCAGCCTGGATGATCGCGAACGCCTGCTGCCCTATACGGAGCAGTGTGTGTTGGCTATCGACCTGGCAGCGGGCGAGATGAAGGTGGAATGGGACGCGGACTTCTAAGCGTGGCTAATTTGCGCATTGAAGTGATCAGTTTGTTTCCCGAGATGTTCTCCGCCATCAGCGAGTACGGCATCACCAGTCGGGCGGTGAAACAGGGGCTCTTGCAGCTCACCTGTTGGAACCCGCGAGACTACACGACGGATCGACATCACACTGTGGATGATCGCCCATTTGGCGGTGGTCCGGGCATGGTGATGAAGATCAAGCCCCTGGAAGACGCGTTGGCTCAGGCCAAGGCAGCTGTCGGGGAGAAGGCGAAGGTAATTTACCTGTCCCCTCAAGGCCGTCAGCTGAAACAGGCGGCGGTACGCGACATGGCGAATGAGGAAGCATTAATCCTGATTGCCGGTCGCTATGAAGGCATTGACGAGCGCTTTATTGAGGCTCATGTCGATGAAGAGTGGTCGATTGGGGACTATGTCCTGTCTGGCGGTGAGCTGCCGGCGATGGTCCTGATAGATGCGGTTACACGACTGCTGCCTGGAGCTTTAGGGCATGCGGACTCCGCGGAGGAAGATTCCTTCACGGATGGTTTGCTGGATTGCCCGCACTACACCCGACCGGAGGTGTATGCGGATCAGCGTGTTCCCGACGTATTGCTAAGTGGCAATCACGCACACATCCGGCGTTGGCGTTTACAGCAGTCCCTTGGTCGGACCTATGAACGACGCGCCGATCTTCTGGAAAGCCGCTCGCTTTCTGGAGAAGAGAAGAAGCTGCTCGAGGAATACATCCTCGCGCGGGACGATAGTTAACAACGTATCGATGGTAGGTCCATTGACTTACCTTAGGAGCACAGCATGACTAACAAAATCATCCTTGCACTCGAAGCAGAGCAGATGACCAAAGAGATCCCTACCTTTGCCCCGGGCGACACTATTGTCGTTCAGGTGAAAGTGAAGGAAGGCGACCGTTCGCGTCTGCAAGCGTTCGAAGGCGTGGTAATTGCCAAGCGTAACCGTGGTGTGAACAGTGCTTTCACTGTTCGTAAAATCTCCAACGGTGTTGGCGTAGAGCGTACTTTCCAGACCTACAGCCCGCAAATCGACAGCATGGCCGTCAAGCGTCGCGGTGACGTACGTAAAGCCAAGCTGTACTACCTGCGTGACCTGTCCGGTAAAGCAGCTCGCATCAAGGAAAAACTGGCTTAAGTCCAGCTTCCCGATGCAGAAAAAAGCAGCCTACGGGCTGCTTTTTTGTGCCTGAAATTTGTCTGAGCGCTACCGTGCATACGCAATTCAAGTGTGGGAGCGGGCTTGCCTGCGATAGGATCTACCCGACACCACCGTAATCAGCCTGAGCCCCCATGCCCGCCATTGACCATCCCCTGATCGACCGCTTCCTCGACGCCCTCTGGCTGGAAAAAGGCCTGTCGGACAACACCCGTCAGGCCTATCGCAGCGATCTGGCACTTTTCAACGGTTGGCTCCAAGAGAAAAACCTGGAACTGATCAACGCCGGCCGCGAGTTGATCCTCGATCATCTGGCCTGGCGCCTGGAGCAGAATTACAAGCCGCGTTCCACTGCGCGATTCCTCTCCGGTGTGCGTGGCTTTTATCGCTATCTGCTGCGGGAAAAACTGATCGCCCTGGACCCGACCCTGCAGGTCGATATGCCGCAACTCGGTAGGCCTTTGCCCAAATCCTTGTCGGAAGCCGACGTCGATGCTCTGCTTGCCGCGCCCGATCTCAGCGAGGCCATCGGCCAGCGCGACCGCGCCATGCTGGAAGTGTTGTACGCCTGTGGCCTGCGGGTCACCGAGTTGATCAGCCTGACCCTGGAGCAGGTCAACCTGCGTCAGGGCGTGCTGCGGGTGATGGGCAAGGGCAGCAAGGAGCGGCTGGTGCCGATGGGGGAGGAGGCGATTGTGTGGGTCGAGCGCTATATGCGCGATGCTCGCGGTGAATTGCTCGGTGGGCGCCCCAGTGATGTATTGTTTCCCAGCCAGCGCGGTGAGCAAATGACCCGCCAGACGTTCTGGCATCGCATCAAGCACCAGGCCAAGGTCGCGGGGGTTGGCAAGAGCCTGTCGCCCCATACGTTACGCCATGCATTTGCCACCCATTTGCTCAACCACGGTGCAGATTTGCGCGTGGTGCAAATGCTGCTCGGACACAGCGACTTATCCACCACCCAGATCTACACCCATGTGGCGCGCGCGCGATTGCAGGATATGCACGCCAAGCACCACCCGCGAGGCTGAAAACCGCCAATTTATCCCGCCACGGGCTGCCCTGCGGCCCAACTGTGGTAGGCTTTGCCGGTTAGCAAAGGCGACGGTGCCGGCCCGTGTCTACTGAGATAGCGGTGTTCCTTCCCGTCCCTGCATCTGCCTTCAGGAGTTCCCATGCGCTTGACCCAGATTATTGCCGCCGCAGCCATTGCGTTGGTTTCCACCTTTGCCGTCGCCGATGACGCTGCCGAGCAGACCATCCGCAAGAGCCTGGCCAACCTGCAGCTCGACACCCCGATCGAAAGCATCAGCGCCAGCCCGATGGCCGGCCTGTATGAAGTCAAGCTCAAGGGCAGCCGCGTGCTGTACGCCAGTGCCGACGGCCAGTACATCGTTCAGGGCTACCTGTTTCAGCTCAAGGACGGCAAGCCGGTCAACCTGACCGAGAAGGCCGAGCGCCTGGGCGTGTCCAAGCTGATCAACGGTATCCCAGTGGCTGAAACCGTGGTTTACCCGGCCATTGGCGAGACCAAGACCCACATCACTGTGTTCACCGACACCACCTGCCCGTACTGCCATAAGCTGCACGCCGAAGTGCCTGCGCTGAACAAGCTCGGTGTAGAGGTGCGCTACGTCGCGTTCCCGCGCCAGGGCCTGGGTTCGCCGGGCGATGAGCAGTTGCAGGCGGTCTGGTGCTCGGCCGACAAGAAAGCGGCCATGGACAAGATGGTCGACGGCAAGGAAATCAAGGCTGCCAAGTGCGCCAATCCGGTCTCCAAGCAATTCGCCCTGGGCCAGTCCATTGGTGTGAACGGTACGCCGGCCATCGTTTTGGCGGACGGCCAGGTGATTCCGGGCTACCAGCCGGCACCACAAGTTGCCAAACTGGCGCTGAGTGCCAAATAAACCAGCATCGTCGAACCTTTGACGATCATGGCCCGTTGATCAGTCAGCGGGTCATTAATTGAAAGCCGCAGTTGTGCGGCTGTTTTCCACGCCGACCTCGCGTCGGCCGTTTCATGGGGAGTTCTTCAGTGAAACCGGTCAAAGTAGGCATCTGTGGGTTAGGGACCGTCGGTGGCGGCACCTTCAACGTACTTCAGCGTAATGCTGAAGAAATTTCCCGCCGTGCAGGGCGCGGGATTGAAGTGGCGCAAATTGCCACGCGTTCGCCAAAGCCTCAGTTCGAAACGACCGGTATTGCGATTACCAACGATGTCTTCGCCGTGGCCACCAACCCTGAAATCGATATCGTCATCGAGCTGGTGGGCGGTTACACCGTGGCCCGTGAGCTGGTACTCAAGGCCATCGAGAACGGCAAACACGTGGTCACTGCCAACAAGGCGCTGATCGCCGTGCACGGCAACGAGATCTTCGCCAAGGCCCGCGAAAAGGGCGTGATCGTAGCGTTCGAAGCCGCCGTGGCCGGTGGTATCCCGGTGATCAAGGCAATCCGTGAAGGCCTGTCCGCCAACCGTATCAACTGGGTGGCCGGCATCATCAACGGCACCGGTAACTTCATCCTCACCGAAATGCGCGAGAAGGGCCGTACCTTCGAAGACGTGCTGGCCGAAGCCCAGGCCCTGGGCTACGCCGAAGCCGACCCGACTTTCGACGTGGAAGGCATCGACGCAGCCCACAAGCTCACCATCCTGGCGTCCATCGCCTTTGGTATCCCGCTGCAGTTCGACAAGGCCTACACCGAAGGCATCACCAAGCTGACCACGGCCGACGTGAACTACGCCGAAGCCTTGGGCTACCGCATCAAGCACCTCGGTGTAGCGCGCAGCACCCCGGCCGGTATCGAGCTGCGTGTGCACCCGACGCTGATCCCGGCTGATCGCCTGATCGCCAACGTCAATGGGGTGATGAACGCCGTGATGGTCAACGGCGATGCTGCCGGTTCCACGTTGTTCTACGGCGCCGCGCGGCATGGAACCGACCGCTTCCTCGGTGATCGCCGACCTGGTGGACGTGGTTCGCGCCATGACCAGCGACCCGGAAAACCGCGTGCCGCACCTGGCCTTCCAGCCGGATTCGCTGTCGGCCCACCCGATCCTGCCAATCGAAGCGTGCGAAAGCGCCTACTACCTGCGCATCCAGGCCAAGGATCATCCAGGCGTGTTGGCCCAGGTCGCCAGCATCCTGTCGGAGCGCGGTATCAACATCGAGTCGATCATGCAGAAGGAAGTCGAGGAGCAAAACGGCCAGGTGCCGATGATCCTGCTGACCCACCGCGTGCTTGAGCAGCACATCAACGATGCCATCGAGGCTCTCGAAGCTCTCCAGGGCGTAGTTGGGCCGGTAGTCCGGATTCGCGTCGAACATCTAAATTAATTAAGCGACAAGCGCCAAGCTACAAGCTGCAAGTAAAAGCAGATCTGCTCTCACTTGCAGCTTGTAGCTTAAAGCTTGCAGCTCAAACCGAAGGTTTGCCCCTATGCGCTATATCAGCACCCGCGGCCAGGCACCGGCCCTGAATTTCGAAGACGTCCTGCTGGCAGGCCTTGCCACCGACGGCGGCCTGTACGTGCCGGAAAACCTGCCACGCTTCACCCAGGAAGAAATCGCCTCCTGGGCCGGCCTGCCGTACCACGAGCTGGCGTTCCGGGTGATGCGCCCGTTCGTCACCGGCAGCATTCCGGATGCGGATTTCAAGAAGATCCTGGAAGAAACCTACGGCGTGTTTTCCCACAGCGCCATTGCTCCGTTGCGTCAACTGAACGGCAACGAGTGGGTACTGGAGCTGTTCCACGGCCCGACCCTGGCGTTCAAGGATTTCGCCCTGCAACTGCTCGGTCGTTTGCTGGACTACGTGCTGGAGAAGCGCGGCGAGCGCGTGGTGATCATCGGCGCGACCTCCGGTGATACCGGCTCGGCGGCGATTGAAGGCTGCAAGCACTGCGAGAACGTCGACATCTTCATCCTGCACCCGCACAAGCGTGTGTCGGAAGTGCAGCGTCGTCAGATGACCACCATCTTTGGTGAGAACATCCACAACATCGCCATCGAAGGCAACTTCGACGACTGCCAGGAAATGGTCAAGAACAGCTTCGCTGACCAGAGCTTCCTGAAAGGCACACGCCTGGTCGCGGTGAACTCGATCAACTGGGCGCGGATCATGGCCCAGATCGTCTACTACTTCCATGCCTCCCTGCAGTTGGGCGGCCCGGCGCGCTCGGTGTCGTTCTCGGTGCCGACCGGCAACTTCGGCGATATTTTCGCGGGTTACCTGGCGCGCAACATGGGCCTGCCGATCAACCAGTTGATCGTCGCGACCAACC
Source organism: Pseudomonas cyclaminis (assembly GCF_015163715.1). GTDB lineage: Bacteria > Pseudomonadota > Gammaproteobacteria > Pseudomonadales > Pseudomonadaceae > Aquipseudomonas > Aquipseudomonas cyclaminis. The sequence continues at coordinate 13,590 of NZ_JADDUM010000122.1, forward strand.
GCAACGACATCCTGCACCGCTTCATGAGCGGCAATCAGTACGTCAAGGAAACCCTGCACGCGACCCTGTCGCCGTCCATGGACATCATGGTTTCGTCGAACTTCGAGCGTCTGCTGTTCGACATGCACGGCCGCAACGGCTCGGCGATTGCCGGCTTGATGGACACCTTCAAGAGCGGTGGCGGTTTCAGCGTGGATGAAGAGCGCTGGACCGAAACCCGCAAGCTCTTCGACTCCCTGGCCGTGGACGATGCGCAGACCTGCGAGACCATCGCCGACGTCTATGCCCAGACCGGCGAGCTGCTCGACCCGCACACCGCCATCGGTGTGAAGGCCGCCCGCGAATGCCGTCGCAGCCTGGATATCCCGATGGTGATCCTGGGCACCGCCCACCCGGTCAAATTCCCGGAAGCGGTGGAGAAGGCCGGTGTTGGCAAGGCGCTGGAACTGCCGGTGCACCTGACCGACCTGTTCGAACGTGAAGAGCGTTGCACGGTGTTGGCCAATGACTTGAAAACCGTGCAGGCGTTTGTCAGCCAGCATGGCAACCGAGGTAAGCCGTTGTAAGGTAAACCGCGTACACAAAAACGCCGCTGTCCCTTCCTTGGGGCAGCGGCGTTTTTTGTTTTTTGCAGGCCCGATTAAACGACGGTCTAGGTAAGCAGCTTATGTGCCAGCGCCATTACCGTACCTACGGCTGTGAAGAAACCTATCGCGATGCCTACGGGGTACCAGAAAACTTCACGGGTTATCTTGTGGACTTCAGCGTTGAACGTGCGCTGCTCAGCATAAATACGTGATATGTCCGCGTGAATTTTCTCGATGGAGGCTTGTTGTTCATTGTGTTCGAGCATCATGTTCATCCTTCGCAATAAGGGCCTTTTGATAGGCGCTCTCGCCTGCGCGGCGCAGTGAAAAGGGCTCAGCGAGTATAGGATTCGCTCTGCGCCCCGGCGTCGGCACCCCCCCAAAACAGCCACCCATTGCGTAAGCACTTATGTGCGGCCGTTCTTTGGTTGTCATGTTGCAAGCGCATGCTGGTTCTCGTCATCCCCTGACGGCCCCATAAAGACGAAAAAGCGAACTTTCCTACGTCATAACCAGTCACTTAGGATAGATGCAGCTCCCGTTGAAACGATTGTTCCCGAACTATTGAGTGGTGATCGAGATGGAAAGTATCAGCCTATTGCTCGAAGAAGCACTGAGCCCTTATCAGGTTACGCTGACCACCGCGGGTGTTCAGGACGAGTGCTTGGTGACGGTGAAGAATCCTGCTGGCGCTATCGTCGTCGAGCGTGAAGTCGACCGAGCCCAATTGATGGATAAGCGCGTGCTGGTGGATGTAGTGGACTGCTTGCTGCGCGATATCAAAATTGCGGAGGGGCGCGTGGAGCCCTCGGTCATCGCGGCCTTGCGCAACGCTGCCCAGACCCGCAGCACTGCTCGCGCATGAAGAATTGTTTATCGATGGAAACTTCCTACAGCATGGCCGGTCAGATTTTGTAACAGCAAGAGCAAACATTGTGCTCCGGTGTTTGTGGCTTGCTGTACTGGTCTTAGTTGGCCACGTTTAACCCCGAAGTGTCTCCCCACGCTTCGGGGTTTCTTTTTGCCCGCGATTTGTCAGGGCGTTGGCGCGTCCTGATAGAACTGGGGGTGGTCGATCAGGTATTGCGCGCGCAGCGTCGGATCGAGCCAGGTGGCATAGGCGTGCAGCAGTTGAGCCTGGGGCAGCTCGCCCAATACTTGGTTGATGTGTTCAATTGCGTGGTGCCCCTGAGGCGTATCGGAGCAACCGATATGGACACGCTGATAGGGCGCCGAGCCGGCAATCGGATAGAACGCCAGTGCCAGCGGATCGATACCCTGGCGCAGGGCGTGATAGCGAATTTCGGTCCAGTAGCCGAGCACGGCTTCCAGACGTCCCAATCGCTGCATTTGCAGCAGGCTGCCCAAGGCGTCGTTTCCGTAGTGCAGCACGCGGTTGTTTGCATCCGTGTGCTCCAGCACGTCATCGATGAACGCCCCGTAGCTGCGCTCGGCCACCACGCCCAGGCGTGCGCGTTTATCCAGTAGCAGCGCCGAGAGGTCGACCCGCTTCTGCGCGACAAGCGGCGCGAGCACGTCGCCGCGGTCCCGACGTACCACCACGCCGTTGCTGACGATAGAAAAAGCCGGACGCGAATACACCACCCACTTGGCCCGCTGCGCCGTCCACAGCATGGTGGGGTCGCAGGTCAATGCGGAGGCCTGAAGCATCTGCAGGCCACGCGCACGGTTGACGTGCAGGATCTTGTGTTGGTACTCCGGCAGGCGCGCCATCAGCATTGGCAGCAATTCGTCGATGGCGCCATGGCCCTTTTGCGGGCCGTCGAAGATGATCAGCGGCGGCAGGTCGCGGATCAGCCAGGTCAAGGTGTCCGCTGCCTGGGCAGACGGCGGCAGAACTCCGAGCAGCGGTGCACAAAGGCCCAGCAGCCAGCGACGCGCCATTATCTTGGATGCGCCATCAGATCGCGCCTTGTTCACGCAGGCGGCTGATAGCAGTGGCGTCGTAACCCAGCGCGTTGAGCAGCACGTTGTTGTGCTCGCCCAATTGCGGCCCGACCCACTCGCAACTGCCCGGCGTCTCCGACAACTTGGGCACGATGCCCGGCATCTTGAAGTCTTTGCCACCCGGCAGTTGCGCCTTGAGGAACATCTCTCGCGCCAGGAATTGCGGGTCACCCAGCATGTCCTCGGCGCTGTAGATCCGGCTGGCGGGCACCTCGGCCTTGTTCAGCTGCTCCACCACTTGCTCCAGTGACAGTGAATTAACCCAGCGATCAATCACGCCATACAGCTCGTCACGGCGGCTATCGCGGCCGTCATTGCTCGCCAACTGCGGGTCGTTCGCCAGGTCTTCACGGCCGATGGCGCTCATGAACCGTTTGAAGATCGCGTCCCCATTGGCGCCGATCTGTACATGCTTGCCGTCCGCGCTGGTGTGGATCGACGACGGCGTAATGCCGGGCATGATGTTGCCGGTGCGCTCGCGAATGAAGCCGAACACATCGAACTCGGGGATCATGCTTTCCATCATGGCGAAGATGGCTTCATACAGTGCTACATCCACCACTTGGCCCACGCCGCCATTCACTTCGCGATGGCGCAGCGCCATCAGCGCCCCGATCACTGCCCACAAAGCAGCGATGGAGTCGCCAATGGAAATCCCGGTGCGCACGGCGGGCGGTCCTCGAAACCGGTGATGTAACGCAACCCGCCCATGGATTCACCCACGGCGCCAAAGCCTGGCTGGTCCTTCATCGGCCCGGTCTGGCCAAAGCCCGACAGGCGCACCATCACCAGTTTCGGGTTCAGCGCGTGCAGGGTTTCCCAGCTCAGGCCGAGCTTTTCCAGCACGCCGGGGCGAAAGTTCTCGATGAGGATGTCGGCGTCCGCCAGCAGTTGCTTGAGAATCGCCAGGCCGTCCGGGTGCTTGAGGTTCAGCGTCAGGGATTTCTTGTTGCGCGCCTGCACGAACCACCACAGCGAGGTGCCCTCGTACAGTTTCCGCCATTTGCGCAGCGGGTCGCCGCCATCCGGGGATTCGACCTTGACCACCTCGGCGCCGAACTCCGCGCAGATACGCGAAGCGAACGGGCCGGCGATGAGGTGCCGAGTTCGATGACTTTCAGGCCGGCAAGCGGTTTGGCATTAAACGACATGAGGATCCTTGGCTACGCAGAGCGGGGTGTGTGAAGCCTTTTAACATAGGCGAGCGGCCAGGGATAAGCATGATGCAGCGCAGGATTCGTTGAATGGTCGCGGCATCGGTTAGACTGGCCGCCTTTCCCTGTCTCTAGAAGCCCGTTCATGGCCCAGCCGTCCACGACCTACAAATTCGAACTCAACCTCACCGACCTCGACCGTTCGGTGTACGAGAGCGTCAAACAGACCATTGCGCGCCACCCTTCGGAAACCGAAGAGCGCATGACCGTGCGCCTGCTGGCCTATGCCCTCTTTTACAATGAGCAATTGGCGTTCGGTCGGGGTCTGTCAGATGTTGACGAACCAGCCCTGTGGGAAAAAAGCCTGGATGATCGGGTTCTGCACTGGATCGAAGTCGGCCAGCCCGATGCCGATCGCCTGACCTGGTGCTCGCGTCGCACCGAACGCACCAGCCTGCTGGCCTATGGCAGCCTGCGTGTGTGGGAAGGCAAGGTGGTGCCGGTGGCGAATAACCTGAAGAACGTGCACATCGCCGCGGTGCCTCAGGAGATTCTGGAGGTCCTGGCCAAGGACATGCCCCGCGTGATCAAGTGGGACGTGATGATCAGCGAAGGCACGATCTTCGTCACCGATGACCGTGGCCAGCATGAAGTGCAGTTGCAGTGGCTGGTTGGCGGACGCGATTGAAAAATGTGGGAGGGGCGGTGCGACGATTCGAACTTGCCCCCGATGGCGATGGGTCTGAGTACATATCCGTTGGTCAGGTAACGGCCACCTAGGGTTCCGCTTTTACAGCCGGCTCACTT
>NZ_JADDUM010000123.1 GCF_015163715.1 Pseudomonas cyclaminis
CCGGTGTCGAGTTCATTGAAAGTGTTGATCACCGCGTAGGTGTCTTTCCAATCCCAGCCACGTTTTTTCGCTTCGGCGGCCATGGCGGCGCCCTGTTTCTGGCCGACTTCAAACGCGGCCATGCCCAGGTACGGCACGTCCTCCATGAAATTGCCCTTGGCATCGACGAAGCGGTCATCCACGGCCATGACTTTCAAGCCATTGAGCTTGGCCTTGGCCACGATGGCCGGGCCGAGGGACACGTCCGGCGGGCAGATCACAAAGCCCTTGGCGCCGTTGGCGGCCAGGCTGTCGATGGCGGAGAGGGTTTTTTCGCCATCGGGCACGGCGATCTTGATCACGGTAAAACCGTGTTCCTTACCGGCTTTTTCGGCGAAGGCCCATTCGGTCTGGAACCAGGGTTCTTCGGCTTGTTTGACCAGGAAGCCGATCTTTACTTCTTCGGCGGATACTGCGCCGCTGAACGCCAGGGCGAGTGCCAGAGTGCCAAGTGTTTTCTTGAACATGAACCACCTCTTGTTGTTATTGAGCGTTACAAGTTCTAGTCGTGATACATCACAGACCGCCCGCCATCGATCATCAGGCAGGTGGCATTGATAAAGGGCGCCTCGTCGGTGGCCAGGAACAACGCCGTCATCGCCACCTCGACCGGCTGGCCGATGCGCTTGGGCGGGTGCAGGTCAAAGGCGCGCTGGCGCTCGGCGTGAGGGTCGGGAAAACCGTTCCAGTAGTCGACGTTGAGTTGGGTTTCGATGTAGCCCGGCGCGATGGCGTTGACGCGAATGCCCTTGGGCGCGTATTCGATGCCGAGGGCGCGGGTCAGGCCGAGCAGGCCATGCTTGGCCACGGGGTACGGGAAACAACCGGGAATAATGTGGCTGGAATGGGTGGAGGCAATGTTGATGATGTTGCCGATGCCCTGCTCGATCATATGCGGCAGCACCGTACGGCAGCCAAACCAGGCGCCGTCGAGGTCGATGGCGAAGCAGCGGCGCCAGTCTTCGTCGGTCATTTCCAGGGGGTCACGGAACACGTTGACGCCCGCGCAGTTGACCAACACATCCACGCGACCGAAGCGCTCGATGGCCACATTGACCAACGCCTGCCATTGCTCTTTTGAGGTGATGTCGACGGCTTGCGCGACAATTTCGGCGCCACGTTCGCGCCAATGGGCGGCCACCTTCTCGACTTTTTCGCCCTGGATATCGGCGATGACCAGGCGCGCCTGCTGGGCCTGGAAGCACGCGACGATCGCCTCGCCAATGCCTTGGGCGGCGCCGGTGATGATCACCACCTTGCCTTTGAGCCGCTCGCCGTAAGTGGGCTCGGGCACGGCGGGGAGTGACAGTGGTTGTGCCTGCATCGCTTCACCTGTTTTATTTTTGGTAGTGAGTGCTGATGCCGCCGACTATAAACCCAGATCTTGAAACATCTCAATATATAAATTTGCATCCCATATTGTGAGCTTAGCTATAAAACGCCTTGGATTGGCCGGTTTTTTATGACAGGATAACCATCAGCCGAGGGCAAAATCGCGCAATGCATCACCTTCCATGCGATAGCGCACCCACTCTTCCTGTGGCTGGGCGCCGATGGATTTGTAGAACGCAATCGCCGGCTCGTTCCAGTCCAGCACGCTCCACTCGAAGCGCCCGCAGCCGTTATCAAACGCGATCTTGGCCAAGTGGCGCAGTAACTTCTTGCCCGCGCCGCCACCGCGTTGCTCGGGGTTGATGTAGAGGTCTTCCAGGTACAGGCAGTTGCTGCCCAGCCAGGTGGAATAGCTGAAGAAGAACACCGCAAAACCAATCGGCAGGCCATCGCGCAGGCAAATCAGGCCATGGGCGGTGGCGCCCTCGCTGAACAGGCTGCGCTCGATATCCACCACGCTGGCGATCACTTCATGCCGGGCTTTCTCGTACTCGGCGAGTTCGGTGATGAACGTCAGGATCTGCGCAGCATCGCTGGGCACGGCGGGGCGAATCTCGATGGTCATGGGCAAGCCTTGGGCAATTTCAAAGCCGACATACTAAGGCGCTTTGATGACCGATTGCAGCGCATTTTCATGCATAGCGCCGTTACTCCGGCCGGCACTGATGCAAGCACCAGCAACCACAGAACAAACCCGCTCAAGGTGCGTGGTAAACAGTGGCCATCATTCCAACCACCTCCAGGCGGCCCCATGCAGTCCACGTCCCCGGTGAGCACCCAACTGTTCGCCCTGTTTTGCCTCGCCAGTTTCCTGTTGTCGCTGTCTTACGGCTCGACGTTTTTGTTGTCGTTGCTGATTCATACACGCGGTGGCAATGAACACGATGCCGGCAGTGTGATCTCCACGGCGATGCTCAGCACCTTCGTCGCGGTGCTGCTTTCCGGGCACTTGGCGGATGCCTTGGGCGCGGCGCGGGCCATTGCAGGGATGGGCGTGTTGCTGGTGGTGGCGTGCCTGGGCTTTGCGTTGATGCCGGGGTTTGGTGAGGGGTTGATGCTGTTCGGATTGTCCCTGGGACTGGGTTGGGGAGTGTTCTACACCTTAGGGCCAATCATCGTGGCCATGTTGGTGGAGCCCCGGCAGCGCGCCAAATATTTCGCATTGTTGTCGGGCAGCATGATGAGCGGCATCGGTTCCGGCCCTCTGCTGGGCCGGGCCGCCAATGCGCTGGGCCTGCCCCTGACAAGCGCCTTCTACATTGCCGCGTTGGCCAGCCTGGTCGGGGTGGTGATGTTCTGGTTGCTGGGCTCGGCACTCAAACGCCATGCCACGGCGCCGGTGTCGAAAATTTCCTGGGGCGCCTGCCGTCGCGTGCTGTCTTCACGGGCGGTGTTTGCCATCGTGATGGTCGGGCTCGGGGGTTGCGTGTTTGGCGGCTTGTCTTCGTTCCAGACCAGCTACGCGGCGGCCCACGGGCTGGATTATTCGCTGTTCTTTGCCGGTTTTGTCAGTGCGGCGATTAGCAGCCGCCTGTTGATCGCCGGCTATGTGGTCAAGCGTGATGCCTATGTGGCCGCCTGCGTGCTGTCCGGGGTGATGCTGGGGTCGATCCTGCTGTTGGCCTTTGGCGTCAGCGGCAACGCGAGTTACCTGTTGGCCGCCGTGACGCTGGGAGTCGGATACGGCCTGACGTATTCAGTCATCAACGGCTTGGTAGCCAATGAGGCGCCAACCGGCACCACGTCCCAGGCGCTGCTGCTGTTCAGCCTGGCGTATTTTGTCGGGGTCTTCGGGTTTCCCTGGCTGGCGGGCTGGATCATCGTCGATTTCGGTCTGCCGGCGCTGATGCTCAGCGTGCTGGCCGTGGCCTTGGGCAATTGGTTGATCAGCGTGGCGCGTCTGATTTGGCGTCGGGCAACGTCACACAAAATCTTACAGGTGGGCTGATACCGTTCGTCGCCACCCAGGCACCATCAACAAATGGCGGCTGACCAATAGAGGGTAAGGACATTAATTCTATGGAGATATCCTCATGAAGCCTTCAAAGTTTGCTGCCTTCGCCCTCACCGGCCTGCTGTCCGCTGCCTCGCTGAGCGCCATTGCTGCCAGCTCGACCACCGGCCCGACCGATCCGACGCCGGACGCCACCACCGAATCGCAGAAATCCATGGGCACCGGCCTGGATACCAATGGCGGCGCCATCATCGACAACACCAACGGCGCCGACCCGCACACCAAGGGGCATGACACCGAGCGCCAGGCACCTGCGGCCGTTGGCAACGGCAAAATGGGCCCGTCGGTCAATGAGCCGAAGATCAACAAAGGCGATGACTCGAACCTGCCGGGCGCGCCAAAACAACCTGCGCCTTGAGCCCTCGACCGTTAGACGAACACCCGATCATTTCCCCGTGAAGAGGTACGCATGAACGTCGATAGAAACCTTGAAAAAGAAGTCCTCACCCGCCTGCTGCACGCCCACCCGCAAGGTTTGGGCAAGGAGGTGCTGGATAATTACCGCGGCGAAAAAGAGGTGGCCAGTGTGTTGGCATTTCTGCAAGACCGCGGGCTGATCAAGGATGGGCATGTGACCACCGACGATGCCGGTGAATATTCACTGAATCTGCCGATCAAGCTGACGGCGTCCGGGGTGGATGAAGCGCGTAAGTTGGACTCCCGTCAGTAGCCTTCACGCAAACCAAATGTAGGAGGGGGAAAGCTCCCTCCCACATTTTTGATCTGCGTTTATTGGGTGAGCAAAGCGTCAACTTCTTCGGTGCCCGGCGAGGTTGCAGGCCCCCAACGCGTGACTGCCAGCGCCGCTGCAGCATTCGCCCTGCGCGCCGCCTCAGCAGGTTTCAAACCCGCAGCCAGCCCGGCAATAAACACCCCCGCGTGCGCGTCACCCGCTCCATTGCTGTCCACCGCCTTCACCTTGAATCCCGGCACATGTTCGGCGCGTCCCTGAAGGCTGACCCAACAGCCATTGGGCCCATCACGCACCACCAGCAGCGCGTCTTCGGGCAGATGACGGTTGAGGTCGAGCAACGCGTGCGCCAGTGTTTTCGCACCGGTAAACGCCAAGGCTTCCGGGCCATTGCTGGTCCAGATATCGATGCGTGGCAGCAAGGCGACCATCAGCGCCGAATCCGGCGCCTTAACCAACGGACCCGGGTCGAACACCACGGTGATCTCACGCGGCAAACCCAGCAACCAGTCGAGCAAGGCCTGGGCCTTGCCCTCCAGCAACAGGCTGTAGCCGCTGACATACACATAATCGTCAGCCAGCGGGACAACCCGAGCCAGGTCCTCGGCACTCAAGTCGCCTTCAACGCCGATATGGGAGATGAAGGTGCGCTCGGTCGTGGCTTCGGTCAGCGAGACACACAACCCGGTGTCCTTGCCCTCACTCGCCGCCTGGGCCATTTCCACGCCTTCGGCCTGCATCGCCGCACGGGCAAGGTCGCCAAAACGGCCATCGCCGTGGCGTCCCAGGTAAACCACCGGCAACCCGTTGCGTCGCGCCGCCGCCATCACATTGAAGCCGCCACCGGCTTCGAAACTGGCCGATTGCGCCAGCACGTCGCCGCCGCTGGCGGGCAAGGTATCGAGGGCCATGACCAGGTCGACGATGACCTGGCCGGTGTGCAGCAATCTAGACATTGGGGCTCTCTACTAACGCCGGGCGACGATCAGCCGCGCCGCCCAGTACGGCATAAATCCCGCCTGCCACCAGGAAGGTGACGATCCAGCCCAGGCCGTTGTGGCCCAGCCAGGAGTCGGACAACGGCCCGGCGAACCAGATGTTCTCGGCGGTGGTGCCAATAGTGGTGAAGCTGAAACCCAGGACAATCGCCACGGCCCAGGCGCCAAACGCACGCCATTCCACACCACCACGGTACCAGTAGGCGCTGCTTGGGCTGACGTCGAGCAGATCCTTGGGGCTGTAGTAGTGACGATGGATCAGGTCGACCACAAAGATCCCGACCCATGCGGTGATCGGTACCGCCAGCAACGAAATGAAGGTGATGAACGGGCCGTAGAAACTGTCGGCGATCAGCATGAAGTAGATCGAGCCAGCAAAGATCGCGACGATGTCGACGATCACCGCGTGCACGCGCTTGACCTTCAAACCGAGGGTCAAGGTGGTGAGGCCGGCCGAGTACACCGACAGGTTGTTCGACAGCAGTAACCCGCCGAACGCGGTGATCAGGTACGGCACAGCCATCCAGGTGGGCAGCATGTCGCGGATCGCGATGATTGGGTCGGTGGCCGAGGCCAAGTCATTGTTGCCCACCGACAGCAGGCCGCCGAGGGTGATCAGCAGCACCAGTGGAATCCCCGCACCAAACGCGGCGGATGCCACCAGGCGCACGGCCTTGACGCTGCGGTGCTGGTAGCGCGACATGTCGGCACCGGCGTTGGCCCAGCCGATACCGGTGCCGGCGGCCATGGTGCCGACGCCGATGATCATTGCGCTCAGCGGTGCCGGCGTGGCGTTGAACACGGCGCTCCAGTCGATGGTGGCGCACAGGAAGCCGCCCACCAGAATATTCAACGCACCGAACACGTAGGTGGCCCACTTCTGGATCACCAGCAAGGTGGCGTGGCCCAGGCCGGAAACGGACAGGGTCAGCAGCACGAAGATGGCGATAAAGATCAGGGTCAGCACCGGCGCGCTTTTGGCCTCGACTGGCGAGCCGAACAGAATCGAACACAACGACAGCAGCACAAAGGCGGCGGTGGTGGTGTTGACGGTTTCCCAGCCCAGGCGCGACATCAGTGACACCAGCGTCGGGCCGATATTGCCGCGCACGCCGAAGATGGCGCGGGACAGGGTCAGGCTCGGCGCACGGCCACGACGGCCGGCGATGGAGATGATGCCCACCACCGCGAAGGAGCCGGCGGCGCCGAGGATTGCGACGAGGATTGCCTGCCAGATCGCCAGGCCCCGGAACGCCACCAACGTCGCGCCCAGCGGTAGGCCGAGGATGCTGATGTTGGCGGCGAACCACACCCAGAACAGTTGCAGCGGGTGGCCATTGCACTCGCCTTCGGGGACCGGTTCGATGCCGCGTGTTTCCAATTGCCCGGCGTTTTGGCCGGAAGATGTGCTGCTCATGAGGGGGTGCTCCTGGTGCCTGTATTGTTGTGGTTGTGGCAGGTATGCAAGGTGAAGCGGTATTCCCGGTCGTCCTGACTCAGCGCAGTTTCAACAACTCTTCAACCAACGGCTGCAAGTCCAACCCGTTCACGGCCCTGACCTGTTCGATCATTGCCGCAGGCCAGCACTGCATGCCCAGACAAGCGCCGAGCATCGCCCCCAGAATCGCCGCGATGGTGTCGGTGTCACCGCCAAGGCTGGCGGCCAGGCACAGGGCCTCGAATGCGTTCATATCCCCCACCGCCACTTGCTGGGCCAGGGCAAACGACACCACCACCGATTCCTGGGAGGCCACGGAGGTGCCGATCAATTCGTAGAGCAGGTCGGCAAACAGCGCGGTGTCGCCACTGCCGACACTCAAGGTGCGCGCCCAACTGATGCGGGTGGAGATACGCCCGCCGGCAATCCAATGACCGTGGCCTTCCGCCTGCTGGGCGATCTGGGTGCCGATGTTCAAGGCTTCGCCGAGGTCCGCACCGTTGACGCCAGCGGACACCACTGCCGCCACTGCCGCCGCACTGGAGATGCCCAGCGTGGTGTTGTGGGTGACCTGGCACGCCTGGATCACCGCCTGGATAAACGCTGCCGGGTCGCTGACATCGGCGGCGATGCCCACGGGGGTGATGCGCATGGCGGCACCATTGGTGGTGCCGTAGCGCCCGGATTCCTCCGGGGTATGCCCGGCCAGGATCATGTCGATGGCGCGTTTGGTCGACGGGCCGAGCAGGTCCTGGGAACCCTTGGCACGCATCACCGCTTCCCAGTCGATCAGGCGCTGGGCGAGCACAGTGGGTTCGATGTTGCCTTGGCCTTCGACCAGTAACTCGCCGACCAGAATTGCCTGTTCGGTGTCATCGGTGATGGAACCGGCGGGCATGTTCGGCGCGATGGGCTGGTCGGCACCGGCATCTTCCAGGGCGGTGATCGCACCGAAGCGCTGTCGCACTTGCTCGCGGCTCAGGGACTGAGTGGGCATGCCCAGGGCATCGCCCAACGCGAGGCCGTAGAAAGCGCCGAGGGCGCGAGTATCCGGGGTCATTTCGAAGATCCAAATTGCAGGTGCAGGCGAAAGTGCAGAGGGTCGAGCAAGCTTTCGACGTGTTCCATAAAACGCTCGCGTCGGTCGTAGGTGGTGCGCGAGGCCTTGAGGAACACGCTGCCCGCCGGGCGGCCGAGCAATAGGGCATCTTCATCGCTGAGGGGTTCGGCGCCTATCCACTGGTCCCCTTCAGCGCCGACATAGCCGTAGGCCGCCAGGGTGATGGTCAGGGAATTGTCGATCAGGCCGACACGGGGCAGGCTTTCCAGGCCGCCGGACTCGGGCATCAGCGAACGTTCCAGGGATACAGCAGTGCCATCGCTGGTGCGCCGGCGACGGTCGAGGGCAATAAAGCGCTCGGTGCCGAACCGGCTGAACAGATCGGGGCGCGTCACCGCTTCCAGGCACAGGATATCGGTGGTCACCAATGCACCGGTGTCCGCCAGAGCTTGTGCCCACCCGCTGTTTTGATCGAGCACCATGCCGTCAAACGTGACGATGGAGCCGACCCCGCTCTGGGTCGCGATGTAATTGCGCCGCTTGAGTTCGGCCAGGGCTTCGCGCAGGGTGCCGCGGCTGACCGCAAACTCCTCGGCGAGCTGATGCTCGCCCGGCAGCAGGAAACCGTCGGCCATCACTCCACCCTCGATACGGCGGATGAGCTCGTCGACGACGCGTTTTTTCTTATCAAATCGGACATGTCTAATCATGTACAAATTGATAACCGAAACAGTCCTTATGCAGCAAGCGAATTATTTCAGGGAGATGAAAAAAGCGGCCTCAGGGCTCCAGGCCAATCGGGAAAAACTCGCCGCCGCTCCAGACGCCCAGCCAGTTCTGACCGTTGATCGGACGACTGACAGCAAGCTCGACCAATTGGTAGAACACGTTGCGATGCACCAGGGCTTCGAGGTTGGTGCGTACCCGTAGATAGGGCGCAGGTTCCTGGGTGACGGGGTCGATGACCACCCGCAGCGGGTGTTCGATATCGGCTTCGATCTGTTCATCGACGTTGGTGGTGAAGCGCAGCAACTGGCGTTCGCCCTGCCCTTCGACGTCGAGGGTCAGCGCGACAAAGGGCGCATCATCGACGGTGATGCCGACTTTTTCCACGGGAGTAATCAGGAAATAGTCATCGCCGTCGCGGCGGATGATGTTGGAGAACAACTTGACCATCGGCTTTCGCCCGATGGGCGTGCCTTGGTAGAACCAGGTGCCATCGCGGGCGATGCGCATGTCGATATTGCCGCAGAAATCCGGGTTCCACAGGTGCACCGGCGCCGTCCCTTGCCTTTGGGCAACTGGGCCAACAGGTCGTTGGCCTTGGCGGAATCGGTCATGAGGTTCTCCCTTTTTTTGATCTGGCCCTACTGATCACTCATGCCCAGCAGGCCTCGGGCGTACTGCGCGAGCGGGCGGGCAATCAGGTCTTGTGGCCGATTGTCGTGGAACGTCAGTAAACCGCCACGACTGCGAATGCGTGCAGTATCAATCAAATACTGGGTGCTGGTCTCGATCAACATGATCTGGATCACGCCGCTGTCCAGCCCAACCCGGTCCAGGGCCTCTTGATCGGCCCACTCATCGGCGTTGCCGATTCGGTCATCCGCCTTGGCGAATCGGCAGTACAGCAGGTAGTGGGCACCGGCCGCACGGGCTTCGGCCATCGCCTGCTCCAGCCCCTCGGGCTGACGGGCGCGGCGCACCATGGGGAAGTATTCGACGAAGCCGTTGAAGGCTTCCTCGGCTACCACGTTCGGCCGCGGATAGGCGCTGCCCGGCGGCACGAAGGCGCCCTGGGCGATGAAGACAAAGGAGTCCGGCTGTATGCGAACCGACGCCGTACGGCGGGTATCGCTGTGGTCGAGCAACCCGGCATCGCTCATCTGATAGCGGGTGCCTTCGGCCATATCGCTGACGGTCATGCAACCACTCAGCGTCAACGACGCCAGCAACAAAACCAGACTACGCATCCTAATCCTCCAGAAGCCGGTGACGGAAAACCGGCGAATGGGCGTGAGATGCAGGTTCTGCGCCAGCTTGAGGGCAACTCCCACATTGGATGATCTGTAATCTCGGGATAGCGTCAGCCGCCGATGATCTTCATGATGGTGGCACCACCCGAGAACGCCACTTCCTGTTTGTCGCCCAGGGCTTTCATCAGCAATCCTTGCAGCGCCGGCAGCGCCTGGTGGCGCGGTTTGTCGAGCAGGTCGCCGACATAGTGTCGGTTGCTCGACGACAGGCAACCATGCAGCCAGCCGGTAGACGACAGACGCAACCGCGAGCAGGTACGGCAGAACGGCACGCTTTCATTGGCGATCACGCCAAAGTAGCCCTTGCCCGGCACCTCGTAGCGAACTGCAGTTGCGTCAACCGGGGCATTGGCTTGCAGGTATTCGTGGTGTTCGCCGATCAGGCTGAGCAGTTGCTGCAGGCTGACGAATTGTTGCAGGAACGCATTGGAGTCCTTGGCCAGGTGGCCCATGCGCATCAACTCGATAAAGCGCAGCTCGTAACCACGCTCCAGGCAGTAGTCGAGCAGCGGCATGACCTGGTCCAGGTTCTGGCCGCGCAACGGCACCATGTTGACCTTGATCTTGATTCCAGCGGCGCGGGCCTGGTCCATGCCATCAAGCACGGTGGCCAGGTCGCCGCCACGGGCGATGCTGCGGAAGGCAGCGGCGTCCAGGGTATCGAGGGAGACATTGATGCGCCGAATGCCGGCATCCACCAGCAGCGGCAGTTTGCGCGCCAGCAGTTGGCCGTTGGTGGTCAGGCTGATATCGCTGAGCCCCATGCCACCGACTGCGCCCATAAAGGCTTCCAGCTTGGGGCTGACCAGCGGCTCGCCGCCCGTGATGCGCAGGCGGTCGATGCCCGCCGCTTCGATCAGGTAAGCCACGCCACGGGCCATGGCCTCGGCCGAGAGTTCGTCCTGGGCAGCCACCAGCCGCTTGCCGTTGGGCACGCAGTAGGTACACGCGTAATTGCAGGCTGAGGTCAGGCTGATCCGCAAATTGCGAAAACGCCTGCCTTGACGATCAACGATCATGGATCACTCCGGCAGAGGATGATTCGGGCGCGCTAAAAGCTGACTGATAAATCAGCTTTTAGCAAGGTCCTTGCCTGAGTATATTCCTGGGGTACTACGCCTGGCAGTAAAGATTACGACGCCGGCGTCTCAACACGCGCAGAGTCTACAACTGCAGGCTCGGTGCTGTGCTTGCGCTTGTTGCCCATGCGCACGCCGATGTCCATCAGGAACTGAAAGAACCCTTCCTGGTCTTCCAGCACATTGCTCCAGAACGGCGAGTGGTACAGCGCCACGGCGCCGTGCACCAACGCCCAGGCGGCGCAGTAGTGAAAGTACGGCGGTACGTCTTCAAGCTTGCCTTCGCTGATGCGGCCCTTGATCAACAGGGTCAGGCGTTCGAAGTTCGAGGCGCGGATCTTGTGCAGTTCCTCGACCATCTCCGGCACCTGATGGCCCTTGACGACCTTCTCTTCGAGGCGGTCGAACAGGCGGTAGCGCTGCGGGTCGCGCATGCGGAACTCGAAGTAGGCGCGGGACAGCGCTTCCTTGTCCTTGTCGACATCGGCCGAGTGCAGCAGCTCGTTCAAATCGCGCTCGTAGTCGAGCATCAGGCGCAGGTAGATCTCGGCCTTGGACTTGAAGTGTTTGTAAATGGTGCCTTTGCCGATACCCACGGCATCCGCGATCATCTCGACGGTGACGCTGTCTTCGCCTTGTTCGAGGAACAATTTGAGTGCGGTGTCGAGAATCTCCTGCTCACGGCGGCGAAACTCACGGACCTTACGGGGTTCTTTGTGCATGAGGAAGAGGTCTGCAAAGGTCGGAATAGGGAGGGTTGCGCAGGGCCACGAATACATGGCGATACGATTTACCCAGTGCGAGGGATTATCCCGACTGAACGGTCGTTGGGCAACGCCTATGTGAACCCGCGACGCACTTTACTTTCAGAGTGCCAACGATTTCATGGCTATCAGTCAGAAATAATACGCAACAACTGCACCCGTGCACCGGCGCAATGAGAACTCAAGCGAAGCGCCTGTATTCCAAATCTGTTTAAAAAACGATCAGTCGCGACTGGACTGAATCGGATACTGATCAATACTTGAACTGTCGGCGTGACATCTCCCCCAAGTGAAGCGCCGACCTGGGTACCGACGGACTGTGTGCCCTTGTTTTACTCCTAATGGTCTTAACCCGGATTCACCCCCCAGAACCCGGGTTTTTTTTGCCTGCGATTTGAGCGTGGGCCTACGCAGCAACGTGAGCCAGTGGAAACAGACGCTTGAAGTTCTCGGTAGTCTGCTCGGCAAAACGCTCGTAGGACTCACCTCGCAGCATCGCCAGAAATTCCGCCACATCACGCACATACTCCGGCAGGTTCGGCTTGCCACGATGGGGGATGGGCGCCAGGTACGGCGAATCGGTTTCCACCAACAGGCGATCGGCCGGGACTTGGCGCGCCACATCGCGCAGGGCGTCGGCATTGCGGAAAGTGACGATGCCCGACAAGGAAATATAGAACCCCAGGTCAAGGGCAGCCTTGGCCATGTCCCAGTCCTCGGTGAAGCAATGCAATACGCCGGCCTGTGGCAACGCGGCTTCGCGTAGCAACGTGAGCGTGTCGGCACGGGCGCCACGGGTGTGGACGATCACCGGTTTGCCTGTCTGCTGGGCGGCTTGCAGGTGCAGGCGGAAGGATGCCTGCTGCAACTCGGCGGCTTCGGGTTCGTAGTGGTAGTCCAGGCCGGTCTCGCCGATGGCCACCACGCGTGGGTGGTTGAGTTCGCCGAGCAACCAGTCGAGGGCCGGGGCTTCGCCGGGCTTGAGGTCCAGCGGGTGGATGCCCACGGAGCAATCCACGTCGGCATAACGATCAGCCAGGGCTTTGACGTCGGCGGCGTTGTCAGCGCTGACGCCGATGCACAGGAAGTGCCCTACCCCACGCTGGCGAGCAGCGTCCAGGGCGGCGTCGAGGGAGCCGCCGTGCTGGGCGAGGTCAAGGCGATCAAGGTGGCAATGGGAATCTACGAGCATAGGAAGTTACAACTTGAGTCACGGAGAGGGTCTGGCCGACGATACACCCGTCGGCCACGGAAATTAACGGCGGCCGAGCAGGCCCACCCACTGCACCAGCAGCGCTTCAAGCAACAGCACACGGTTGAGGTTGGCCTTGCCGAGGACTTTCTGGCGCTGGGCGAGGATCCAGTCCTGGATAGCCAGCACCTTGTCCTGGGCACTTTTCTGCGCGAGGTACTGCACCACCTTGCGCATGTCCGGCAGGCCCAGGCCATTTTCATCCTGGGTCAACTGGTAGCGCAGGATCAGGCTCGACCAGTCACAGAACCAGTCGAACAGCAACAACAGGGGGATGTCTTTCCAGGCGCTTTCGGCCAGTTGGGTCGCGGACATTTCCTGCTTGAGCAGTTTTTTAACGCCCTCCACCACCAGCGCACGTTGTTCACGGACACCCTGGGCTTGCAGCTTCACGGCGGCCAGGGGCGAGCCGGCAGCCAGGGTCAGCAGTTCGACGCGCTCATCTGCGGAACAGTCCGGCAGTGCCTGCGCCAGCCATTGCAGGCTCATCGCCTCGCTTGGCAACGGACAAGCCTGCTGCACGCAGCGGCTGCGGATGGTCGGCAACAGGCGGCTGGACTGATGGCTCACCAGCAGCAGCACAGTGTCGCCGGAGGGTTCTTCAAGGCTTTTGAGCAAGGCGTTGGCGGCGTTGATGTTCATCGCCTCCACCGGCTCGATCAGCACCACCTTGCGCCCACCCATCTGCGCGGTTTGCACCACGAAGCTGACGAGATCACGCACCTGGTCGACCTTGATCGCCTTGTCGGCTTCCTCAGGCTCCAGCAAGTAATTGTCGGGATGGCTGCCGGCCTTGAGCAGCAGGCACGATTTGCACTCGCCGCAGGCCTCCAGGTTGACCGGGCGCTGGCACAGCAAGCTGGCCATCAGACGCTCGGCAAGGGCGCGTTTACCAATGCCGATTGGGCCGTGCAGCAAATAAGCGTGGGCGTGCTGGGCACGACCGGCCAATTGCTGCCAGAGACTGTCCTGCCACGGGTAGGCTTCAGCCACGGGCGCGCTCCAACAGCGTTGGCATCAGGCCGTCGATGGCCTGCTGCACCTGGGTCAACGGCTGGGCTGCGTCCAACAGGTGATACCGCGCAGGTTCTGCATGGGCACGTTTGAGGAACGCGCTGCGCACCGCATCGAAAAACGCCTGGCCTTCCAGCTCGAAGCGATCGAGACGACCACGGGCACTGGCGCGGGCCATGCCCACTTCCACCGGCAGGTCGAACAGCAGGGTCAGGTCTGGGCGCAGATCACCCTGCACGAAGGTTTCCAAGGTGGCGATGCGCTCCAGGGATAAGCCGCGGCCGCCGCCCTGGTAGGCGTAGGTGGAATCGGTAAACCGGTCACAAATCACCACGGCACCGCGTGCCAAGGCCGGGCGTATCACTTCGGCCAGGTGTTGCGCACGGGCGGCGAACACCAGCAGCAGCTCGGTGTCCGGGTTCATCTGTTCTTCGCCTGGGGCCAGCAACACTTCGCGGATGCGCTCGGCCAGCGGCGTACCGCCGGGCTCACGGGTCAACACCACCTCGATCCCTTGCGCGCGCAAACGCTCGGCCAGGTAATCGCGGTTGGTGCTCTTGCCGGCGCCTTCGGGGCCTTCCAGGGTAATAAACAAGCCAGTCACAGGCAGTCCTTAGTCAGAGTCATTGCGGGCTTTGCGGCGCGGTGGTGTCCGGCGCGGGCTCGGCGGGAGCATCCGTTGGCGGCGCTACATCTTCCGGCGGCGTGACCACCGGCGCCGGGCTGGAGCGGTAATCGGCGCGGCGCTTGAGCTGGAACTCACGCACGGCGGCATTATGCGCACCCAGGTCATCGGAGAAAATATGGCTGCCATCGCCACGGGCGACGAAATACAGGCTGCTGCCCGGCACCGGGTTCAACGCGGCATGGATCGCCTCGCGGCCGACCATGGCGATGGGCGTCGGCGGCAGCCCGGCAATCATATAGGTGTTGTAAGGGTTGGCTTCCTTGAGATGAGCACGGGTCAACTTGCCGTTGTAACGCTCACCCAGGCCGTAGATCACCGTAGGGTCGGTCTGCAGCAGCATGCCGATCTTCAGGCGGCGCACGAATACGCCGGCAATCTGGCCACGCTCTTGCGGCACACCGGTCTCTTTTTCCACCAGGGAGGCCATGATCAGCGCTTGGTAAGGGTCGGTGTACGGCGCATCGGCGGCGCGCTTGCTCCACTCCTGAGCGAGTACATCGTCCAGGCGGTTGTAGGCTTTTTTCAGGAATTCGACATCGGTCATGCCACGCACGAAGCGGTAGGTATCCGGGAAGAACCGCCCTTCAGGAAACACGCCAGGGTGGCCGAGCTTGTCCATCACTTCGCTGTCACTCAGGCCGGAGAGGCTCTGCACGATCTTTTCATGCTTGGCCAGGGCCGAGCGCACCTGGCGAAAGTTCCAGCCTTCCACCAGGGTCAGGCTGTACTGCACCACCTCGCCACGCTGCCACAGGCCGATCAGGCCTTCGGCGGTCATGCCGGGCGTCATGCGGTATTCGCCGCTGTGCAGTGGCTGGCCGTCAAGGTTGAAGCGCCAGTAAAGACGCAGCCAGAACGCGCCGTCGAGCACGCCGTCTGCTTCGAGGCGATTAAAGGTGCCGGTCGGGGTCGCCCCTGCCGGCACATCGAGCAACTGCTCCTGGGTCAGGTTCAGCGGCTGCTTCAAGGCAGCGTCGTATTTCCAGGCGGAAAACCCCAACAGCAAAGCCGCCGAGAACAGCGCAATCAGCAGCAGTACAACCAGTTTTCGTATCAACTCAAATATCCAATAGTGCGCGAACAATGCCCTGCAGTTTACGGGTGAGCGGCCCAACCGGCCAGCTCATCGCCGCACAGCCGCGCACCGGCCAAATGCCATATACGCTGTTGCAGACGAAGACTTCGTCGGCCTGCTGCAACTGCTCGACAGTGATGTCAGCCACGGCCAGCGCGATACCCAGCGCTTGTGCCTGGTCCAGGATCTCGGCGCGCATGACACCAGCAACCCCGCAACGAGTCAGATCGGCGGTTAGTAACAAACCGTTGCATACAAGGAAAAGGTTGCTGAATACGCCCTCGATCACACGCCCGGACATATCCAGCATCAGGCCTTCGGCGTGCTCGACATCTTGCCACTCGGCACGGGCAATCACCTGCTCCAGGCGGTTGAGGTGCTTGAGACCGGCCAGCAGCGGCTGCTCGGCCAAGCGGGTCGCACACGGAAACAGGCGGATGCCTTCGGTTCCATGAGCGTGGGGATAGGTCGCGGGCGGACTGCCCTGCAGGATACGGCGCACCGGTGCGCCGGGATTGACGCCATAACCGCGCAGACTGTCGCCACGGGTCAGGATCAATTTGAGGACACCGTCGCCAAGGGCGGCGGCATAGGAAAGTATTTCGTTGCGGATCACACCGTGATCCACCTCGAAAGCGAAACGCCTGCAGCCCTCACCGAGGCGCTGCAGGTGGCGGTCGAGCAGCACGGGCTGCCCGGCCTTGACGGCAATGGTCTCGAACAGGCCATCGCCATACGCCAGGCCGCGATCTTTCAGGGGCACGCTGTCCGCTGGCTGACCGTCGACCCAGCTGTGCATCACTCGGCGTACCGGCGGAACACCAGGGAACCGTTGGTGCCACCAAACCCGAACGAGTTGGAGATTGCCACGTCGATCGGCATCTGTTGCGGCTCGTGCGGCACGAAGTTCAGGTCGCAGCCTTCGTCCGGCTCATCCAGGTTGATGGTCGGCGGAGCGACCTGGTCCTTGATGGCCATCACACTGAAGATCGCCTCGACCGCGCCCGCCGCACCCAGCAGATGGCCGGTCATGGACTTGGTGGAGCTGACCGCCAGCTTGTAGGCGTGCTCGCCGAACACCGACTTGATGGCCTCGGCTTCCGCCAAGTCACCGGTCGGCGTGGAAGTGCCATGGGCGTTGATGTACTGCACCTGGTCGACATTGACCTTGGCATCACGCAGGGCGTTGGCGATGCAGCGCGCAGCGCCGGCACCGTCAGACGGCGGCGAGGTCATGTGGTAGGCGTCGCCGCTCATGCCAAAGCCGATCAACTCGGCGTAGATGGTCGCACCACGCGCCTTGGCGTGTTCCAACTCTTCCAGCACCAGGGCACCGGCGCCGTCGGACAGTACGAAGCCGTCACGGCCCTTGTCCCACGGACGGCTGGCACGGGTCGGCTCGTCATTGCGGGTCGACAATGCACGGGACGCGCCGAAGCCCCCCATGCCCAGGCCGCAGGCAGCCATTTCAGCACCACCGGCGATCATCACGTCAGCTTCGTCATAGGCGATGTTGCGCGCCGCCATGCCGATGCAGTGAGTCCCCGTGGTGCACGCCGTAGCAATGGCGTAGTTAGGCCCCTGTGCACCCAGGTGGATAGACAGGAAACCGGAAATCATATTGATGATCGAGCCAGGCACGAAGAACGGTGAAATTCGACGAGGGCCGGAATCATGCAGCGTGCGGCTGGTTTCTTCGATATTGGTCAGACCGCCAATACCCGACCCCATGGCCACGCCGATGCGTTCACGGTTGGCGTCGGTGACTTCCAGGCCGGCGTTACGCACCGCCTGAAAACCGGCTGCCAGGCCGTATTGAATGAACAGGTCGAGCTTGCGGGATTCCTTGATCGAGAGATATTCCTCGACATTGAAACCCTTTACCGAGCCGCCAAAACGGGTGGAATAGGCAGAAAGGTCCGTGTGTTCGATCAGACCAATACCACTGCGGCCAGCCAGAATGCCCTGCCAACTGCTCGGCACATCCGTACCCAGTGGCGACAACATACCCATACCGGTGACTACGACGCGTCTACGCGACACAGCACTCTCCTTTTTCTAATGACGACACTTTGCTTCAGAGCTTACTTTTTCATCAGCGCTAAAGAAAAAACCGCACGCCGTTACAGCAGTGCGGTTTTCCCTAACAGCAAGCGACGACTACAAACTATTACGCCTGGTGGCTAGTAACGTAGTCGATAGCAGCTTGAACAGTAGTGATTTTTTCAGCTTCTTCGTCCGGGATCTCGGTCTCGAATTCCTCTTCCAGAGCCATCACCAGCTCAACGGTGTCAAGGGAATCGGCACCCAGGTCTTCTACGAAGGAAGCAGTGTTGACCACTTCTTCTTCCTTAACGCCCAGTTGCTCGGCAACGATTTTCTTGACGCGCTCTTCGATGGTGCTCATACCTTGTTTAACTCCTAATGGACAAATTCAGGCAGCTGGCCAGTGGGTAAGTGTATAGAAAGCCTTTTCAGCTTTTCAACTGAAAGCTTCACCCTGTACCCGGTCCGCCACCTGCCTATAAATTAAGTTGCAGCTTTATAACGGATTTTAGACAGCTCGTATGACATTTTTTTGAAGCGATCCGTCACAAATTAACTCATGTACATCCCGCCGTTCACCGGGATTGTAGCCCCAGTCACGTATGCCGCACCGTCGGATGCCAGGAAAGTGACCACATTCGCGATCTCTTGAGCCTGGCCCAGACGGCCCAGCGGAATCTGCGTCAGCAAGCCTTCACGCTGTGCTTGCGGCAGTTCGCGGGTCATATCGGTGTCGATGAACCCTGGGGCCACCGAGTTGACCGTAATCGACCGCGAACCGACCTCACGTGCCAACGCACGGCTGAAACCTTCCAGACCGGCCTTGGCGGCTGCGTAGTTTACTTGGCCTGCGTTGCCCATGGCACCCACTACGGAGCCAATATTGATAATTCGGCCCCAACGCGCCTTGGTCATGCCGCGCAAAACACCCTTGGACAGGCGAAACAGACTGTTCAAGTTGGTATCGACCACGTCGTACCACTCGTCGTCTTTCATGCGCATCATCAGGTTATCGCGGGTAATACCGGCATTGTTCACCAGAATAGCCGGTGCGCCGAACTGTGCAGTGATCTCGGCCAACACAGCCGCCACGGATTCATCGCTGGTCACATTCAGCTCAAGGCCGGTGCCTTGAACACCGTTTTCCTTCAGGGTCGCGGCGATACGCTCGGCGCCCGAAGCGGAAGTGGCGGTGCCGATCACGACGGCGCCCTGACGGCCCAGCTCCAGGGCGATCGCCTGGCCAATGCCACGGCTCGCGCCGGTAACCAGTGCAACTTTACCTTGCAGACTCATGCAGGCTTCTCCTAATTCTTCAGGGTTCTGAGTTCAGGCCAGTGCCGCACGAGCGGCAGCGAAGGCATCCGGGGTATTCAGGTTGGCAGTCGACACGCCGTCCGCGCAACGCTTGTTCAGGCCGGCCAGGACTTTGCCCGGCCCACACTCAACCAGCTCGGTGGCGCCGTTGGCGGCCAACGTCTGGACCGACTCAACCCAGCGTACCGGCTTGTAGAGCTGCTCCAGCAGGTCGCGCTTGAGGGTGTCGAGGTCGGCGGCCACGGCCGCGCTGACGTTCTGCACCAGCGGGATCTGCGGCGCCTGCCAGTTGATGGCCGCAATGGACTCAGCAAACCGCTCGGCCGCCGGGCGCATCAATTCGCAGTGGGACGGTACGCTCACCGGCAACGGCAGCGCACGCTTGGCGCCACGGGCCTTGCAGCCTTCGATGGCACGCTCGACTGCCGCCTTGGCACCGGCGATCACCACCTGGCCAGGGGAGTTGAAATTCACCGCGCTGACAACTTCGCCCTGGGCCGCTTCGGCACAGACTTCGATCACCACGGCATCGTCCAGACCGAGGATGGCAGCCATGCCGCCCTGCCCGGCCGGAACGGCTTCCTGCATCAGCTGACCACGGCGCTCGACCAGCTTGACCGCTTCAGCGAGAGTCAGGCTGCCCGCCGCAACGAGGGCGCTGTATTCACCCAGGCTGTGACCGGCGACGAATGCCGGGCGCGCGCCGCCTTCGGCCAGCCACAAGCGCCACAGGGCGATCGAAGCGGTCAGGATGGCCGGCTGGGTTTTATCGGTTTGATTGAGCTGCTCTTCCGGCCCCTGCTGGGTCAGCGCCCACAGGTCGTAACCCAGGGCCTCGGAAGCTTCCTTGAAAGTATCCAGGATCAGCGGGTATTGCGCGCCCAGCTCGGCCAACATGCCGAGGGACTGCGAACCCTGCCCTGGAAAGACGAATGCGAGGGATGTAGACATGTAACAAGCCCCTAATGATCTGGTCGTCAAAAATGCGCGCACCGACTGTGGGAGCGCACGAAACTGACAGATTGGATGGTCAATTGAACTGGCCGGTCACATTTAAGCACTCCGGGGCCAATTCGCCTAAGGCAACAGATCCTCAAGACGTCCGTGCAAGCGTTGCGGCAGGTTCTCCTGAATCTCGATCAAGGCCCGCGCAATCGCACTTTGAAAACCTTCCACGCCGGCCGAACCATGGCTTTTCACCACGATGCCCTGCAACCCGAGAA
>NZ_JADDUM010000124.1 GCF_015163715.1 Pseudomonas cyclaminis
CTGCTGCTGCAAACCAGCCGCCAAGCCAGTTGCTAAAGCTGCTGCTGCAAAGCCAGCCGCCAAGCCAGCGGCTAAAACTGCTGCTGCCAAACCAGCCGTTAAGCCAGCACCCGCCAAGCCAGCAGCACCTGCGGCTACTCCGGCTGCCTCCACCGCTCCAACCGCCCCGGCCAACAGCACCCCTGCACCGGCAGCACCAAGCACCACTCCAACCAGCGCTTCCTAAGTGCCGGTGGCCACGACGCGCAAGTGTTGCAGCGCGTCGTGGTCAAGGTTGGTGGCCGCCTCAGCCACCAGTCCTTCCAGCCATTTCTGATGCTCCATCACTTCTGCGCTCGACCATGTCTGTGCCAGCGCTTCCAGGCGTGCCAGCAGTTCGCGTTCCGCGTCCAACTCCAGGGTTTTGACCCGCTCCCGTAACGCCGACAGTTGTTCATCCTGCTGCGCCAACGCCCGCCATTGCACGCGCACCTGTCGCAACGGGTCGATGACGTGCGCCTGCCAGGGTCCGGCGATCTGTTTCAGCGCCTGCAAGCGCTCGCAGGTCAGCGCCACCCCGCGATGTTCCAGCCACGCCCCACACAGCAGCAGGCACACATCCGCTCCTTGTTCCTGCAAACGCAGGCACGCGGCTTCCACACCCGGACGGGCGTAAGTCGAGAGGGCAAAGCTCCACAGGTCAGCACACATATTCACACCCAAGCCATTGGCCAACGAAGCTGGTAGACTCCGCCGCCATTATGATCCGACTTCAAAGCCTAACATTACAGCGTGGCCCGCAACGTCTTCTCGAAGACGCCGAGCTGACCCTGCACGCCGGTCACAAAGCCGGCCTGATCGGTGCCAACGGCGCCGGCAAATCCACGTTGTTTGCCCTGTTGCTGGGTGAGCTGACCCCGGATTCCGGGGACTGCCTGCTGCCGGCCGACTGGCGCATCGCCCATATGCGCCAGGAGATCGATACCCTGGACCGCATCGCGATCGACTACGTGCTCGATGGCGACCTGCGTCTGCGCCAGGTGCAACACGACCTGGCCGAGGCCGAGAAAGCCCAGGACGGCGCCGCCCAGGCGCGCCTGCACGCCGAACTCGACAGCGCCGACGGCTACACCGCCGACGCCCGCGCCCGCAAGATGCTTGCCGGCCTTGGCTTCACCAACGAACAAATGGACCGTCCGGTCGCCGACTTCTCCGGCGGCTGGCGCATGCGCCTTAATCTGGCCCAGGCGCTGATGTGCCCCTCGGACCTGTTGCTGCTCGACGAACCGACCAACCACTTGGACCTCGATGCGATCCTGTGGCTGGAAGATTTCCTCAAGAGCTACCAGGGCACCTTGCTGTTGATTTCCCACGACCGGGATTTCCTCGACGCCGTGGTCGACAACATCGCCCATGTCGAACAGAAGAAAATCACCCTCTACCGGGGCGGCTACACCGCGTTCGAACGTGCCCGTGCCGAGCGCCTGGCCCAGCAACAGCAGGCGTTCGAGAAGCAGCAAGCGCAACGTGCGCACATGGAAAGCTACATCGCCCGGTTCAAGGCCCAGGCCACCAAGGCCCGTCAGGCCCAGAGCCGGATCAAAGCCCTGGAGCGCATGGAAGAACTGTCGGCGGCCCACGTCGATTCGCCGTTCGACTTTGTATTTCGCGAATCGGTGAAGATCTCCAGCCCCTTGTTGGACCTCTCGGATGCCCGCCTGGGTTATGGCGACAAAACCATCCTGGAAAAGGTCAAGCTGCAGCTCACGCCAGGTGCGCGCATCGGTTTGCTCGGCCCTAACGGCGCGGGCAAGTCGACGCTGATCAAGAACCTCTCGGGTGAGCTGCAACCCCTGGCCGGCCGCCTGACCCGTGGCGAGAACCTGGTGGTGGGCTACTTCGCCCAGCATCAGTTGGACTCCCTGGACTCCAAAGCCAGCCCGCTGCTGCACCTGCAACGCCTGGCGCCGACCGAGCGCGAGCAGACCCTGCGGGATTTCCTCGGTGGTTTCGACTTCCGTGGCGCACGCATCGACGAGCCGGTGCTGAACTTCTCCGGTGGTGAAAAGGCGCGCCTGGCCCTGGCGCTGATCGCCTGGGACCGTCCGAACCTGCTGCTGCTCGATGAGCCCACCAACCACCTGGACCTGGAAATGCGCCTGGCGCTGACCATGGCCCTGCAGGAATTCAGCGGTGCGGTACTGGTGGTGTCTCACGATCGCCATTTGCTCAAGAGCACCACCGACAACTTTCTGCTGGTGGCCGATGGCAAAGTCGAAGAGTTCGACGGCGACCTGGATGACTACGCACGCTGGCTGACGGATTACCGTCTGCGCAACGCACCGGTCAGCAACACGCCGGTCAACCCGGACAAAACCGACAAAAAGGCTCAACGTCAGGCTGCTGCAGCCTTGCGCCAACAGTTGGCGCCGCACAAGCGCGAAGCCGACAAGCTGGAAGCCGAGCTGGGCAAGCTGCACGAGCGCCTGGCCAAGATCGAAGCCAGCCTGGGCGACAGCGCCGTGTACGAGGCGGCGCGCAAGGATGAGCTGCGCGACCTGCTGGCCGAACAGGCCAGGCTCAAGGTGCGTGAAGGGCAATTGGAGGAGACCTGGATGGAAGCCCTCGAACTGCTCGAAACCCTGCAAGCGGAGCTGGAGGCGCTGTCCTGATGGAAGCGTTGCAATTGCCGATTCCGACGCAATGGGTCGAGCCCGTGTGGATCGGTGTGCAAATCCTGCTGATCCTGCTGGGCGCTTACCTCGCCCAGCGTTTCGTTGCCAAAGGCCTGACTCGCCTGGGTGAGCGCTACCCGTTCCCGCCGCAGCTGTTGATGCCGCTGCGCGGGGGGCTGCGGTGGCTGATCATGGGCAGTGCGCTGATCTTCGTACTGGGTCGCCTGGGCGTGTCCGCCACCGTGCTGTGGACCGCGTTGTCGGGGTTTGTTGCGGTTGCCGCCGTGGCGTTCTTCGCGATGTGGTCGGTGCTGTCGAACCTGCTGTGCGCGATCTTGATTTTCACTGTCGGGCCGTTCCGCATTGGTGACATCGTCGAGCTGGTGGATACCGTCGACAAGCCGGGTGTGAAAGGCCGTGTGGTAGCAATCAACCTGCTCTACACCACATTGATCGAGGTCGCAGAGGCCGGGACTGACAGTGCGATGGTGCAAGTGCCCAACAGCCTGTTCTTCCAACGTTCCGTGCGGCGCTGGCCAGGCACTCATGTGTTTCCGGGCGACCGCTAGGAATCACCTCGTATAAAAATCTATAGCCATTGCTCGGCCGGCGGAGTTAGCTTAAGGCACAACCGCTAATTCCTTCCCGAGGTGTGCAATGGCACTCGATACGTGGCTGGCCTTTTTCCTGGCCAGTTGGATCATCTCCCTTTCCCCTGGCGCCGGTGCCATCGCTTCGATGTCCAGCGGCCTGCAATATGGTTTTGTGCGCGGTTACTGGAACGCCATTGGCCTGCAACTGGGCCTGGCGATGCAGATTGCCGTGGTGGCCGGTGGTTTGGGTGCGATTCTCGCGGCGTCGTCCACCGCGTTTTATGCGATCAAATGGTTCGGCGTGGCCTACCTGGTGTACCTGGCCGTCAAGCAATGGCGCGCCTTGCCCATGGACATGACCGATGACGCGGCGCCACGCCCGATCGGCAAGCCGATGGCAATGATGTTCCGCGGTTTTCTGGTCAACGCCAGCAACCCGAAAGCCCTGGTGTTCATGCTGGCGGTACTGCCGCAGTTCGTGAACCCGCAGGCGCCGTTGCTGATTCAGTATCTGATCCTGGGTGCGACGATGATCAGCGTCGATATGATTGTGATGGCGGGGTACACGGGGTTGGCGTCGAAGGTGCTGCGCCTGTTGCGCACGCCAGCGCAGCAAAAGCGCGTGAACCGCACGTTTGCCGGTTTGTTTGTGGGGGCGGCGGGTTTCCTCGCCAGCCTGCATCGCGCCACGGCTTGAGCTGATCGAACCGGATAAAAAATGTGGGAGGGG